>CAZTDR010000062.1:0-14113 GCA_964612855.1 uncultured Coxiellaceae bacterium
CTGACTTTACAGGGAAAGCCGCCGGGCGGACACGCGGGTCCGCCCCTACAAAAGCCGTGATTTATAAACAATAAAAATTTTTGTCGTGTACGGAGAGGAGTTTTCTCCGCAGGGGACAAAAATTCTATCAATATCGCAAGGGCACGGCACGCCGTGCCCCTACGTTCGAAGATAAAGGTGTAGGGGCATGGAGTGCCATGCCCTGGGCTTTGCAAAAAAATTTTGTCCCCTGCAAAGATGTTTTTGGAATTAACTTAAGGGATTTAAGGAGAGTTTTCTTTTCGTAAATTGTCCACATAGACAATAGCAAATATACTATTGCATATAATCAAGCGGTTTAAATGCGAGCTTCAAAATATAATGTATCTTATTTATTTTAATAGCATTTAAAAAAATATAAATTTAAGAGCTTTTTTAAGGCCAATTTAATAAGATACTAAACAATTATGTATACATAAAATTCTTCAGTACAGCATTGGGCAGGAAATAGCTTGAAATCACATATTACAAAATTAGATGCTACAGAAACATTAAGCCACTACGACAGTGAGTATTATTCACAAGCTGAGGTTGTACTTGCTGTTGCATTGAAAAAAATGCGCCGAAAAGCTAAAAATCTAGATTTTAATTGCTATATATTAGATTATGCTGAGCTCCCCGTTTTTTTTGTATCTTTAGAAATAATAAAACTCAGGGATCAAAAAGGTAAAGCCCGCTTTCAAATCATTTACAGAGAAGAGGGACATTGGTCTGTAGTGGATGTCAATGTAAAAGCAGGTAAGTTTGAATTTTTTTTACTAGACGCAGCCGGCACTCAATACAAACTTTCAGAAGCATTATCTTGGATTCGCCCTATTTTTCCAGAATCTGTTGTGTACTTTAGTTTAGGGTATATTCAAAAAGATTGGCATAATTGTGCCACGTTTGCTTTAGACCATGCTTACCGTCTTGCAAAAATTCTCGATCTTTATACTATTTTGGATGGCTTAAAGAATCATAAATCTGCTGATGATAATAATCTTGTAGTGATACCTATTGAAAAATTTCCAGCGAAGTTTGGACCTTTATTAAGAAATATGCAATCTACAGATCTTCTGCAAGAAAAAATTAACCTAGTTGATGATGTTTGCATGGGAAATGATTCTCAATTATTGAAAGATTATCTTGCTGGCCATTTACAAAAAGATAACAAAAGTAAATTTATAAATAATAAAATTAATAACAAAAGAGAAAAAATTAGAAAGAAAACACATCAGTTTGTTCAAAAATTAAGTGAAGAACAGTATGAGGAAATTTTTACTAATAGAAAACACCTTACAATTGAAAATATTTCAGAAATAAAATCAACTGATACTAAAAATAAATTAATCATTTTTGATGGTGAAGTTAAAACAGGAGAAGACAATTTAAATTCTGCTGAAATTTTGTTAAAGACAAATTCTCAAATATTTAAAATACCTAAATTGAGAAAAAAACTACGATCAAAATTTTTCAAGCCTCCAGTTGTTGCGCAAAAAGAGTGTCTTTTTCCTTACTTGATGCATTTGGTACAAAGTGTAAAACCTAGAAATTAATAATAATTTCTGAGTATCCTTATTATCAGAAATATTATACGGAAGCTTCGTTCAAGTGCCACTTTGTTAAGCTAACTCTCCTCTGTCTCCATTGCAATATCCTATCCTAATGATAATTGTCCATTTTTAACACATCCACAATCAAGCTCTTACTTAAGAAATGGTGGCACGCTGGGCTTTGTCTACCCCGCAATCTTTTTGCTAATTTAATTATTCCAATTCATTCCATCTTGCATAGGCTTTTTCAAGGAGAGTAGATAATGCCTGAAGCTTTTCCATAGTTTCTGCAATGATTTTCGCATCTTGTTGATAAAATGCGGGATCAGCAGCCTTTTCTTGTAACGCGACTTGTTCTGCTTCTAATTTTTCAATTTGTTTAGGCAATTCATCTAATTCTTTTTGTTCTTTATAACTTAATTTTTGTTTTGGTCTTTCGGACGCGATTTTTTCAACAGGTGCTGTTTTTATTACAGGCGCAGCAGAAGGAGCTATTTTTCGCTGTTGTAACCAATCTTGATAGCCACCGACATATTCTTCCACTACCCCGTTTCCGGTGAAAACTAAGGTACTCGTGACAACATTATCTAAAAAAGCACGGTCATGACTGACCAGTAATAAGGTGCCTGAATAATCATTCAATAATTCTTCCAACAATTCTAATGATTCAATGTCCAAATCATTTGTCGGTTCATCCAACACGAGCAAATTAGTGGGTTGGCTAAATAAACGGGCGAGTAGCAAACGATTACATTCTCCACCTGATAATGCTTTGACGGGGGTCATGGCGCGTTGCGGTGTAAATAGAAAATCACTGAGATAACTAATGACATGGCGTTTGCTGCCATTGAATTCTATCATGTCACTACCACCGTGAGTGACATTGTCCATAACGGATTTTTCAAGATCCAACGCTGCACGTAATTGATCGAAATACGCAATATGTAATTTAGTGCCAATTTTAAGCGTACCTTGCTGCGGTGGAATTTTGCCTAGCAAAATATTTAACAAAGTACTTTTGCCAACTCCGTTCGGGCCAATTAGACCAATGCGATCACCTCGCATAATACGGACCGAAAAATCATCAATAATTTTTCTATCTTGATAAACTTGTGAAATGTGCTGGGCTTCAACCACTAATTGTCCTGATTTTTCTGCGGCTTGCAAATCAAAACTGGCTTTGCCTTGCAACTCACGCCGCTCAGCACGCGTGTTACGTAAGGCTTTTAAGGCGCGAACTCGACCCTCATTCCGTGTTCGGCGTGCTTTAATACCTTGTCTGATCCACTTTTCTTCTTGTGCGAGTTTTTTATCAAAGACTGCGTTTTGTTGTGCTTCTGCATGTAGCATTTCTTCTTTACGCCGCAAGAAATTCTCATAATCTCCAGGCCAAGAAGTTAATTGACCGCGGTCCAGTTCAATAATGCGTGTTGCCAATCGTTGCAATAATGCCCGGTCGTGGGTAATAAAAATTAAGCCGGTCGCATAATGCATCAACTCTTCTTCTAGCCATTGAATCGCTTCAATATCTAAATGGTTAGTGGGCTCATCAAGTAAGAGCAATTCAGGGTCTGTCACCAGGGCTTTTGCTAACGCAGCACGACGCTGCCAACCGCCGGATAGATCGGCAATACGTTGATCGGGAAGCAGTGCTAATCGTTCTAACGTCGTGCTGATGGTATTTTCAAAATGCCAACCGTTTTGGCTATCAATGGCCTGTTGTAGGGATTCTAACTTTTTCAAATCACTATCGGTATAATCTTGGGATAAACGATGCGTGACGGCATAATAATCCGCTAGCAATTTTCCGGTTTCAGCCAAGCCACTTGCAACAAATTCATAAACCGTTAAGGTTGTATTTTGTGGTAATTCTTGTGCTAATCGTGCCATTCGTAAGGCAGGTTTTCGCCAAATTGTACCACTATCGGCTGGTTGCACGCCTTCAATGATTTTCATTAAAGAAGATTTGCCTGCGCCATTGCGGCCAATTAAACACACTCTTTCACCGCTACTGATTTGCAATTTGACATGGTCTAACAAAACATCTAAACCAAATGCGAGTGATATATTATCTAAAGTAATCAAATTCGTCATATTTTTAATTGATCTCGTTGTTCACACGCGTGCAGCCACGTTTCTTCGCATGCTTGCAATTCTTGTTTTAATTGAGCTTGTTTTTGCAAGTGTTTCTCTAATTCAGAAGAATTATGGGGTTGATAAGGATCAGAGCCTGACAAAATGGCCTCGATTTTTTTCAGTTCAGTTTGCAGTTTTTCCAACTGTTTTTCACACTCTTTTATTTTTTGTTCGATTGATTTACGCAGTTCCCGTTGATCTTTATTTGGGGCGTTAGATTTAGCGGATCGATCGAGCTGACGCCTGTAATCCAACAACCATTTTTCATATTCGTTCATGTCCCCGGTAAAAGGTTTCATTTCTCCTTGTGCAACTAAAACCAATTGATCGACCGTTGCGCGTATCAGAAAACGATCATGCGAAACAAGTAGCATGGCACCTTCATATTCTTGTAATGCCATGCTTAATGCATTACGCATTTCTAAATCTAAATGGTTGGTCGGTTCATCGAGTAGTAATAAGTTGGGTCGCTGCCAGATTAACAAAGCCAGCGCCAAGCGGGATTTTTCGCCGCCCGAAAAATTTCTTATGGACTCAAATACTTCATTGCCGACAAAACCAAACGTTCCAAGAAATGTTCTTAATTCTTGATCGGGCGTGCTCGGTGCTAAGTCACGTAAATGATTAAGCGGGGTTTCTTGCAAATTTAAATGATCGACTTGATGTTGTGCGAAATAACCTATTTTAAGGCCAGAGCTGCCTTGTCGTATACCCGTAGTAGGCGCGAGTTCGCCAGCTAATAATTTTATTAAGCTTGATTTTCCTGCGCCGTTGGGCCCTAAAACCCCAATGCGATCTTGAGGACCAATACTCAATCCTAAATCGGTTAAAACGATATTGTCTCCATAAGCAATGCTGGCGTCGTCCAGGGTTAATAAAGGATTGGGACATTTCAAAGGTTCACGAAAATGAAAATGGAAAGGCGATTCCATTTGCACAGCATTCACTAATTCCAATCGTTCAATGGCTTTCATGCGACTTTGTGCTTGGCGTGCTTTGCTTGCGAGCGCTTTAAAACGATTAACAAAACTTTGCATGTGAGCCAGGTGCTTTTGTTGTTTTTCATACGCTGCTTGTTGTAACAAAATTTTGGCGGCGCGTGTTTTTTCAAACGTAGAATAATTACCGGAATAAATTTCCAATTGTTGATGAGCGATGTAAGCGATATTCTGAACAATATGATCCAAAAATTCACGGTCATGAGAAATAATAAGCAAGGTACCCGGATATTTCATTAACCATTGTTCCAGCCAAATTACCGCATCGAGATCAAGATGGTTGGTGGGTTCATCCAATAGTAAAATATCAGAGGGGCACATCAATGCTTGTGCAAGATTCAAACGTACTCGCCAACCACCGGAAAAAGCACTCACGGATTTTTGTTGTTCTTCTGTGCTAAAACCAAGACCGGAAAGCAATTGTGCCGCGCGGGCAGGTGCAGTGTAGGCATCAATTTTACTTAATTGATCATACAGTTCAGCCATTTTATGGCCGTCGTTTTCTTGTTCGACGATAGAGAGTTCTTGTTCTAAGTCACGCAGCTTTGTGTCACCATCTAACACATAATCCAGGGCTGATTTTTCGTACGCCGGCGTTTCTTGTGCCACATGGGCTAAGACAAGATTGCGCGAAATATCCACATCTCCCTGATCGGCATGCAATTTATTTAAGAGCATAGCGAACAAACTCGATTTTCCAGAGCCATTCGAACCAATCAGCCCAATGCGTTGTTTGGGATAAATAGTCCAATTAACATTATCAAGCAAGATGCTGGTGCCACGGCGCAGGGTGACGTTGCGTAAACTAATCATGGGATTCTTATAGATAATTATTTGTTCGCATTCTAAGGGAGGGTTCGCCCTAATTCAATCACTTACTCATCTTTGCATAAATCTGTTTTTGTAGGGGCACGGCGTGCCGTGCCCGAGCCGCATATCTAGTTGAAGCCGCCGGGCATGGCGCGCCACACTAGTGTCCGGTTAATCAGTTGATGTTTTATACAATGCATACATTTAGATCGCCTTCCCAGCAGGGGAAGGCGATCTAAGCCGTATTTTGGTGCAAAAAGAGACTGATTAACCGGACAGTAGTGTGGCGCGCCATGCCCCAACAAGTGATGCTTTAGCTACTCAGCCCATCTGGGCACAAGTTGATTCATTGTTCTTAACAATTGTCGATGTTCCTGCCAGTTGGGATCAAACTTGGCAACCAACCGCCAAAATTTTTCAGAATGATTCAATTGCACGAGGTGACATAATTCATGAATAAGGATATGTTCCATTAAATGAGGGGGTAAAAAAAGTAATTTATAATTTAAGCTAATCGTTTTATCTCTAGAACAACTTCCCCAGCGAGTTTGTTGCCCCCGCACGCTGACTTTTTGATATGATAAATTCATCTTTAAGCTCAGTTCTTTTAATTTAATGGGCAAATAATGCTGAGCCATTTTTTTGACCCACATCCCTAATAATTTTTTGCAAATTTTTGTATCTTGAATTTTCCCCATCATCGCCAGATGTTGATGAGGACGTGAAATGAGTCGCAAAGGTATGTTGCTTGCAACATACTCAATAGACCATACCTGATTCAGTGCTTGCAAAGAAATTTCATCGGGTAAGGTATCAGATTCAGGGTGATCCTGAGTTGCTAATTCGAGTAATTGCTTTTTAATCCATTTTTCATGTTCTGCTAAAATAGCGGGAATATTTTTAAGGCTAAAATTCGGTGGAAGAAGTAATTCCAAGCCTTTTTTTGCGGATATTTTTAACTTGACTCGTTTCGTACGAGGATGTCGTTTGATCGCATAGGGCGGTGGCCAAGGAAGAAAAATGTCGTTTTGCATAAATTAACTAATAAAATGTAGGGTGGGCAAAGCGCAGCGTGTCCACCAGGATGTCTGCCCAAATTAAGTTTTTTCTCTTAGTAAACCTTCTTCTTTAAACGATTTCATCACCGACTCACGTTGTTTAAGCGCGGCAAAATAGGTTGTAGTCATTGGGAAATTATTTATATCAATTTCAGCCGTAGGCAGCCAGTTTAAAATAACGCATAAATAAGCATCTGGTAAAGTAAAATGATCACCGGTCAAAAATTTATTTTTCGTCAGTTGTTGTTCCACTAATTTTAATTTATTGATCAAGGTAGGACGAAAAACTTCATCTTTAACGCTGTTTGGAATAGCTGGATTAAAGAAAGGCCCAAACCCTTTATGCAAATCAGTTGCAACAAAATTCAGCCATTCAATCACATGATAACGAGGCATTTGGTCCACGGGCGGTAATAACAGATCCGCTTTTTTTGAATCAGCTAAATATTGCTGAATCGCTGCATTTTCAGTCAGTATACTTTTATCATCAAATTCTAAAACGGGAACAGCACCTTTGGGATTGATTTTATAAAAATCCGCACCGCTTTCGGTTTGTTTGGTTTTTAAATTGACCGCTTCATACTCGCAAGGGATATGGAGTTCGTTTAAAATAATTCGCACGGCGAGTGAGCACGCTCCTCGTGAAAAGTACAATTTCATTTTAAGGTCCTTTTTAATTAAGTATGGTCTAAACAAAAATCCGTGAGTTGACGCAACATATCGGCTGTCGCTTTATTTGCTGCAACTACCCCTCCACAAGGTGAGGTGGGCGAAATAGGTACGTTAACCACGAATTGTTTACTGGCAACAATTTTATAATTTGCCATGCGCACGATTTCTGCTTTGACGATTAGGCGTAGCATACCCGGCGAAGCAGTATAATCTTGTAATAATTTTTCGACTTGCGTATTAAGCACATAGTCATAACGTGCGCTCACACCAGGTGGAATAACCGCATGGTAATAGTGCGTATTGAGTAGCGATTGGATTATCAACGATTGCAGCATGTCAGTTGGCGAAGTTGCCCAAACATTTTTTGCAAAATAAGCGATTTGATAAGGATGCGTACTATAAGCCATCTGATTTGTTTTATAAAAAACGGTTGCATCCGGTCGTGCAACCAATAAGGTGACAGGATGTGGTGTTTTTTTTGCAGGTATTGGTGGCAATTTATTTAAAACATAGTGGTTTTGATCACCGGATACTGGCGATAAAATGCTGCAACCAGCCAATAACGAAAGACAGATCGCAATGAATAAACCGTAATAAGTTGTTTTTTTCATTCACCTGGCCCTAATGGTTGCGGCTTTTTGCCGCGAAGTAACACGGATGGATTTTCTTGTATCTCTTGCGAAATGCCGCTCAAATTATCGGTAATAGTACCGAGATTCGCAATGAGTCGATTTGTTTCTGGCAAGGTTTCAGCTTCTAATGTTTGCATCATGTGTGGGAAACGCTGCGTAGCTAAACTTGTGTTTAACAGAATCGAGTTGAGTTTTTCATTATTGGCAGAAATAGTCGCGCTAATTTTTTGTAAATTAAGCAAAATAGCTTTGATCGATTGGAGATTTTGTTTATCAAATAATCCTTTAAATGAATCACTGACTTGGCTGATGCTTTCCGTTAATTTTTGTAAGCCCGTATTGAGCTGTAAAAGTAAAGAAGGGGAGGTTTGAATAATAGGATACTCCTCACCCTTTGATGTTTTTAAAGGACGTAAATCATCGCCTTTATCTTTTAGCGAAATATAAGTAATACCGGTCAAACCCCGTGTGCCTAAGGTAGCAATGGTGCCTAAGGTAATGGGCGTGTCATCTCGCACGTCTATGAGAAGTTCGACGGACTGAGGATCTTTGCGATGGAGCTTGATGCTTTTCACATTGCCAACGTTGACGCCATTATATTCTACTGTCGCATCGACACTCAGTCCGGTAACGGCTTCTTGCATATTAATTTGATACGTTGAATATTCTTTGCCACCGAAGCCGGATGATAACCAGATAACGGCCAATACAACAACGGCTATCAAACCGATAACAAACGTACCTACAAGTGCATAATTGACCTTCGTGTCCATTACTTATTATCCTTCACGCTGTCAAAAAATTTCTGAATTAAAGGATGGGGATTTTGTATCAATTGCTCCGGCGGTTCGACAGCCAAGACTTTTCCTTCGCCTAAAAAAGCCACACGGTTTGCAACACGGCGCAAGCTTTCAATGTCATGCGTTACCATTACAATAGTCAAACCCATAGTACTCTGCAAGTTTAAAATAAGTTCATCAAACGCGAGAACTTTGCCCGGGTCCAACCCTGCGGTGGGTTCGTCCAAGAAAAGTAATTCAGGATCCAGCACAATCGAGCGGGCCAAGCCTGCACGTTTTTGCATCCCACCGCTTAATTCGGAGGGGTATTTTATCGCAGAATCCGCAGGTAGCCCAGCTAATACAATTTTTAATAAACTGAGTTCTTCAATCGTTTTTTCCTCAAGAGTTGTATGTTCTTTTAACGGAAAAGATACATTTTCTAAAACACTCAGTGAACTGAATAATGCGTTTTGTTGAAATAGCACGCCCCAACGACGTTGAATAGCCAGGAGGGTGGCAGAGTTGGCAGTGGTCAGCTCATGCTCAAAAACCCGGATGGATCCGGAGGTAGGACGACGTAATGCGAGCATTTCATGGAGTAACACGGTTTTACCGGTGCCGCTCCCCCCCACAATGACTAAAATTTCGCCGCGTTTGACTTCCAAATTGATATCTTTATGGACCCAGCTATCGCCGAGATAGGTTTTTAAATGCTTTATTTCAATAATCGGTTGGGCGGTGGCTGTCATAATTTTAACTTACTAAAAATGACGGAGAAAATCGCATCCGCGACCATAATAAAAAAGATCGAATAAACCACGCTTTTTGTCGTGTTCTTTCCAATGCTATCGGCTGTATCTTTCACAGAAATACCTTGAAAACAGCCAATACTCGAAATGATGAGCGCGAAGATAGGAGCTTTGCCTAAACCAATAAGTAAGGCACGTAAGGGAATTTGGTTTTCAAAACGATACAAAAAATCATACCAGTTAATGCCCAGCATATTTTTTGCCATGATCATGCCGCCAATAATGCCAAAGATATCAGCCCACATGGTCAGGAGCGGTAGGGCAATAAATAAGCCAATAATTTTCGGTAACAAAAGTAATTCGGCAGGGGTCACACCCATGGTGGTAAGCGCATTAATTTCTTGATTGGTTTTCATTAAGCCGAGCTCAGCTGTAAAAGAAGATCCTGTCCGACCGGCGACCATGATGGCTGTCAGGAGCGGCCCGAATTCACGTAATACAGACAATCCTAATAAATCGACAATAAAAATATTGGCGCCATAGTTGCGCAATTGCACGCCCATTTGGTAGGTCAATACAATCCCAATCATGAGGGAAAGTAAGCTGATAATGGGTAAGGCATTGTAACCTGTTTTATAAATGCTGCTGAGTAAAGCTTTCCACCGAATATGAGTCGGGTGAGAGGCAATTCTTAAGAACTCCAAAGAAAGCTCACCGATGAATGTCAGGTAGGCATAAAATTCTTGTCCTTGTTGGACAGCATTTTTACCCAGTTGTTCAATCCAAGGTAAGGTTGGGTTATGGGGGATTTGATCCAGAGGGACGACATTTTTTTGCACAAGCTCGAGCAATTTTTGTGTTTTTTCAGAGAAGTTAATTTGTTTTACCGGCACTTTGCTTGCATTAATCCATTGGGATAATAACCACGCACCTGCTGTATCCATTTGAGTAATTTTACTGCCATCGATAATGACTTCTTTTTGAGTGGGGAGTGTTATGTCCTTAAAAGATTGTTCAAGCTGAGGAATATTGGGAATGTTCCATGCGCCTTCGCACACGAGCTGTTGTTGCGAGAAATGGACTTTCGCGGTTGTTTGCACAGTGACATTATCCCTGATGAGTATTTTCCAGAGTATATCGAACTATTCAATAGTTTTCAGCAAGTGCGGGGACTATATATCCACAATTGGATTTATTCCTGTTCCATGCAAAAATGTACTTTCTTATTCTCTCAAGGTGAAATCCATGCAAACTCGTCCCGTGTATGTAGCCGGAGGTTCCCGTACTCCCTTCGTGAAATCAATGACCGATTATAGTGACGTGAGTACGCAGACTTTAATGACAACCGTCCTGCAAACACTGATTAATCACATGCATTTGGATGGCAAGCTATTAGGTGACGTTGCACTAGGCGGTGTCATGATGGGTCCGGCTAATTGGAATTTAGCCCGTGAATGTGTTTTAGGCACCACACTGCATCCGCATACGCCAGCTTATAATGTCCAACGCGCGTGTGGTACGAGTTTAGAAGCCACCTGGCAAATTGCCTTAAAAATTGCGAATCGGCAAATTGAGCAGGGGATTGCGGGTGGGGTAGATACCAATAGTGATATTGCTGTTTTTCTTAAACCAACACTGACGCATAAACTTTTAAAAATGCGGGGCGAAAAAAGTTTTTTAGCAAAAACGAAAGCATTATTGGCCATCCGACCGGCAGATTTACGATTGGAGTTTCCCGCGGTAGTGGAGCCACGAACGGGGCTTTCGATGGGTCAACATTGCGAAAAAATGGTGAAAGAATGGAAAATTTCGCGGGAAGAACAAGATCAATTGGCTTTACAGAGTCATCAAACGGGCATTGCTGCCTATGAAAATGGATTTTATAACGATTTAGTATTTGAATTTCATGGTTTATCTCGTGACAAAACCCTGCGCGCGGATACATCGCTTGCCAAATTAGGTAAGCTTCCGCCGGTTTTTGATCGCTCGCGCGAAGGGACGTTGACAGCGGGTAATAGCAGTCCATTAACTGATGGCGCGGCTGCGGTTTTGTTAGTGAGTGAAGAAGCAGGTAAAGCCTTAAATGTTCCTTTGCTGGCGCGTTTTGTGGATGCCGAAGTTGCAGCGGTTGATTTTGTGCATGGCGAAGGATTACTTATGGCTCCGACTATTGCAGTCGCTCAATTATTAAAAAGAAATCAATTAAGCCTACAAGATTTCGATTTTTATGAAATCCATGAAGCTTTCGCAGGGCAAGTTTTGTGTACGTTAAAAGCCTGGGAATCGCCTGAATATTGTCAGCGTGTTTTACGTTCAGAAACATTAGGTTCGATTGATCGAACTAAATTGAATGTAAAAGGGGGAAGTGTGGCATTAGGACATCCTTTTGGTGCGACAGGCGCGAGGATTGTCGCGAGTCTGGCAAAAATGCTGCACCAAAAAGGCAAGGGACGCGGGCTCATTTCTATTTGTACGGCGGGCGGCATGGGTATAGCAGCGATTTTGGAGGTATAATTTTTTTGTAAGGGAATATTTATGTTGATGGATGATCATGTTAATCAGTTAGAAACAGCCGAAGAAAAACAACCCTCATCGTTATTATCGGGTAACGTTGTATTGGCACGTGATATACCCATTATACTTCAGGATAAGCCAGTAACTGACAAGGAATTAGTAAAAGTTATAGCGCATTTAATAAAAAAGTTAGGTGGCTTTTTTAAAGAATTGTTACTGAGGATAGAGTCAAATGTACAGGTCGAATATCGGCTTGATTTAATGTCAAACTCAACATTTGGAAAGCAAGATCAAACGATATATTTGTCGGCGAACGGTGAGTATAGTGTTCGAGATTTCCATGGAGGAATACATAAAGGGCTCTTGCCGAAAAATATTATTCTGAGTGATTTAAATCGCCGTATTCATGATGCAAGCTTAAAAGCCCAAGTTTTAGAATTTACAGCAAAAAAAGGCCACACTCCATCTCCTGATTTACTAAGCATTCACTTTCATTCTGTAATTTTTAGAAGAAAAAATCAAACATTCGAAGGAGTGCTTGGCCTTTCTTGTCTAGGTGTCGAAGAGAGACAACCTCATTTTTATATTTCTAAAAGTGAAGCATTAAAAAATAACGATATTATAGAAGAATTGCGAAGACAAAGAGCAGTAATGCAAAAAACAATGCTGTCAAAATCGGAGATTGAAGGTTTAAGGCCCGATATCAAAGATCTCATTATTGCTACTACTGTCCTCAATATAATATTCCCTCTGCCCAGTCATCTTGAATGGGAAATATATATGGATTATATCTGTATATTTTACCATCGTTATGACGATGTCCGTTCCATGCTTAGGCAATATATGGTATGTGACTTAGGCCATCTCGGAGAAAAATTTAAGCAACCCTATCTAAAGAAAATAATAGAAAATGTATCCACTACGGATTATCTTGGTTTTGTTGGTTTAGAAAAGAATTCTTATTACGTTCCTAATGACATTTTAATACCTCTTATAGAAAAAATTAAGGAAATTGAAAAAGTATGCAACAAAAAATTGCCACTGGAATGTTATGATATTCAAAATAGTGAGTCAGGAAATTTTTCTGGTAAAGTTTGTACGGAATCCATGAAATCATTTATTGCAGAATCTAAAATTATCGAAAACCAAATTTTAGCTTCAGTTGCAGATTTTCAAGCACAATCACATGTAAAAATTAGTTTGGAGTATTTGTTTTTTAAACAAAAATCTAATTCTCCGGAGGGAAAAGAAGCACAGAATATCAAGAAGACTGTTCACACTGTGTCAAAAAAAACTGAATAATTTAAATATTATCTGAAGGACTATAAAACATATCGAGCAACATGTTTTGCCCGTAAATCCAATTGCTGAATGAGTTTGTTTTTTATTACATGAGAAATTTTTCCTTCGCCCCATAACTGTAAAACTTCAGTTCGTTCCATCTCGATAATTTTAGACGTTAGAATAAAAGAGTTACTTAATTTCGATTCTCGATTATTTTCACTGAGCGCAGCATTATTTTTGAGTTGCGCTTTAAATTGCTTCGCTAGGGTTTTATATTCTTGAATATGCAAATCAATTTCTTCGTGCAGTTGTAAATTGTTATAGTTTAATGCCCGGTAATCCGCTAACCAACCTAAAATAGTTTCAGCAATATTCAATCTTGCTGAAAGTTCTGTGGAATATTCGTGATTTTTTTCGGTTTCACCACTCGTTCGGATGCGAGACATTTTTAATATCCGCGGAAATGTCAACCCTTGGAGTAATAACGTCGATGCAATGACAGAAAATACCAGAAAGATAATTAAATCACGCGGGCTTGAGCCATTTAATGTAAAAGGCAGATTGGGTATGGCGACGGCGGCGGCAAGTGAAATGCCCCCGCGCATACCTGCCCAAGAAATAATGAAAAGATTTTGCCAAGATGGCAGAGGTGTTTTTTTCTTTGATGAAGGCATTAACAGGCGAGGGAGATAGGTTGCCGCATAGACCCAAATAAATCGACCTACGATCACAACGAAAATAGTCGCACTGCAATAAAGAATAATGGAATGGGTGGGAATAGAGGAGATGCGTGCGAGTATAAAGCGCATATCCAAGCCGACTAATAAAAAAATCATACTCTGGACTAAAAAACTTAACGTTGTCCACACTTCGTAACTGGTTAAACGCACATCCGGGGGAAATCGTT
>CAZTDR010000063.1:0-14028 GCA_964612855.1 uncultured Coxiellaceae bacterium
CGCATTCTACAGCCTTAGGTTTTTATGTCAACACTATTTTTAAAAAAATTTTAAAAATGTTTTAGCCATCAAAACAGGCTGGTTAATAATTGATTAATTTATAAAAGGAAGATTGCGCGATGAGCGGGTCTTTCCGACTTATTATTTGAAATCTTACTCTTTAACTATAGCATATATTATAAAAATTGCTTTGCTGGTAATTAGCAAAAACACACTCTCCTCCTGTGGCTCTAGGGACAAAAATTTTTAGCAATGCCGCCCGGACATGGCACGCCATGCCACCACATCCTTTATTCTCAATGGTTATCATGCATTCTTTGTCTCGAATATTTAAACAAGCCAGATTATGATGAGGTGGTTTTTAATCTAGGAACCTCAACATGAACCCTACCGATTTGCCGAATCTTGAAACCTCCCTCGCGGAAATTTCTGCTTTAATTGAAAAAATGGAACGCGGTGATTTGAGCTTAGAACAATCTCTCGATCAGTTTGAACGCGGGATTACTCTTATTAAACATGCGCAAAAAATCTTGCAAGATGCTGAACAGAAAGTGCAAATCTTGATGCAAAACAATAATCAAGAAACATTAGACCCCTATGAGAATGACAACGAATGAATTTAACGGACTTTCTTCACCAAACCCATTTAAGATTAGAACCTCTATTGGATCAATCTATTCACTCACTTGCGCCTCCTCTACGACGCGCCATGGCTTATGCGACGCTGAATGGAGGAAAACGCGTCCGGCCGACCTTGGTCTATCTCACCGGCAACGCGCTTGACGCGCAGTGGGAGAGCCTGGATCCCGCCGCCATCGCCATTGAATTTATTCACGTTTACTCTTTAATTCATGACGATTTGCCGTCTATGGACAATGCTGACCTACGTCGCGGCCAACCATCTTGCCATAAAGCTTTTGACGAAGCGACTGCCATCTTAGCCGGTGATGCACTGCAACCTTTAGCCTTTGATGTTTTAGGAAATTATCCTTCTCCTTTAAGCGCGGAACAACGCATCAGGATGATAGGAATTTTAAGTGAAGAAATGCAAAAAATGGTAGCAGGACAAATGCTTGATATATCAGGTGTTGACTCGCTCGCTACGTTAAATCATATGTACCAACTTAAAACAGGTAGCTTGCTCAAAGCAAGCGTATTGATGGGTGCGGTTGCTTCCAACTTAACCGATACGAATTGTCTTAAGTCGTTAAGTTTATTCGCAGAAAACATCGGATTAGCTTTTCAGATTCAAGATGATTTATTGGATGTTGAAGGGTCAACGCAGCTTATAGGTAAACCACAAGGCACAGACCAAGCCAATCACAAAATAACCTATCCCGCTTTATTAGGCATGGAAAAAAGTCGGCAACAGACTCACGAATTATTTGAAACAGCGCTGAGTGCGCTTGATTTTCTGGGCGATAAAAAAAATCTATTAGCTGAATTTGCTAAGCAATTGATGCAACGAAAAAAATGACGACTGGCACTAAATCAGCTACACTGCGCGGAAATGAAACATGTCACCCCAATGAATAAGGATGACGCTCCCTAACGGTCGCGGCTCGGTATGCTTGCAAAAACTGAGGTAAATTTCCATGTACTGCCCTTTTTGTTATGCCAATGACACAAAAGTCACTGACTCACGTTTAATTCGTGAAGGTAATCAAGTCCGTCGACGTCGTGAATGCCTCATTTGCAAAGAACGCTTTACCACATATGAAACAGCCGAACTCACTTTACCGCAAGTGATTAAACGCGATGGTACACGCGCTCAATTCAATGAAGAAAAATTGCGTGCCGGTATCGCACGTGCATTAGAAAAACGCCCCGTTAGCACCCAACAAATTGAAAATGCCGTCAATCGCATCATTCATCGGGCGCGTGCATCGGGTGAGCGTGAAATTCCCTCGCTACAAATTGGTGAGTGGGTCATGGAAGAATTACATAATCTCGATCAAGTGGCTTATGTTCGGTTTGCTTCCGTGTATCGAAGCTTTCAAGACATCCAAGAATTTCGTGAAGAAGTTAGCCGCTTAGAAAATAATAAAACCTCATAGGAACTTCCATCATGAATCCAACGGCTCGCCGTCATGCTCGTCAATATGCTTTACAAGCAATGTACCAATGGCATATTTCAGCTTCTCCGATTTCTGAAATTGAATTAGATTTTCTGGTACATCACATCAAAGAAAAAACCGATTTAGATTATTTTAAAGAACTCATTCGCGGTATTCCCAAAGAACAGGAAGCGCTAGACAAACAGATGGAGCCGTTTCTCAGCAGACCGATTAGCGAATTGGACCCTGTGGAACTGAGTATTTTACGTTTAACTATTTATGAGTTAACCCATCGACTGGATGTGCCTTATCGTGTTGCGATTAATGAAGCACTGGAACTGACCAAACGATTTGGTTCCGTTGAAGGTTACAAATTTGTAAATGGTATTCTAGATCAAGTGGCTCGTACTTTACGCGCGGATGAAATCAAGGCTAATAAAAAATCATGAATGAATTTGAACTCATTCAACATTTTTTTACGCAACAATCTATCTCACGAGATGATGTGACGCTCGGCATCGGCGACGATGCCGCAATTGTGACCCCACCCCCACATCAACAAATTGTTATCACCACAGATACCCTGGTTGCTGATATCCATTTTTTAGCAAATACCGATCCCTATGACATTGGCTATAAATCGCTAGCCGTAAATTTAAGCGATCTTGCTGCCATGGGCGCAACACCAGCCTGGTTAACGCTCGCTCTCACACTTCCGCGAGCGGATGAAGCCTGGGTAAAAGACTTTTCGCGGGGATTTTTTAAGCTCGCAACCGAATATCAGGCACAATTGATAGGCGGTGATTTAACGCGGGGTCCACTGACGATCACAATACAAGCCCACGGCCTCATTCCAACAGGACAAGCCATTCACCGCAAATCGGCACAACCGGGTGATTTGATTTATGTGAGTCACACGGTGGGTGATGCAGCAGCAGCATTAGCTTATTTGCAAAATAAAATTACATTACCAGAAAAAGATAAAGCTCTTGTTTTAGAAAAATTAAATCGCCCTACACCGCGTATTGCGCTCGGCATACAATTGCGCGATGTTGCCAGTGCTGCGATTGATATTTCAGACGGGCTTGCAGCGGACTTAAGTCATATTTTAACAAACAGTCGGGTTGGCGCAGAGATCAATCTCGATTTGCTTCCCCTATCGGAAACATTACGTCAAATAAATCCTGAAGCCGCGCTTTCTTTTGCATTAAAGGGTGGCGATGATTATGAATTATGTTTTACTGTTCCGGCCCATAAAAAACATCGGGTTCCGACTTATTGCACTTGCATTGGAAAAATTACACTCGAAACTGAATTAAACTTCCATTTTTCGGATGGAAAAAAATATAATTTACAAGACTTGGGCTACCAACATTTTTAACGTGGTTCCTATCAAAGTAGGGGCGGACCCGTGTGTCCGCCCGGACTTTACGGTTGAAGCCGCTGGGCGGACACATGGGTCCGCCCCTACAATTCCGGTAATTAATGTGACAAGTTTTAAGGAAGATAATGCGTAACTATATTGTTCCACCCATCCCTGCTTCCATTTGGCAAAATCCTTGGCATTTTATTGCCTTTGGTTTTGGCAGCGGCGCTATGCCGGTTGCACCCGGAACATTTGGCACTCTCATTGGCATTCCTTTTTATTTAGCCATTTGTGATTTGCCGCTTTCTGTTTATTTAATTATTGTTATTGCCGTTATTATTGCGAGCTCATGGTTATGCAACCGTGTTTCTCAAGACATTCATATTCATGATCATCAAGGCATGTGTATCGATGAAATTGTGGGTTATTTGGTGACGATGACCGGTGCGCCGCACGGATGGATGTGGATTATATTGGGTTTTGCATTATTTCGCATTTTTGATATATGGAAACCGTGGCCCATCAATTATGCCGATGAGCATGTTTCAGGTGGTTTTGGCATGATTTTTGATGATGTATTGGCAGGAATTTATAGCATTCTTTGTTTGAAGTTGTTGAGTTGGATAATTTAGAAGCGTTGTTGCGTAACTCACCATTAAAACGGCACTTGTAAGGGGCATGGCGTGCCATGCCCGGCGGCTTCAACGAAATAGGCAGCACGGGCACGGCACGCCTACAAAAACAGATTTACGCAACAACGCCGAATTTAGGTTATAAGCTACTTTTTTTCATTGCAAAATTGGCGTCAGACGATTCACTATTGCTGTGTATCGGCGCTTTGATTGATCTACGCTTGCCGACAATGAGCAAAGGTGTTAATGGCTGTTGAGTGTCTACAGGTGCAGGCAAAGCTAAATCAGATGCCGGATCGATATGTAATTCTTTCTGTATCTTATGAGTAGACTCGTTACTCGGTTTTATTTGCATTCCCCGATCATGAGTCAAAGCATCACTAGGCTCTTTTAACGCTAATTTTTCTTTAGTGACCCGTTGATTTTTTTTAGAAAGCTTAACTTGATTGGATCGAGAACGACTGCGGGCAATCGCACCACCCACTGCCATACCAAGCGCCGTACAACCCGACAGAATCCAGGGAAATCCTGTGTAACTAGCCGCAAGGGGTGGAAAAGGGATAGTAAGAGCAACTAAAGCCAGGCAAATAATGGCGCCCGCAATCATACCTATTACACCGCCTTTATAAACACCGGTTGCGATATTGCTTAGATGACGATTACGGCGAGCTTCCAATTTATCAGCACGGTCTTGTAACTTATCAGCATGAGTATCAGTTATGAAATCCAGAGCTATCGATTCTTTGTGTAATTTGCAAAGCATATTTTGACTTTGCTGAACGAGATCCTCTATTTCTTCTATTGCAAGATCTTCGTCTAATAAAGCATCGGCTTTTTTAGTATAAACAGCAATTTTTGACTTAATTAAAGAACCTACAAAATAACCCGAATTTTGAGGTGAATATTTGTATACACCATCTTTGTAAATATTACGGTAGTTTTCAACAAGCGGTTGAGGGCTATGTAATGCAATGTAGTTGCGAACCTCTGGACTTAAGTCCACGCGCATGTCTGGATCACAAAACTCCCACTTGTCATAATTGTAGCATGTCAAAAAAGCCCAGGAATTATCACTTGCTTTTTCTAGGGGGATAATAAAAATTAATCTGGTATTGGCTTTAGCTTCCTTAAGCTGTCGTACTTGTTCTACCCTCGTGCCTATCCAATCAACTCGATTATCATCAGTCGTACTCACATCCACTATCGGCTTTAATAAATAAAAAATTTGATCGCCGCAATCAAATTCAATTCCCCCGCTTTTGGTTGGCAAGAGGCTGATTATGGGTTCTGCAGCAGAAGCTTTTAATTGCTCTCTTATTTTATAATTTGCAAAATCAAAAATTTGCGAGCTATCTAATCTAGAATATGACATTCGCACCTCAGATGGGCTTATTTAATGATTCAATTATAATCTATCTACCTTAAAGCTAAGTTAAGAAAATCGGAAGAAAATCGGAAGATAAATTTGAAGATAAAAATCGCACTCTGTAGGAGACAAAACGCTTTTGGTAGGGGCGGACCCGTGTGTCCGCCCGGACTTTACGGTTGAAGCCGCTGGCGGACACACGGGTCCGCCCCTACAATTCCGGTAATTTATAAAGAATTAAATTTTTGTCCCCTACAGAGAAAATCGCACCTTGCAGGGGACAAAATTTTTTTGCAAAGCCCAGGGCATGGCTCGCCATGCCCCTGCACCTTTATCTTCGAACGTAGGGGCACGGCGTGCCGTGCCCTTGCGATATTGCTAGAATTTTTGCGATGCCCCTATGACCTCTATAATGAAATCAAATATTTTCAAATGGTTGGATGATTTCCACGGCTGGAAAATGGGTTTGTATAATGGGTTTATCTTTTTCTAAGAAAATCAACTTAAGATTGGGGCCGGCATCTTGGGTGAAAAATAGCCTTAACCCTTCGCGGCGCAATTGCCAGATTTGATTCATCAATTGGAGGGTTTCGGGTAAAAAATAGCAGACGGTGGGCCACGCGCTTAACATGGTGGCATGCATGGTCATGGCGTTGGATTCTGCAGTTTTGCCGAGTAATAAAAAATCTTTCACGCTAATGGCTTGTTTTAATGCGGATAAATCTCGGCTCACTTTCTCCGGCCATGCACTATAAAGTGGGCTCGTAGTCACTGTTCGCTGCATAGCTTCTCTGGAACTAATGGGTTTTTCTTTATTGCTTACGACGAGCAGACCAATACAAATTTCCGGCCACACAGCGGGGATGGGTTGCGCGTAACTATCCATACCATCGGCTTTAAGTCCCGCGTGCCATTCTACAAAACCTGGCCAAAGTGAACGGCTTGCGCTACCACTACCGAGACGGGCGAGAATAGATAATGCAGGGTCTGGTAACTCCCAGCCAAATAATTCATTAAATGCTTTGGTGAACGAGGCGAAACCGCAGGCGGAAGAAGCGAGGCCCGCGCCAATGGGAAGATTGGTTTGAATGTGGGCAGTGAAATGTAAATCGTGTTGCACGCGAAATAAATCAAAAAAATCCAATAAGCGTTTACCGAATGGAGAAAC
The DNA here is from genome assembly GCA_964612855.1 of uncultured Coxiellaceae bacterium. Lineage (GTDB taxonomy): Bacteria > Pseudomonadota > Gammaproteobacteria > DSM-16500 > DSM-16500 > DATIJJ01. The sequence continues at coordinate 6,590 of CAZTDR010000063.1, forward strand.
CCAATCGATAGGCTGGCCGTTCAAATAGGCAAGATCTTGCGCGTTCTGGCTAACTTGCAATTCTGTCGTCGCGCCTTTATTCCCGAGTGAAATAGAAAAACTGGAGGTAATAGGTAAATTCAATTCTTGATCGCGTTTGCCCCAATACTTACACAAGGCAATATTACTGGGTGCATAGGCTTTGGCTGATGCATGACGCGGCAAAGCATTTTTTTTCTCACCCAACAAATTTTTTATTACATCATGCTTTCTCACACCGCACTCCTTCGTCACTCAAATTAACCTGTATTTGCTGGATCGGTTCTTTTGCTTCGAATCGACATTCCCCTACTCCAATTGCACAATCTCCTAAACCCGCACCCGAAATTTTTGCGCCTTGGATAGTGGGCTGCTCATGCAATTGTAAAATAATGTCATTCAATATCGCCGTATTCACACCTAATGCATTCATGCACTCTTGTTGTGTGTTCATCGTCTTGCCTAACTGAGCCCAATTTTGTTGTTGCCATGCGGTGACACCTTGCAGGGTACACGCATTGATAGCCTGACAAATTTTTAAAAAATCGTCGGGAGCATCAGCGAATTTTTGGCTGACCTGGGAAATAGCGATCGGTGTGGGTGTTTTACTTCCCGAATAAACGACAGTCAGTGGACAGAGAAAAGGAAGCTTGGTTGCAAGCATAGGTTCTGCACGATACAACACGGCACCGCCTAACACGCAAGCAGCGACATCGGCGCCTGAACCGACACCCTGTTGAGCGGTGCGAATGGTTTGTCGGGCAAGTTGAATGAGCTCTAAAGGTAACAGGGGGATTTTCAGCCAGTGGGACAAGGCATATAAAGTAGCGACGGTGACGGCAGCGGAAGAAGCAAAACCGACGGCGGCAGAGAATTCGGATTCGATGGTGAGAGTGCAGCCGTGTGTGAGATTTTTTTGGAATGCGGTGAGGGCTGCGATGACAAATTCGAAAGGTTTTATGGTGGATGCCGCTGGGCGGACACATGGGTCCGCCCCTACAGGGATTGTTGTTTCATAGTGGCCTAATGTGCTGTTAATGATGATGCGTTCATCATCACGTGGGTGCAATGTAACGTACATGCGTTTATCAATTGCAGCAACGAGCGCGTGGTGGCCGTGTAAAACGGCATATTCGCCTAAGAGCATGAGACTGCCGGGAGCGGAGGTTTTTATTGCCAAACGAGTAGACATATTAAATGCCTCGAATGCATTTAATGTAGGGGCACGGCGTGCCGTGCCCGTGCTGAATATCTATTTTATATGGGCCGCAGGGCACGGCACGCCGTGCCCCTACAGGTGATATTTTAAGCAAAATGTACCCCGCGCGTTTCGCCACTAATAGGTAAAATAGCATAGTGATAACGTGCGCAAAGTTCAGCGAGCACGGCAACATCGTCGGTTACCACCAAAACAACACCGGCTTTTTCACCCGTCACCGAACCGGCACCGCAAATTTTTGCAGCGCCGCCACAAGCCGTGACATCAGTAATAAAGCGCTGTACGGTTTCGGGCACGACACCAATTTGAGCGAGTAAGGCGTGATTAGCCACAATCGTCCGCTGAATTTCTGTCGAGTGATTGTCTGCGAGCGCTTTATCCATGGCTTCAGTAATTGCAGCGAAATCATTGCCCAGTTCACTGTCACGAAAATAGCGAGAGGCGGCCATCACACATTCACCGGTCGTGGATTGCGGGACACCGGTGTTAATCAAATAAAGTGGCAATTGCGGCAAGGGGCGTGCCTGGCTTTCTCCATTTTTTAACAAGAAACATCCGCCATTGAGTGACACTTTTAAATCCAACCCACTGGAATAACCATGCTGCATATTTTCTGCTTCCAGACTTAAGCGGTAAAAAATTTCTGGCGACAACTCGACTTGCAAGTGGTGTGCGATCGCATGTGTCACACTTAGCACTGTTGCAGCAGAAGATCCCATACCGCAACCCATCGGAATATCCGATTGCACACGAATTTTTAAGCCTTGTTTCAAATCAAGATTCAAGGTTTCTAAAAAAAGTGACAACGCAAATTGTGCCAATTCAACAGGCTTTTCTAACACATCGCGAATTTTAAATTCACCGGAAATAAAGCGTTGATAATTTTGTTTGATACGGCTTTTTAAACGACTCAATGCCGTAAAAGTAAGGCCGTGTTCATAAGCTAAATCCGAGAGATCGAAAGAGATCAATGGCAATCGTTGCGCAGTTGCGCGCGCGGTGGCATAACGATTGACTGCCATCGCCAGCGCAGGTTTTCCGTACACAACGGCATGTTCACCTGAGAGAATAAGCTTACCTGGCACTCGAATCAATTTAGTCCACCCGCTCATAAATACGCTTATGATCTTTGAGTGCTGCCAGACGAAACCCGCCTGTTTGATGATGCGGAATTTCGTAATGACTGCCATCTTCTGGGTAACGATACGTATAAAACGTTTCGTATTCGGGATAACTCAACAAAGTACGTGTCGAAAGCATCGCTTGATGATCGGAAACATGTAACAGAGATTGATAACCCGCTTGCACAACACCACTAAAATATTCTGCTACACAGCCTGACCCATAACTGTAAAAACCAATCCGCTTGTTCGTTAAATCGTCTGCTAAATCCAGTAGTGCAGTCAAACCCACATACAATGAAGCTGTATAAGTATTCCCGACGTTACGACCATATTCCAGTGACCAACCAATATGTTTTTGCAATTGTTCTTCTGTTAATTTTTCTTGATGGGTAATTTTTGCTAGATGTTGATGCGCTTTTTCAACTAAACGCGGCACGGGTGTGTGGTAACAAAAATAATCATGATCTTTGAAATCACGCCCTGACCAAGCGTGATATTGCTGCCAAGATTTTTCTAGCATGGTCAAATATAATTTACTGGAATACTTTCCTTCCACAAACGCTTCTTCAGAATAATTTGGCCGCCAAAAATCCATGACATTTTCGGTGACCACACCATACTCAGGTTCAAATGCAATCAAGCGTGGATTAGCTGACAACACCATCGCCACCGCACCGCAGCCTTGGGAAGACTCGCCAGCAGTGGCTAATCCGTAACGTGCAATATCCGATGCAATTAAGAGAGCTTTTTTCTCAGGATGTTGACGCAAAAATGGCAGTGCCAATTGCAGTGCGACCGTTGCGCTGTAGCAGGCTTGCTTTAATTCAATGACGCGACAACGTTCGGATAATCCTAACAAGTCGTGTACATAAATGCCCGCGGCTTTAGATTGATCAATACCGGATTCGGTGGCAAATAACAACATTTCAATTGACGCTGGGTCAATGTGCTTTATCGCGCGTAACGCCGCATTGGCCGCCAGGGTGACAATATCTTCGCCCGGAGCTGCGACACCCATGCGATGTTGTCCTAAACCCACATGGAACTTTTCCACGTCCAAATCGCGTGCTTTGGCTAATGTTTCCAATTCAAGAGCATAGTGTGACGTATAAAAAGCAATCGTATCAATTCCAACTTTAAGCACGCTCTTGTCCCTCGTTTGTTTTACGGCGTTCTAATTTCAAATGGGTTTTAATCAGTTCGCCTGGGTTCGTTTGTGCGGCGAGCAATGACAATTCACCACATAATACGGTACCGGCTGCAATGATGGCTAAGCGGCGTGCATTTTCGCCCGGTTCGCGCTCTTCTAAACAACCGAGCATACGTAAATTTTCGCGTACAAAATCAAATGTTTTTCCGCTGCCGACCGTACCCACAATAATATTAGGCAGGGTGACCGAAAAATAGAGATCACGACCGCGTACTTCTGCATGCACCATCCCTTGCGAGCCTTCAATAATATTCGCTGCATCTTGGCCGGTTGCCAAATAAAAACCGAGTAACATATTGGCAAAATGCGCATTCGCCGTGCGAAGCCCTCCTGCCACAATATTACCAATCAGGTTTTTTTTAATATTCAGTTGGACAATTTTATCGGGTGTGGTTTTAAGATATTTTTCGCAAATATCGAATGGAACCATGACCTCCGCCACAACATATTTGCCGCGTCCTAAAATGCCATTGACGGCGGATGCTTTTTTATCACTGCAATAATTGCCGGAAATAGAGACATATTTTAAGGTACGAAAACGGAGCAAAATCCATTCCAGCAAGCGATCGGCTGCGAGGGTTGACATATTATGTCCCGCCGCATCGCCAGTGTTAAATTCAAAGCGGACAAAAATTAAATTCCCTACCATTTGGATATTCATATCCAGTAACCGCGCAAAACGGCTGGTTTCAGCGATAATCGTTTGCATGGCTTCTTTATGCTGTTGCAAATTCAATACGGCTTCATGTGCATCGACGATATTTTCCGCTTCCAATAGCACGGAACGCGTCATGCGATCATCAATCACAACGGCTTTTACACCACCTGAAAGAGTGCAAACTTTCGCGCCACGGTGTGTCGAGGGCCAAAGCGGCGTCTCAAAGGTGGCCAGCGGGATCATTAACTCTGCTTTAACTTCCGGGCCGCTAAATTTAAGAGGGCCTATTAAACGCATTGGAACGGTCGCGATTTGTTCAGTAGTTTGCCAGCGCATGAAAGATGTTTTCCAAAATTAGGTAATTTTAGGGATAATAGGTGGAGATAATAGTACCACTATTCATCATACCCTAACGACTCTGCATTTTACTGGAAAACAATCGATGACAGCAACCGACCTTGTGATTCTTGTCGATCAAAATGATACTCCCTTAGGAACGGCCGAAAAACTCGCCGCCCACCAAGCGGGTCTCTGTCACCGAGCCTTTTCCGTTTTTATCTTCCGTAAGCAGCCCAATCTTGAGTTATTGCTGCAACAACGAGCAAAAGAAAAATACCATTCCCCGGGATTATGGACAAACACGTGCTGTTCCCACCCCCGACCGGGCGAAACTATTTTAGAGGCAGCAACACGGCGCCTGAAAGAAGAAATGGGAATAGAAACAGAGCTAAACTGGGTGGGAAAATTTCATTATGTTGCGCATTTTGCCAATGACTTGACCGAGAATGAAGTTGATCATGTGTTGATTGGGGTATTGGGAGATGAGCATTTTCAAGTAAATTCGGCAGAAGTTCAGGATTATCGTTGGGTTGGAATTGAAGATTTAAAAAAAGAACTGGCGGCAACGCCTGAACAGTTTACTCCTTGGTTTAAGCAAGCATTAGATATTGCGGAAAAAATCAAAACGTTAGGTGCGTTTTTGGCACCGTAATCCACCGATGCGGCGCCAAAACGGTGGATTACGGTGCCAAAAACGCACCTAATCCACCCTACGTTTTTTATCATTTTCATTCGCCAATAGCGGCGCAGAAACGCACCATGTCACCCCACCCATCTTTTATTTTTTGTATACGGGAAACTTTTCACATAGGGCGATGACTTGTGCGCGGACTTGCTCTATCTTATTTTCATTCGTCCTATCATCTAATACATCACAGACCCAATTGGCTAGCAATCGGCACTCGCGTTCTTTAAATCCACGGGTTGTCACAGCGGGTGTGCCCATACGTAAGCCACTCGTTACAAAAGGAGATTGCGGATCATTGGGAACGGTATTTTTGTTCACGGTGATATAGGCGCGACCTAATGCAGCTTCTGCCTCTTTTCCTGTAATGTTTTGCGCAATTAAATCGATTAAAAATAAATGATTATCCGTTCCACCGCTGACGATTTTATAGCCGCGCTCTAAAATGACGTCTGCCATGGCACGTGCATTTAATAAAATTTGTTGTTGGTACTGCTTGAATTCGGGTTGTAACGCTTCTTGAAAAGCCAGCGCCTTAGCCGCGATCACATGCATCAAGGGGCCGCCTTGTCCGCCTGGGAAAACCGCTGAATTTAATTTCTTTTCCAACTCAGGATTAGCTTTCGCCAAAATTAATCCCCCACGAGGGCCACGTAACGTTTTATGGGTGGTCGAGGTTGTGACATCTGCAATTTGCACAGGGGAAGGATACAGCCCGACGGCGATTAAACCTGCCACATGAGCGATATCTGCCATGAGATAAGCGCCGACACTATCCGCGATCGTGCGTAAGCGCTGCCAATCGACAATACGAGAATAAGCTGAAAAACCGGCAACAATTAATTTGGGTTGATGCTGTTTTGCTAGCGCTTCAACTTGCTGGTAATCAATTAAACCCGTGCTTAAATCTAATCCGTAAGAATAAAATTGATACAATTTACCGGAAAAATTCACCGGTGAACCATGCGTTAAATGGCCGCCATGGGCGAGACTCATGCCTAACACCACATCACCGGGTTGAATCATGGCTGCATAAGCTGCTGCATTGGCTTGAGAACCCGAATGCGGTTGCACATTCGCATAATCTGCGCCAAATAATTTTTTAACGCGTTCAATGGCTAGTTTTTCTGCCACATCAACAAATTCACACCCCCCATAATAGCGTTTATCGGGATAACCTTCGGCATATTTATTAGTTAGCGTGGAACCTTGTAGCTCCAGCACTAAGGGACTCACGTAATTTTCAGAAGCAATCAATTCTACATGTTCTTCTTGACGTTGATTTTCATCTTGAATGGCCTTTGCTAAAACGGGATCAAATGCTTGGAGAGAAAGCGGCTTAAACATAGTCTGTTTCCTTGTTATTCTTCAGTTGCGATGCATATAGTTAAGCGGCGCAACCTGTTGAACATATCCTTCGCGAATATAATCACGCATGGATTGAAAAATCAAATCGCAGGACGGACTTTCTTCCAATAAAGGCAGGAGAGCCAGAACATTTCCCATTTTATTTGCTATTCCCGCCATCGATTCCGTCTTCTCACCCCATTGAAATAGATTGGTGCCGAGGAATTGCATTTCCATTGCAAGGGCACCTGGCACGATGAAACGACGGGAAGTTGCAGAAGTGAGCAAGGTGTTTTTTAAGGTGAGATAACGGGTGAACGCATTGAGTTGATAATGTTCGGTCAGACGAATCGTATTTTCAACCTCTTCTGCATCGGTGCAGGTGATGCAAGGCGCTGCATTTTCAAGTCCAGGAATGAGACCACTTTTCGTTAAATACTCCGCTCCTTTGCCCATACCTAGCACGGGTTTGCCTAACTGGCTTTGTTGTCGGAGGATGGATTCATAGGACGCAGAAAGATCATCGAGTAAAATAAAACCAGCGAAGGTAGTGAGCTTGGTCGGATCTTCATTCGATAAGAATAACTCGGGCTGCATACCCGCACGGGTGATGGCATTTAAGAGGATGTGGTCGGAATGTAAAATGGCTATGCGCATAAAACTTTATTGCTTAGGTTAAATCGAGGATGCAAAGATAACATATCTACTTTATTTTTTCTCTGGCATCGGCATCCCTTAATACGTCATCCCCGAATGCTTTTATCGGGATCTGTCTACTAATAAGGCATATCATTACCCACAAGTTTTTTAACAACAAAGAAACGTAGGGTGGATTAGGC
>CAZTDR010000064.1:0-13482 GCA_964612855.1 uncultured Coxiellaceae bacterium
TGGTGGATTACGGTGCAAAAAACGCACCTAATCCACCCTACATTTTTTATTAGAAACCGGCTGTGAAAATTTAATACCGATTTACCGGACAGCAGTGTGGCACGCCATGCCCCTACGAGGGCTGGTTTAGGCTCTGACTAATAAAAACACGCCGGTTAAGATAAATACAATGGCAATCATATGCTGCAAGCCGAAGGGTTCATTCCATAAAATATGAGCAAATAAAGCGACCGCCACATAGCTCATTGAGACGCAAGGAAATGCCACTGAAACGGGAATTTTTTTCAACGCAACGATATAAAACATGGCTGAAGTGAAATAGCAAAAGAGGCCTAGGATAATGTAAGGTTGGAAGAGCGGTAATATCGCAGAGTTTGAACCCGGCAGCGTGCCAGTTTTGAGAGCAAGTTGACCACCAACACCGATTAAAATTGCGGTGAATAAACAAGCGTAATAGATTATCATAACGGCTCCCGAATAAAGTCGGGCAGTTTAACATAAGCTGATCACTTTCGCGAAAGATTGTAGGGTGGCATGGCGCGTTTTTTTGCGCAGTAATCCCCCTTTGGCGGTGGATTACGGGACAAAAAAGCATGCCTCATCCACTCTACTTTTTTAACTTTATATAATTGATCGATAAAACAATGCTCCCACGTGGCTTACTCAAAGAATATTCTCAATTTCTCGCCATTTTATTACGTGTAATGGACGTATTCGCTGTCGTTTTGGCGGGATTAGCTGCTTATTATTACAAGTTCGATTCTTTAAGCTTACCGACACAATATCAATTTGCTTTATTGGCCGCCGCTATATTGACCGTGATTGTTTTTTCTTTTTTACGCATTTATGACTCTATCCGGGGGTTAAGTTTTTGGCAGCATATCAGCAAATTAATTCAAGCTGTTTTCCTGACCCTTTTTATTTTGGCAGGTCTTGCTTTCTTAACCAAAACCGGTGAAACCTATTCGCGTTCCTGGTTTCTTTTATTGGGTAGTTTTTCTTTTGCGTTGTTAATTTTGTTTCGCTGTGTTTTGTTAATCATGCTAAGACTCATGCGCTCGCGCGGTTGGAACGAGCGGCATGTCGTTATTATAGGTGCAGACGAATTAGGAAAAAAACTATTAGAAACGGTCCAGCAAAAATTGTGGACAGGATTTCATATCGTGGCTGTGTTTGATGATAATGCGGTAAAAAATTCCACATCGAGGATTTGCGGTGTACCGGTGATTAAAACACCCGAAAATATCAGCGCCTATCTCAGTCAGCCTGAACAAACCATTGATGAAGTATGGTTAGCCTTACCCTTGCATTCAGAAAAGCGTGTCAAAGAAATTTTACATGAATTACGCCATGATACGGTTACTACCCGTTTTGTATTAGATATTTTTGGTTTGGATTTATTAAATCATTCGTTGACCAATTTGGCGGGCTTCCCCGTATTAAATATTCGTTCGACACCCATGGTCGGTTTGAATCGAGTGATGAAAGCGATTGAGGATCGGGTACTTTCAGGTTGTATTTTGTTATTAATTAGTCCCCTTTTGGTCATCATCGCAATTGCTGTCAAACGAAGTTCGCCGGGGCCTATTTTTTATCGTCAAAAACGGGTGGGATGGAACGGTAAAGAATTTGAAATGCTAAAATTCCGTTCAATGCCGATAAATGCGGAATCGGCTACAGGGCCGGTCTGGGCCACAGCAAATGAAAACCGGGCCACGTCAGTTGGCACGTTTCTTCGGAAAACCAGTTTGGATGAATTGCCGCAATTTTTAAATGTCTTATTCGGCGATATGTCTATTGTGGGCCCGCGGCCGGAACGCCCGTGTTTTGTCGAGCAATTTAAAGATGAAATTCCGGGATATATGCAAAAACATTTAGTCAAAGCGGGCATCACGGGTTGGGCGCAAGTGAATGGTTGGCGCGGCAATACTAGTTTAGAAAAACGCATTGAATATGATTTGTATTATATTGAAAATTGGTCGCTGGCCTTCGATTTAAAGATTATTTTTCTAACATTATTTCATGGGTTTATGAATAAAAATGCATACTGAGTCGAGCACAAGAAAACGTATCTTAGTGGTAGGCGGTGCGGGTTATATTGGTTCGCATATGACGGATTATTTAACCCGCATGGGTTATGCGCCTTATGTGTTGGATGATTTGTCCACTGGACATCGAGATGCTGTTTTAGAGGCATCTTTTATTCAGGGTAGCCTTGCTGATACTGCTTTATTGGATAACGTGTTTTCTTCTCAGCCCTTTGATGCGGTCATGCATTTTGCATCTTTTATTCAAGTGGGTGAATCCGTTAAATTGCCTGCCAAATATTATCAAAATAACGTGGCTAATACGCTCAATTTGCTGAGTGCCATGTTGAAGCATCGCGTCAATAAATTCATTTTTTCTTCCACTGCGGCGGTATATGGCGAGCCGCATTATACCCCTATCGATGAAAAGCATCCTATCAAGCCGATTAACCCTTATGGTTTTTCCAAGAGCATGATTGAACAAGTGTTAGCCGATTTAATGCAGGCGCAAGGTTTTCAATATGCGGTATTGCGATATTTTAATGCGGCAGGCGCGGACCCGAATGGGAAATTAAGTGAGCGGCATGAACCGGAAACGCATTTAATTCCGTTGGTCTTACAAGTGGCAGCAGGGCAACGTGACTCTATTATGGTGTATGGCCAAGATTATCCAACACCCGATGGAACGTGTGTGCGGGATTATGTTCATGTCACGGATTTGTGTGATGCGCATTTTAAAGCCTTATCTTTGCTGGAATCCGGTGAGAAGTCCTGTATTTATAATTTGGGAACAGGGCAGGGTTATTCTGTACAGCAAGTCATTCAAACCGCCCGAGAAGTGACTGGCCATGCGATCCCGGTGGTCTACGGGCCACGCCGAGCAGGTGATCCCGCTATCCTAGTGGCAGATGCAAAACGCGCTATGCGTGAATTGAAATGGTGTCCCCGGTATTCTGATTTAAAGACGATTATTCACCATGTTTGGGCGAATAGTGCAATCAAATGTTGATTTGATTTGGTGGATTACGATGCAAAAAGCGCATCTAATCACCCTGCATGTTTAAACATGATTATTTGCCGTAACCCAACTATAATCGCCGCAAAAACGTTTGTGCCACTCATATGACATTTCCTCTCTGTCCTATTTATGATACCATTCGCGCTATTTTAAATAGCTAGTATGGAATTTACATAACATGAAAGTTACCAAGGCAGTTTTCCCCGTGGCAGGGTTAGGAACCCGATTTTTACCGGCTACCAAAGCAAATCCCAAAGAAATGATGCCCATTGTCGATAAGCCATTGATTCAATACGCAGTTGAAGAAGCGGTAGGGGCGGGTATCACGGAATTAATTTTCGTCACCAGCAGTAGCAAGCGTGCCATTGAAGACCATTTTGATTCCAATTATGAATTGGAATCAAACCTTCTTGAGCGCGGTAAGTTTGAGCTGCTGGAAATGGTTCGTCGTATTTTACCTGAAGGCGTATCTTGCGCCTACATTCGTCAAAAATCCCCGCAAGGGTTGGGGCATGCTGTTTTATGCGCACGCCAACTGGTGGGAAATGAGCCGTTTGCTGTTTTATTAGCCGATGATCTTATTGATGGCGGAGCACAGTCTTGTTTAAGCCAAATGGTCGGTGCTTATGAGACCAAGCAAGCCAGCATTATTGCGGTACAAAAAATTTCTCAGCTAGAAACTAAAAAATACGGCGTGATTGATGTACCGGCTGCCGCCGATTTATTGACAGCTATTCGCGGCATTGTTGAAAAACCTCATCCTAATCATGCACCCTCTAACTTGGGTGTAGTGGGACGCTATATTTTATCACCGCACATTTTTTCTTATCTGGAAAAAACCTCACAAGGATCTGGGGGTGAAATTCAATTGACGGATGCGATTGCTGCATTATTAAAAGATGAAGCGGTTTATGCCCTGCAATTCAACGGTAAGCGTTACGATTGCGGCAGTAAATTGGGTTATCTGCAAGCAACCCTTGCTTACGCGATGCGCCACCCCGAGGTGGGCGAAGATTTTAAATGCTCATTGCGAGAGCTGCTTGAATGCATGATGTAATGCAGAAGCGTTATACGCTCTATGGCATGGCGTTACTGTTCAGCATTATTTTATCGACTGTAGCCGCGCTTAAAACCACAGTCATTAATCCGGATGCGATTTGTTATTTATACAGTGCGGATGCGATGGCAAGAGGGTTTTTTGTCGCCACCCATTTATGCAATCAAGCAAAATGGCCGTTTTATTCCATGCTTATTTTTGGGTTAAGCCACTTAACGGGTTTTTCTTCGTTGACAGCGGCTTATTTGTTAGATGGATTTTTTTCGGCCATTTCAGTTGTTACGTTTATTGCGATTATCAGTACTCTCACCTTACGCGCGCGTGTCATTGCATTGTCAGCGATAGTTATTTTATTGGCGCATCAGTTTAATAGCTTGCGTGTGGAAATTGTGCGTGATCATGGTTTTTGGGCGTTCTACTTATTGTCACTTTTTTTTCTTTTACAGTATTTTAATGTTAATACCGCTGTGACCCCGCGTCGGCAAGGCATTCTCTATCAATGGTGTTATGCGATGCTTTGGAGCATCAGTTTAGTGATTGCCGTCTTGTTTCGTATTGAAGGAATTGTTTTTTTAGTTTTATTACCTTGGCTGGTGTTTTTCGAAAAAAGGACAAATAAGTTCACTCAGTTGGGCCATTTTTTACAACTTAATTTGCTCACTTTATTAGGTCTAATTGCTTTATGTGGTTTGATTTTGGTGCATCCAGAGCAATTTTTGGGACGATTGCCGGAGATTCAATTTCAATTGTCGCATGGTGTTATGCAAATGATTCAAGCATTCCGCCATCTTGCGCAAGCCCTCGCGATGCATGTATTAAATGCTTTTTCTGCGCGGGATGCGAATGCAATTGCCATCGTTATGTTATTAGGTTGGTACTGCATCAATGTTTTTACCAGTGTGTCGCTCGTTTACGCGGGTTTAATTCTGTATGCATGGTGGAAAAAGCTGGCAAATTTTCCTGCATCGAAAGCGCGCATTATCTGGGCTTACGTTATCATTAATGTTTTGATCACGTTTGTGTTTCTCATTGATAATCTTTTTTTATCGAAGCGCTATTTAATGGCATTGTCATTGGTGTTGATGCTATGGGTGCCTTTTGCGTTAGATAACCTGATTCAACAATGGCGCATTCGTCGCTGGCCATTATTGCTCGCCATTGTGTTGATGGGTATATATGGAGCCAGTGGTATTGTAAGTTTAGGGCATTCTAAACACTATTTACGCGATGCGGGTGATTGGTTAGCTATTCATACGGACAAGCGCAGTAAAATTTACAGCAATGATTTTCAAGTGCTGTATTATTCACAACATGTGGGCGACGCTATTTTTAAACTCGACAAAACGTTTGCTGATATCAATCAAATCATGCACGATAAATGGCGTCAATATGATTATTTGGCATTACGATTGAATAAAAGTGATTTGCCACAGAAAAAACTCATCTTAAATGAGATCCGTTTTTTACCCATCAGTGTATTTCAAAATGAAAGAGGCGATCAGGTGAGAATTTATCAAGTACCCAATAAATAATCTTTTCTGGTTGTCGTGCCTACCTAACAATAAGTGACGGAGAATTGTCGTGAATATTACAGTTATCGGTGCTGGCTATGTGGGGTTAGTCACAGGCACGTGCTTTGCTGAATTGGGCAACCATGTAACGTGTGTCGATATAAATAAAGAAAAAATTGCGCAATTAAAAAAAGGCGTGCTGCCGATTTATGAGCCAGGTTTAGATGCCATGGTCGCTTCCAATTTGGCAGAAGGCCGATTGCATTTTGTCGCCTCACTTCAAGAAATTTCAACAGAAGCACATGTGATTTTTATTGCGGTGGGCACACCGAGTGATAAAGATGGTTCTGCTGATATGCAATATGTCTTGGAAGCCGCTGACGCAATTGGGTCAACTATTCAGCATTATTGTGTCATTGTCGATAAATCGACAGTTCCCGTTGGTGTGGCTGATCAAGTAAAAAATAGAATTCAAGAAGGATTAAAAAAACGCCAAATTAATACTAAATTTGATGTAGTCAGTAATCCAGAATTTTTGCGTGAAGGTGCTGCGATTGATGATTTTATGCGTCCCGATCGCATTATTATTGGGCTTACTTCCAAAAAAGCCAAAGCGATTATGTTAGAACTCTACACGCCTATTTTACGTAATCCTGAAAAAATTTATTTTATGAATGTGAAAGATGCTGAAATGACAAAATACGTCGCCAATGCGATGTTAGCGACCAAAATCTCTTTTATGAATGAAATGGCTGTTTTGTGCGATCGTTTGGGAGTTGATGTCGAAAACGTACGTTTAGGTATTGGTTCGGATTCTCGCATTGGTAATTCATTTATTTATCCGGGTTGTGGCTATGGCGGTTCGTGTTTTCCAAAAGATGTAAAAGCGTTAGTTAAAATGGCGGAATTAAATGATGTCGATCCCCTGATTTTACGCGCGGTAGAAGAAAGGAATTTTCAGCAAAAACGTGTGTTACCTGAAAAAGTGATGAAAAAATTTGGGAAAGATTTATCGAATTTAGTGATTGCTGTGTGGGGTTTATCGTTTAAACCGGGTACGGATGATATGCGTGAAGCATCGTCCTTGGTGTTATTGGAACAATTATTGGCGCAAGGGGCAACCATACAAGCCTACGATCCGGTTGCCATGCCGGCTGCAAAAAAAATATTACCGCAGGAATGGTTTAAATCTAAACGTTTACGCTTAGCCGAGCACCAATATGATGCGTTGAATAATGTAGATGCGTTGGTCCTCGTCACTGAATGGAAGCCTTTTTGTTATCCTGATATTGATGCCATGAAAAAATTAATGCGCCAGCATGTGATTTTCGATGGACGTAATCAGTATGATCCAAAGCAAATGAAAGAAGCCGAATTTGATTATTATGGTATTGGACGGGTTTGATTGCGGTCTACCCATAGCTTAGTCGCTCCGGCAACAGCCGCCGGTACAATCAGAAAATTTAAAATGGGTATCATGCAAGCGATTAAAATTCCCATGCCAAAAGTGAGAGACAAAAGCCGATTTTGCCATAACCAGGCGTGTACATTGGTTAAAGCAATGCGATGATTGTCGGTCGGGTAATCGAGATATTGCAGGGTCATGAACCAGGCGTTAAACACAAACCACAGCATAGCGGCAAAAATTTGAATAATGGGGACGAAAAAGAAAATCAATAAAACGAGTGCGCGGGGTAAATAATAGCCGATCAAGGAAAATTGCCTTGCTAAAATACGCGGCGTATCTTTGATGTTTTCCCAAAGTGTTTTTTCTTCCAGTGTCTTGCCAGTCAGATGAAACTCCACTTTTTCTGCTAAAAAGGCATTGAACGGTGCGGAAATTAAATTAGTGACCGCGACAAACGTGTAAATAAACACGAGAAAAAAGCCGATAAAAAATATCACCCAAAGAATACCGCCTAACCATTGCAGCCAAGTCGGTAAATGAGCCATGACCCAAAGATGGGCTTCTGCAAAAAAATGTCGTGCAAGAAAGAAAAAACCGCAAAAAAGAGTGATATTTATGAGCAAGGGAATAATCACAAATCGCTTTATGCCAGGTTGTTTTAATAATTTGAAACCTTCAAGGAGATAATAAAATCCATTGTTCATATAAGATGATTCTTTGTAGTGATAGTAGTGATGCTGCTAGGTTACCAAACCCTCTCCCAACCGTCATCCAAGGAATGTAAAACGTAGGGTGGATTAGGCGCTTTTTGCCGTAATCCACCAATTCAATCTAAAGCATGTTTATATTTGGTGGATTACGGCAAAAAGCGCCTAATCCACCCTACGTTCGAAGATAAAGGGTGTAGTGGCATGGCGTGCCATGCTCGGGGCATTGCTAAAAATTTCGTCCCCTACTGAGGCGAACGTAATTTGTGTTCAAGACATTAACATTATAATCAGTTAAAATCCCCAGCCTAACAAAACGGAATCTTACTTATGTCACTTACCCCAAAAGAAAAACAACATTTAAAAGCCCGTGCTCATAAACTCAAACCCATCGTTGCTATTGGTCATCAAGGTTTAACCGAAGCTGTAAAAAAAGAAACAGACCGTGCGCTTGACGATCATGAGCTGATTAAAATACGTATCCAAACTGAAGATCGTGAACAGCGTCACGCTTTCTACAAGGAATTATGTGAAGCATTATCGGGAAATGAGGTTCAGTTGATTGGAAAGATTGGTATTATCTATCGTAAAAAGGCATAGATTTGTAGCGATCAACAGATCTTAAGTCTGACTTTGAATTTAATCTCTCTTCATGCTTTCCTCTTTGAAGCGACTTGGCTCAAACGAACTTCCTGCGTTGTCTCAGGCATTTCTTTTATAGGAGGGAATGCTGCTGCGCGCAATTGCTTAAGCGGAACAGAGGGTGGTAATTGAAGATTAATAGGCTGATTGCGGCGCTTAGGATGAGAATCAACTTTGTCTGGCGTTTTTAGCGTAGAAAATAAACCCATCTGAGGCGGTGTGCTGGCTAGGGGTCTTATAGGCATGTCCACGGAGGATTGCTTGCTATTTGGTGGAATAGGAGAAGGGGCTCGCTCTAAAAATGTAGGAGAGGTTGTCTCCGTATTGATCGGCGAGGCTTGTTTGGATTGCGGTGAAATGTGCATGGGCACTCCCTCGCTCTCATTGCTGGACACACTGCTTGATGTTGATCGTGCCGATAAGGGTGTTTGATCGTCAATCGGATGAAGTTCGAGTAGCTTCGCCGTAGACAACGTAGCTTCCAATAAATTAGGGTCTGGCGCGGGACCTGTTCTTGTTGGTAATGGCGGTATGATTCTAATAATTGATTTGAGCTTCTTCAAGCGGCTGTCTGTAGGCTTTTTTACGGGTGCCTTATCTTCTTGTTCATTAATAAGACTCAGCTCAACCAAATTATTGGTGTTGTTTAAGAAGCTATTTTTTTTCAAAAGAGAAGGCGATGTTTCTTCGTAGTCCGAATTTGTTTGAGATATTGAGCTAGAAAAACGTCTCATACTTGGATAAGGAGCTATTACCGGAGATACAAAGGACATGGCATGTTGGTGTGCAAGGGTCTGTTCTTTATTAAATAATTCAAGATGCTTATGAAGTAACGCAGGAAAAATGGCTTCATCGCCAAAAAGACAGGTAGTCACCGTTGCTTTAAAAATAAATTCTAACTTTCCAACAGGCACGGTTGCTAAAGGCTTAATTTGTGTTGTTGATGTGTTTTTTAAAAGAATATCACGAATCGGTTTATCATAAAAAACATCGATTATCGAGCCAACTAAGGCGCCTATTCCTCTCCCAATCATGGTTGAAAGGATAGTGATGCCGCACGCTTTGGCAATTGCAGCGGTGGAAATAGCATAAATGGGAGCAACACCAGGAATGGGTAAAACAAGGGCGCCAATAAACCCTAGAATGTAAAGAGTAGTTGCAATGATACCGCCTATTCGCCCTAAACCTGAGGTGAACGGAGTTGTTCTTGCTTTGATATCGGCTTTATCGTTAGTTAGTACATGGACAGGATTACTTCTTACAGCATAGGGCGTTCCTTTAAAACGATGATAAAGAAAAACCACGCTACCTTTGATAAAATCTACCGCATTGCTCAGTGGAGCTAATACACTACCCCACAGAACTTGACCGAAATTGCTCAGATCTTTTCTCCAGGTTACCCATGCCGCCATTTAACAAATTCCTCGTCTAATAATAATTCATATGTAAGGATAACGTATGAATCTTAAATCTCTCTTAAGGTGAATAAAATTATAGTGCATTTTTTAACCAAAACCAGCTAAAATAAGATCATTATGAACAATCAACAACTTAAGTTATGTTTAGTAACCCATTTTGACGCTTCTGAACAGTCTTTCACTGCCTATACACACTTCCTACAACAAGCGATAGCAGGTGGAGTAACGATGGTTCAATTGCGAATAAAACGTCAGTTAACGTCAGAGATTACCCAATTTGCTCGACAAATAAAAGCTATTTTAGCCTTAAGGAATATTCCTTTAATTATTAATGACTATGTTATGCTGGCTGAGGAGGTTCAGGCTGAGGGCGTGCACTTAGGGCAGTCGGATATGCCTCCCTTGACAGCCCGAGAAAAATTAGGTCCTGAAAAAATGATTGGCTGGTCTATTGAGACGTTTGAGCAGCTGTTAGTGGCGAATGAGTTATCGTGTATTGACTATGTGGCAGCCAGTGCTGTTTTTAAAAGCCAAACCAAAACAGATTGCAAAACGCTCTGGGGACTTGAAGGTTTGAAACAAATCGTTAAACTTTCTCGTCATCCAGTGGTTGCGATCGGCGGTATTAATCATCTTAATGCAGGTCAGGTGATGGCATGCGGGGTTTCAGGTATCGCTGTAGTAAGTGCTATTCATGATGCGGCCGATCCCAAGCTCGCCGCGCAACAATTACGACAATCCTTGGAAGGAAAAGTTTAATGTTTGTCACTATTCAATCGCTCTTATCCACTATAAAAGAAAAAAAACCCCTTATTTTAAATATTACCAATGATGTCACCATGGATTTTATTGCCAATGGCTTATTGAGCATGGGTGCATCGCCAATCATGAGCCAAGCAGAACAGGAAATGGCGGACTTGATTCAACTAGCCGATGCGGTTGTCATTAATCCTGGCACCTTGGATGAAAGATTTGTGCGCTTAAGTCATGTGGCCGCGAAGATGGCGAATCAATTAGATAAGCCTATTATTTTTGATCCAGTGGGAGCAGGCGCGAGCCGTTATCGCAGAGAAACCTGTATGCAATTAGTGAAACAATACAAGATAGCGATTATTCGCGGAAATAGCAGCGAAATTTTAGCCTTATCGGATCAGAAAATAGTAAGCAAAGGAGTCGATACAACGACCGATAGTCTGGCTGTGATCACATCGGCTCGCGACATTGCACGTGATTTTTCTACGACAATTTTGATGAGCGGTGTAACGGACGTTGTGCTGGAAGGTGATCGCGTACAAACGTCCCAACGTGGTTCAGCCTGGATGCCGCAACTCACGGGTTCGGGTTGTTTATTATCCGCAGTCGTCGCTGCGTTTCATGCGGTGGAAAAAGATTCTTTTAGAGCAGCGATGGCAGCAGCAATATTTTATGGCGTGTGTGGTGAAATGGCGGCCGTGCAGACGAAAGGTCCTGGTACGTTTAAAGTGAAATTTTTAGATGCGTTGCACGCTCTCCCGGAGAAACACTGGTATGACACAAAATAAAGTAGCCACTGTCGTTACGATTGCAGGGTCAGACTCCTCTGGCGGCGCAGGCATTCAAGCGGACATTAAAACGATTTCTGCATTAGGAGGTTATGCAGCTTCCATCATTACTGCATTAACAGCGCAAAATACCCAAGGCGTGCAAGGAATTTATTCCATTCCACACGAATTCGTAACTGAGCAGATAGATAGCGTTTTTAGCGATTTATTTGTGGGTGCAGTGAAAATAGGCATGTTGCACGATGAGGCAATTATCGCTGCAATTGTTTCCGGATTAAAAAAATATCAGCCGCCGCATGTTGTGCTAGATCCGGTGATGGTGGCTAAAAGTGGACATGAATTATTGCGTCCACAAACACTCACATTTTTGAAAGAAAATTTATTCCCTTGTGTTGCTTTGTTGACACCTAATATTTGTGAAGCGGAAAAATTATTGGCTAGAAAAATTCAAACAAGGGAAGAGCAAGCGCAATCGGCTAGAGAGTTAGGTGAATTATTTTCCACCCATGTTTTGGTGAAAGGTGGGCATTTGCTAAGTGAAAAATCAGCAGATGTGCTGTACTTTTTCGCTGAAAAACGGTGTGTCTGGTTTGAAGCGGAACGCATTCAAACTAAGAATACCCATGGTACTGGATGTACGTTGTCTGCAGCGATTGCGACTAATTTAGCGAAAGGACATTCTTTGATCGAGGCGATTTCAGATGCAAAATCCTATCTTAATCAGGCTCTATTTTCCGCAAAATCGTTAGTGTTTGGTCACGGGTGTGGGCCGGTGAATCATAGTGTCCCCATAATGCCCATTTTGGTATAAACACTTTAGTAGAGAAGAACTTCTCTATCCTAAAAGCCATGTTCTATACCCATTGCATTTTGAGGTGCAATGGGTATGTTGTTGTTTTAAGATATTTTTCACCAGGGCTTTCTAGTCATTTCTTCTTTTTTGGGGGCATTAATTAGCAAGTCCTCCCATGAATCACTAGTAATATACTTGGGAGTACCCATTGGGCTATTTTGTAATGATGGCGAAACATTTTGTTGATCAACAGCTTGATTCAGTGGCATAAAGAAAAATGAGCTTCGAGAACTGTTGTTATATTCCTCCAACGAATTATGAAGTCGGGCAGCCCCGTATTTTTCCTCATTAGCAGGATAGCTTTTTAGAGTTTCATCATCCGTCATGTTATTTACTGTATGATCAAGAGATAGATCAGAATCATTAGGCGTGCTTGCCTCTGATAGTGGGCAATTGTCTTCTCGACTGCCAAGTTGAAGTTCACTCTGAAGTTGCTGGCTCACTAAACTATGGGCACTTTTGGCGCCATTATCTGAACTATCACTGTAACGGGAGCTAGTTGAGTTATTACGATCCTTCAGGTTGAGGTCTTCTTTACTTGAAGCGTCATTATGGATTTTTTTATTATTATCAATAAGGGGTAAAATCTCAATCTTGCGCTCATTCATTAATTGGACAAAGCCAGTTAGAGTTCTTGGATTGCTACCAAAAATCCCTATTGTTAATGTAGTTTTTATGACATGGCCCAAATTGGGTTTGGTCGCTTTATTATTGTTTGCATAGAGTTTTTTTCTATAGCCAAAAAAATCAATGACCGAACCTAATAAGGCACCTGCCGTTCTTCCGAAGAGGGTAACACCAAGCGTGATTCCACACGCCTTCAAAACAGCGCCCACAGAAAGTGCATAAAGAGGAGCAATACCAGGAAGAGGCACAGCCAGTGCACCAATAAACCCTAGAATAGCAAGACCCGTTAGAATAAAGCCGCCCATTCGTGATAAGCCTATCGTGAAGGGGAATCTCTTAGCGGTCACCTCTTTGCCAGGATTTACAGAAAAAAGACTATCTGCATAATAAGGGAATTTTTTAGAATCACGCACTCCCTGAAACAGGGTTTTAAAATAATGCCATCCCCCCATCCCAAATTCATAAATGCTGGTGAGCGGCGCAAATAAGCTATCTCGGATGAGTCGGAGAATCGTTCCCGCTCGGTTCAATGTTGCCATATTTTTCCTCGTTTAATCTAATTAGTATGGATTGATTATAGGCGATTAAGCTTAAGTGTTTATTAACAATTCACTATTGGTGTGGTACCAAAAGGAAAATGTCCTCTCTATTACCAAAGCAAAAATGTCCCCTT
>CAZTDR010000065.1:0-13174 GCA_964612855.1 uncultured Coxiellaceae bacterium
CCCACGACCCTCGCCTTGTAAGGGCGATGCTCTCCCAGCTGAGCTAAGCACCCAAATGAGCAGGCGCTAATTTACCTTCCCGCAACATTTTTAGCAACACTTAAATAAACTTTTTTTTTATTATATCAATGCCCTGACTTTATATCGTAGAAGAGACTAACACGTGTTCCTTACACAGCCTCTTCCATTGTTTCTTTCATGGCATCTTTTAACGCTTTTCCTACTTTAAATCCAACTACCTTAGCGGCTTGAATTTTAATTTCTTGCCCTGTTTGAGGATTACGGCCTTTCCTTGCAGCACGCTGACGTACAACAAACGTTCCGAAGTTGACTAACACAACAGGTTCATCTTTTTTTAATGAACTCGTAATCGCGTCAATAACAGCGCCTAATGCACGTTCGGCAGTAGCCTTAGTCACTTCTGCTTTGTCCGCTATCAGTTCAACAAGCTCTGCTTTATTCATATGTCCCTCTATTCTAGCTATCCATGGTTAACAAATTACGTCCTTAACATTCGAATTAATTTAATTACTAATTCGATGAATTGTGATTTATACCAACAGGGTGAAATATATGTCAAGGTTAAAGATAAAAATGTTTAGAAAGAGAGGATGGCGGGTGTACCCGCTACGCTTTGTCCACCCTACCCTCATTCAATCTGTAGGGCGGGACAAAGCGTAGTGGATTCATCAACTCTTTTGTTTAATGCGTACGAGCTCGATCACTTCTACGTAATTTTTTTTGTGGATTGCCCACTATGCCTTTCGTTTTGGTTTTAAGCTTTTTATTTTTGGTCGATGATCGAGTTAAATTTCTATTACTATTATCATTCAAAGCCAATGCTAACACTTCATCAATCCAACGAACGGGTTTGACGTTCAAGTCTGATTTAATATTATCAGGTATTTCTTTAAGATCTTTG
This sequence comes from uncultured Coxiellaceae bacterium, assembly GCA_964612855.1. Taxonomy (GTDB): domain Bacteria; phylum Pseudomonadota; class Gammaproteobacteria; order DSM-16500; family DSM-16500; genus DATIJJ01. The sequence goes on from CAZTDR010000065.1 coordinate 923, forward strand.
ACATTTTCTGCAGGAATAATCACATTTTTAATACCACCGCGATGTGCAGCGAGCAATTTTTCTTTTATGCCACCCACAGCTAACACTTCACCCCGTAATGTGATTTCACCTGTCATTGCATAGGTTGAACGTACTGCTGTTTGTGTAATAACAGAAACAAGTGCCGTACACATACTGATACCTGCACTAGGTCCATCTTTAGGTGTCGCACCTTCGGGTACATGAATATGAATATCATGTTTATCAAAATAATTTTTTGGTATACCCAATAAAGGTGCACGTGAACGAACGACAGTTAATGCGGCTTGAATGGATTCTTGCATGACACCACCCAATTGCCCTGTATAGGTTGTTTTTCCTTTGCCTGGTACAGTGACGGCTTCAATTTCAAGTAATTCACCACCTACTTCCGTCCAAGCGAGACCCTTCACTTGTCCTATTTGATCTTTTTCAGCGGCTACATCATATCGGTAACGTCTCACACCAAGATATTTTTCAACATCATTTATATCAATCGCTTTTTTCTTGGCTTTCTTTTTGAGTAAAATTTCTTTGACAACTTTACGTAAAATTTTCGAAATTTCTCTTTCTAAATTACGCACACCCGCTTCACGTGTATAATGTTGCACAATATAGCGAACTGTATTTTCAGGAATATCCACTTCCGCTTTTTTTAGTCCATTGGCTTCCATTTGCTTTGGAATTAAATGGCGTAAAGCAATATGGATTTTTTCGTTTTCTGTATAGCCAGGAATACGAATAATTTCCATTCTATCGCGTAAAGCAGGAGGAATTTCTAATGTATTTGCTGTAGCAACAAACATCACATCAGATAAATCATAATCCACTTCCAGATAATGATCGTTAAATGAATGGTTTTGTTCTGGATCTAATACTTCAAGTAAAGCGGAAGCCGGATCACCGCGAAAATCCATTGCCATTTTATCGATTTCATCTAGCAAGAAAAAGGGATTACAAACATCCGTCTTAGAAATTTTTTGAACAATTTTCCCTGGCATGGCACCAATATAGGTACGACGATGCCCGCGAATTTCTGCTTCATCTCGCACGCCGCCTAAAGACATACGTACAAATTTGCGGCCTGTCGCATTTGCAATGGATTGACCTAAAGACGTTTTACCCACACCTGGCGGGCCGACCAAACATAAAATCGGTCCTTTTAATTTTTTGACGCGCTTGTTTACAGCCAAATATTCCAAAATTCTTTCTTTGACTTCCTTCAAGCCATAGTGCTCTTCTTCAAGAATTGTTTCAGCTTCTGCTAAGCTTACCTGCAACTTAGAACGCGTTTTCCACGGCAGAGCGAGCATCCAATCCAAATAATTCCTGGAAACAGTAGCCTCGGCTGACATGGGCGACATCATTTTAAGTTTATTTAATTCAATATCACATTTTTCTTTTGCTTCAGGAGGCATGCCTGATTTTTCAATTTTTTTAGTAATTGCTTCTAACTCATTAGGGACATCTTCTAATTCACCGAGTTCTTTTTGAATCGCTTTCATTTGTTCATTTAAATAATATTCGCGTTGTGTTTTTTCCATTTGCCGTTTTACTCGGCCGCGAATTTTCTTTTCAACTTGCAGTAAATCAATCTCAGATTCCATGATGCCAACCAGTTTTTCTAACCGTTTAGCTAAATCCATAATTTCGAGAATTTTTTGTTTTTCTTCTAGTTTTAACGATAAATGTGCAGTGATTGTATCAGAAAATCGTCCGCCATCCTCAATTGCTAAGACGGAAGCCAAAATTTCAGTGGGGATTTTTCTGTTTAATTTAACGTATTGCTCAAATTGCGATTTTAATGAGCGTATTAAAATTTCAATTTCACGTGATTCCAAATTGGTATCATCAACTAATTCAACATCCGCTAAAAAATAATCTTGGTTAGTCAGAAAACGGCTGATTTGCGCGCGCTTTACGCCCTCAATTAAAACTTTTACGGTGCCGTCAGGGAGTTTTAATAATTGTAATACTGTCGCTAGCGTACCAATATGGTAAATATCTTTTTCTGTCGGCTGATCATCTGCCGCACTTTTTTGTGTTGCTACCAAAATTTGTTTGTCTGCAGCCATTGCAACTTCAAGTGCTTTGATCGAACGCTCCCGCCCAACAAATAAGGGCACGACCATAAAAGGATAAACAACGACGTCGCGTAAAGGTAATACGGGGATACCTAGCAGCTTTTGTTCATTCTTGTTTGTTGACATATTTAGTTCCTCAGCAATGGCAATAAATAAGCACTTAGCTATGGGGCTGATCGACCTGTATACGATCAAACCCCTATATTAAGTATATGCGAGTTAAAGAAAGTTATCACTCAGAAGCAACAAAAGCTTGCTCAGTATTTTCATACATAATAATGGGTGAAGATTCGCCTTTGATGCAAGGTTCATCTACAATCACTTTTGCGACATGGGTAAGCGATGGAAGCTCGTACATTGTATCTAAAAGGACTTTTTCTAAAATAGAGCGTAAACCACGTGCTCCTGTTTTCTTTTCGACGCAACGCTCCGCTATCAACTGTAAAGCGGCTTCACGAAATTCGAGTGAGGCGCCTTCCATTTCAAAAAGCTTGCGATATTGTTTGGTCAACGAATTTTTTGGCTCTGTTAAAATTTTAACTAATGCGTTTTTGTCCAGCTCTTCTAATGTGGCAACAACTGGCAATCGACCAATCAGTTCGGGAATTAAACCAAATTTAATCAAATCACCTGGTTCAACTTCATTAAACAATTGACCTATTGATTTAGCATCTTGTTTGCTATGAATTTCTGCCGAAAAACCGATGCCTGATTTTTCAGAGCGCTCGCGGATCACTTTTTCTAGTCCAGCAAAAGCGCCGCCACAAATGAATAAAATATTTTTAGTGTCGACTTGAATAAATTCTTGCTGTGGATGCTTGCGTCCTCCTTGCGGTGGTACAGAAGCAACCGTGCCTTCAATCAGTTTTAATAAGGCTTGCTGTACACCTTCTCCTGATACGTCACGTGTAATAGACGGATTTTCAGATTTACGGGAAATTTTGTCTATTTCATCAATGTAAACAATACCGGTTTGTGCTTTAGCAACATCATATTCACATTTTTGAAGTAGTTTTTGGATGATATTTTCAACATCTTCACCGACATAGCCGGCTTCCGTTAACGTCGTCGCATCGGCAATCACGAAAGGCACATTCAATAAACGAGCGAGAGTTTCAGCCAACAAGGTTTTACCGCTCCCAGTCGGCCCAATTAACAAAATATTACTTTTGTTTAACTCAATTTCAGCGTCTTTCTGCTTGCTGCGCAATCGTTTGTAATGATTATACACTGCCACCGCTAATGTTTTTTTGGCATGGGATTGTCCAACCACGTATTCGTCGAGCGTGGTGCGAACCTCTATAGGCGTAGGCAATTTAGGTAATGCTGCGTCTGTGGCTTGCGAATTATTGACTTCTTCATGGATAATTTCATTGCATAATGCCACACACTCATCGCACACATACACAGAAGGACCCGCAATTAACTTACGAACTTCATGCTGGCTTTTACCACAAAATGAACAATGCAATACTTTGTCCTTACTTTCACTAGTTGCCATGCAATCAACCTCTTTATAACGATAACGAATAATACTTTCTTAAATGGAGGCAAAATTTTAAAATTCAAGTGTGGGCGCAAGTCTGGTGGGCACACTACGCTTTGCCCACCCTACTTTTGCCCGCTGTGCTACATTGTCTTACGCCTTTTCTGTATGCTTAACCGGTGCACGTTCATGCAAAATTTTATCAATTAACCGATACTCTAGCGCTCGCTCTGGACTCATGAAATTATCGCGATCGGTATCTTTCGCAATAACGTCTTCCGGTTGTCCTGTATGGTGCGCCAATATTTTATTTAAGCGGCTTCGTATTTTAAGCGTTTCTTCTGCATGAATCATGATATCGGATGCCTGGCCTTGTACTCCGCCTAATGGCTGGTGAATCATGACACGCGCATTAGGTAAACAATAACGCTTACCTTCAGCCCCTCCTGCGAGCAATAAAGCACCCATACTTGCTGCTTGTCCCATGCACATCGTACTCACATGCGGCTTAATAAACTGCATGGTGTCATAGATAGCAAGACCTGCTGTGACAACGCCGCCAGGCGAATTAATGTAAAGAGAAATATCTTTATCGGGATTTTCTGATTCCAAAAATAATAGCTGCGCCACAACTAAATTTGACACAACATCATCAATGGGGCCCACGATAAAAACCACACGGTCTTTCAATAATCTTGAAAAAATATCGAAAGAACGTTCTCCACGCGCCGTTTGCTCTACAACTATTGGGACGAGATTCGAATTTGTTATCAGATTATCGTTTTTGCTCATTACCCTTTTCCTTGTGTGATAAAAATTATTGGCTGATCAATTCATTATAGCTCATCATTTTTTCCGCTACGTGGACGTTTTTCAAAAGAGCTTCAACCACTTGATCTTCTAAAACTTGCATTTCCATTTCAGCATAAGCACGCTTATTTTTTGCATACCATTCCATAACTTCAGTTGGGTTCTCATAAGCAGATGCTTGTTTGGTTAGATAAGATTGAACGCGGGCTTTGTCGGTAGAAATGTTGTGTTGCTTAACCACGGCTGCCACTAACAAGCCTAGCGCTACGTTACGCTTTGCTGCATCATTAAATGCAGCCATTTCGCTTTCTGTATGCGCATGTTCATGACCATGATGAGGATGAACTTCATCATGAATACGACTTGCTTCACGTTCGATTAATGCCCTAGGGATTTCAATTGAATTTTGTTCTAATAGTTTATCAAAAACTTGCGTTTTTAATTTTGAATCAATCACCCTGGCTAATTCGCGCTCTAAATTTTTCTGAATTTCCGCATGCAAATCAGTGAGGTTTCCACTTTTGACACCTAATTTTTTCACAAAAGCTTCATTCACTTCAGGTAATTCAGGCTCAGAAACGCGAATGGCTTTGATAGCAAAATCAGCCACTTTACCTGCGACTTCTGCAGAGGGGTAATCGTTGGGGAAAGTCACTTGGATCACTTTTTCATCCCCTGCTTTCATACCCATAATGCCTTCTTCGAAACCAGGGATCATCGATTTGTTACCGAGTACAATTGGAAACTCACGTGCTTCTCCACCAGCAAACGGCACATTGTTAATGCTGCCGCGAAAATCAATAACAATTTGATCTTTATCCTGTGCGGCACGGTCTACTTTCTTAAATTGACCATGTTGAGAACGCAAATGAGCAATGACGCGTTCAATATCTTCGTTGGCAATAGTAGCAACTTGCTTTTCTAATTTATTGATATCAAAGCGTAAATTTTCAACTTCAGGTAAAACTTCAAACGTAGCAACAAATTCTAAGGGTTGATCGGGAGCGACCATTTTAGGCTCGACAGTTGGAACGCCTACTGGATTGAGCTTTTCCTGATTAATCGCATCATATAAAGAAGATTGGATAACATCACTCAAGGCTTCCTGACGTGCTGTGTCGCCATAACGCTGTTTGATGACAGTGAGGGGCGCTTTGCCGGGTCTAAAACCAGCAACTTTGGCACTTTTTGCTAGATTAGCGATACGTTTATCATAAACTTCATTGAATTTTTCAGCCGGTACAACGATAGTAAGGCGACGCTCAAGCTTGCTTGGAGATTCAACAGATACTTGCATAACAACCCTCAGTGATTTAAAAGATGATCTAAGCTATTGAATAAAGGTTAAAAAGCTTATTCAATAAATAATAATTTGTTCGGGGCTTATTATAGTGAAAAACTTAAGGTAATGAAACCGAAATGTAGGCGGCTACTGTCATCCTCACGTGCTTATCTGGGGGATCTGTCTCTAATAAGAAAGAAGGTCCCCGCTAAAAGCATTCGGGGATTGACAGTGAGCAAGAATGCGAAAGGAGAGACTCGAACTCTCACGGGTTGCCCCGCTGGAACCTAAATCCAGTGCGTCTACCAATTCCGCCACTTTCGCAAAAACAAAAACATTGGGTCTGTTAAATCGAGTAACGACCTATTAATTAAGCCTTAAGCTCAATAATCATCTATTTGATTATATAAATTTTATAGCTGTTCAGTCCATGGAAAATGCATGATTAAGCCGCGACTTGTTCGTCCATGTACTCATATACTGTAATGAGGCGGCAAGAATAGCCAATTCGTTAATATAAATCAATAAAGTTTAAAGATTAATAATCACATCTACTTGGACATCCTCTCCTCTGCTTACATCGACAGCGCCTATTTCTACACCTACTCTGCCGGGTAAAATACGCCAACCCCTTATTGCTTGGTAATTTTCCCTAATTTTTTCTCTAGATTTCATGGGGTTCAATAATGTTAAATCTAAGGAAAAAAATAATGAATAAATCATTAAAAACCTATAAAAAAATATCTTTATGCGTCATCTCCAGCTTAGTTATTACAACAAGTTATGCAAATGACGGTCTAATTAGTCTATTTCCCTTAAAAAATTATGAACAAACTATTTCTACTTGGATCAAACCAAGTGATCCTAATTTTGATAAACGTCTGTTAAGCCAAGATATGCAAGAAAAAAGATTAGAGATATTTTATAAACATTATTTTGGTTCTCTTTCACCCTGGGATGCAAATTATATCAACCAAATTCTTCATCAGTCTCCACCAGAAAATTTAAAAACAATAGAACAGCAGATATTGACGCTTTTTAATAATGCTGGAAAATCTCCAGACCAAATTGGTTATGGAGAAAATTTTAGGCCACATACTGAGGATTGGATACTCAATATTGCGAATAATATCGATGTTTCTCGTTTAGAAAATTTGAGTTTTCAAGCTAACAATCGAGGAATCGCCATTCGTAATTTATCAGCTAGAGCCTTGCCTACAAAGGATGTGCATTTTTATAGCTACAAATTGGCAGGACAAGGTTATCCATTCGATAACCTACAAATTTCGTCTTTATGGGCAGGAACGCCGGTCTATATTATTTTAGAAACGTATGATCATGCTTGGATGCTAGTTGTCACACCCGATTATATTGGCTGGGTAAATAGTAACGGAATTGCAAGAGTTGATAATGGATTTATTAAAGAGTGGTCGGCGACTGCAAAAGATAAATTGGCAGCTATCACGCATACGCCAACTAGCATCGTAGATAATCAACAGCAATTTTTATTTACTGCCTACACGGGCTCTGTATTTCCAGCCAAAATAATCGATAAAAAAATGTATCTCTTGGTTCCGGTAAATGATATGAATTACAATGCACATATTAAAATGGCTATGGTCAGCGATCAAAATGCTGCGCTTATGCCAGTCGCCATCACTCCACATCATTTTTCCGACTTTATGAACAGCATGATTAACAGACCTTATGGATGGGGAAATCTTTATTTTTATAATGATTGCTCCGCAGAATTAAAAAATATTTTTACACCCTTTGGAATTTGGCTGCCTAGACATTCATCTGATCAAACCAAAGCAGGAAAAATGGTTGATATGAGTTCTTTTCCTCAAGAAAAAAGACTTTCTTATTTAATGGAAAATGGTCAATCATTTTTAACGATTATTTATATTGGCGGTCATGTGATTTTATATATCGGAAATTACAATAACCCAATGAAAGAAGCTTCCTTGATGGCGATGACGTATCAAAACATTTGGGGATTAAGCCCTAATCCACCAATAAGACGAGCAGTGATTGGAGAATCCGTTTTATTTCCCATGCTATTGGTCTATCCTGAAGACCCAAGTCTCATATCATTAGCTAATAAAAAATACTTCCAAGTTACTTATTTAAGTGAAATTCCCCCCGATTTTCTTTTGTGGCAAGAAAAAATTAATTTAAAAACATTGATGTATCCGTCTTTAGCCCTTGCGGCGAACGCATAAATATTTTTCCGCCTAAGCGTTAAAAGCCGGATGAAGTTTTCAATTTACTCTTAGGGGTGTGTGTAGATGTTATCTAGATCTGATAATAATCAAGGAGATAAACCTACGGACTATGTGCCAAAATACTATGCTACTTATGCGGTATCACGTCTTCGTCATGCTTATATTATTATAAGCAGAAGCATACCACCTACAAGCAATGAAACTGAGGAAAAACACGTTGTATTAGCTTCTTTCGGACTTCATGCAAAGCACTTCTATTCTCAGCTAATTTGTAATGGTGCTTTTTCTGAGGCAGGCGAAATTATGCGTGATGATTATCATTTATCTCGAGAATCAATGGGCAAATCTTTTAGCATAACTCAAGAACAGGCATTGCAAGTTTTAGATCAAGTAAAAGAAGATGCAAGTATATCCAAAAAACCAAAGCGAAAATTGCTCACACCAGCGTCTTTACCTGATTTTGTAGAACAATTTACAGAAAAAGAAAAAGCTCATTACGTATACTTCAAATATGAAATTGATGGTTATAGTGGCGGCCCACAATTTAATGGCAGAGATTTTAACTGCAAAAAATACGCGCTCACTATTTTGCGATTTTTAAAGATAAGAGACATTGGCATAGAAAAGCATAGGTTTCCCACACATAATTTCCCTGGCAGTAAGCCGATTCTTTTTGATAAAAATAAACTGAATTATTGGACTTCTGATCTTAATGTGGTAGATAAGAAAGAACACTATAATGCTATAAATTATCCACCTCAATATAATAAAATTTATTCACAAGAACAAAACCCTGCAAAAGGCGCGTTAGCTCTCCTGAAAGATTATTCAGCAGATTCATTTAAAAATTCATTTTTACACTTCAAACGGCATTACAAAAAAAGAATGCGAGAACTCATTACAGACTTAGAAGCAGATCCCAAAAAATATAATAATGTTGAAAGCATAGTGAATTATATAATGTCTTTTATAACAAGGTATCGTGATATGACAGGGTCGTTACAACGTCGGTTAGATTTTTTATTAGAACGTGTTGATACACCTGCTGCAAATAACAACATTAAAAAATTAAAAAGCCAAGCATAAAAAAAGCAGAACAGCTATAAACTGCCCTGCTTTCTGATACCCAGAAAAACGATCCTTGTGAGTGTCTGCATCCGTGCATTCATACAAAACGAGGAGTGGTTGCAGAATCCATTCACTAACCTAGTCAATCCGTTGACATGGACGCATACTAGCTTATGTGGAAATAGTTGGATGCAATCAATGGAGTATCATTTTGTGAGAAATATGCCTATATAAAATTATTTAGTGCCTGGTGAGCAGCCAAGACTCGGACTACTTTCATCAAAGGGCGCTTTCGAGCGTAATACCAATTAACTTTAAGTGAACGGCATTATCATGAGCTATGATCGAAAGTTGTGTACGACATCTACAAAAAAATGCGGAAGAAACGTTTACTTTTCATTTGCTGAAAATTTTTTCGCAATAAAGCTTGCAACTTGTTTCCATTCAATCAGCAGTATTCTGTTGATATTGGAAAACTCTTTCACTTGAATAATGAACAATAATACAATAAAGTATCAATTGGATATTTTTACGACAGAGCGAGGTAGTTGTTATGATGAGAAAAGTTATAGTACTAGTTTTATTAAGTATGCTGGCTGGAGCTGCTCAAGCCGATGCTCCGACCATGATTTATGTGACAAGTAATCTTAACAATGATTTTAGCATGAATGCCTCTAATTGGGGTTATCAGTTTAATAATGAAACTGGTAAGAACATAGTTTTTTCTGCCGCCGTAGATAAAACTTCTTCTCATGGCGCGCATGTAGAATGCTTTCATGGTATGAATCCCGTAGTTGAATTTGACATTTACCCAGGTCAGCCCGCACAGTTCTGTGAAACCAATGACGCAGTAAGACTCGTTACATTGCAAGACGGTCAAACTGTGACTGGCCATTATAATGTGAAGGTTAACTAAGATCCAATCGTCGCCAACATCTCCGCCAATACAGATTTATTTGGCCGATATCCATACGAGTCCTCATGGAAGTGAAGCTCCACATTTGGTTCCAAATATTGTTTTGCAACCGTTTGTGCTATGCGCTCACTGATTGTGGTATACCTAACTTTCTTTTACCCCCATCCGCTTTAGGTATCTCAACCTCTAAAACGGGTGGTGGAAAGTAAGTTCCAGAAGTCGTTCGATAATTTCTTATAGGATGTGCTGGTGAAGATGTCATAGAAAGAAAACAGTGGGAAAATATTGCTCGACTAGCTTTGGAAGAATATGTTATCTCAACTATGGCCCAGATTATTCTAGGGTATTTGGATGTCGGCCATTCCCTCCCCCCCTCTCGGTATCGACTACCTCCTCAAGTGTGACGCCTTCAGTCACGGTTTATTTAGCGGTAGTACTCATGAAATGAAGGTAAACAACTCAGCTCAAGCAAGGAAATCCCAGCTCAACCTCCTTCTCCCAAAAAAGATCAATAAAGAACATCACTAAACCCTGAATCTCTTGCAAAGGAATTTAAAAAATATAACAAACAAATAGCAGGGTTCGAGTTACTAGGAAGCGAATTTATGATTTTTGTCCCTTACAGAGGGCCAACAAACTCTGTAGAGGACAAAAATTTTACCCTCAAAACAAGATTTGAGGCGGACCCATGTGTCCACCCGGACTTTATAGCAAAGCCAGCTGGGCGGACACGGGCCCGCCCCTACAAAAACATTTTTTTCCTTGTGAGAATTTTATCCTGATTAATGACATGCTCCAAAAAATATGAGACTCTGATAACTTAAAATAAAAATCTCTTTTAGAGTTTAGCTTTATATTTATCGCAATTGAGGAGAAATAAGCATGACTGATACACGTAATTTATTAGAAGAAGAGTCACAAGCAACACTTCAGGAAGACCAAATTATACAACTTTTGAAGGAATTAAAGCTAGATGGAAGTAATTGTCCTCCTTTAAAAAAGCTTGTACCAATGGCTGCGAAAAAAAATCAATTTGATTTGGTTTTTAAATTGATTGACTCTTATAAGTGCGATGCAAATGAAATTGATAATGCAGGCTGTACCGCACTGTCTTATGCTTTCGAGCATGGCAATAGTACCGCTTTAAAAAATTTACGTGAGCGCGGTGCTAAAATTATTAGCTTAAATATTAAAGACAATGCCTCCGTAAATTGCGTGGGACTGAGAGCAAGAAGGTCTACATTTCCATTATTTTTAACTAAAAAAGAATGGCTTAACCGTATTAAGCCGTCAGGTGAATTAAAATCGCCGTCGATGTTAAGCAAGACACGCTCCCAATAAGCACAACTATAAAATAGCTTTTAGACGGACCTGCAGGTGTATCACTCAGTCGCGCAAAGGGATTTTGCGCATATTTTCCAAATTACAATACCAAGCTAAGATAGTTAGCTTGGTACTGTATTATTCTAAAATAGAAACTATCTTGCTTTGTAGCTGTAAACTTCGAACAACTTTACATCAGCAAGAGCATCAATCGGTACCATAACATTTAACTAAAAATTTATACTAGCAACGCCCGTTGCAATTGCATAACGCCCCTGCAGGACAGTATACTACTCTATCTTGTAGAGTTCATGTCTACTTTCAAGGAGTCACACTCTTAGAATGGTGCTGACGCTCTACACGCTGTAATAATGAATCTGGCATTTGGGCACAGCTTTGCAAATCAAGCTGACTACCATGCACGCAAAATGTTATGTAATTCAATTTTGTTCCTTCTGCTTGTTGCGGATCATTGAGGACAACCGCATCCCAATAATCAAGCCCCCCTCCATTAGCCCCACCACCTGTAATACTGAATGCATAGTAATGAGGATATTGTTTTTTATCTTTTATAGCGCTATCACAACCAAAAGGACCCTGGTTACCATACAAGCAGCTCGTCATCACAATATCAATAGGCGGATCATCCGTCACCCCGACTGCATCAGCATGAGAATTATATATTACTTTTTGACACCCATAAAAATACCATACCGGAAGGGCTCTCCCCGTTTCGTTGTAACTAGCACAGTAATAACCGTTACTAGAAAATGCGAACACAGAACAAGACATCAAAGAAATGAATCCCACTATTAAAGCAATTAATTTATATTTCATTTTCGATTCTCATGCATTTATTAGATTTTATCTAATATAAAGTAGCTTAATTAAAGAAACCTTAAAATCTCTACTTATAAGTATAAAAAACTACACGACAAAAATTCTTTGCTCGCGCTACAAACATCGTCCCGCAGACAAACCGGCATTGTTGCGTAAATCTATTTTTGTAGGGGCACGGCGTGCCGTGCCCGTGCTGC
>CAZTDR010000066.1:0-13145 GCA_964612855.1 uncultured Coxiellaceae bacterium
GGGGACATTTTTGCTTTGGTAATAGAGAGGACATTTTCCTTTTGGTACCACATATTAGCGGTTATTCTTAATATAATTTTAATCTTTACCGCTTAATATAAAAATATATTAAACGGCAAAGAGAGCGGGGAATTAAAATGCAATCAGTAAGAAAAGTGGAATTCACCGATAGTGAGTTAAGTCAAATTAGCAAATATCTTAATCAAAAAAAGACATATGCGTTTTTTAGCAAAAAGAATAAGCTTACTTTTTTAGAAAACTTCAAAACAAAATATGCTATTTATTATAAAGCGCTTGTGAGCAAGAACAAAGGCGGCGCCTGTGTTCACGTAGTAAAAAACTTAATTGATAATACATATCACTTAGAAGGACGCCTCAGCCACGCAAGTAAAGCATGGTGCAAATTAATGCCTATTTCCAAACCCGATCTTGATGAAATTTGGTCCCATCTGCACAAACAGGGGGCGTCGGTAAAATTAAAACGTGATGAAAAAGCCATTCCTTTAGAAAAAACACGTGCTGATGCTGAAGAGGAGCTATATGATTTTGATGAAGAAACACCTTCTCCTGCTCGTACTTTGCCTCATGTAGAAACAAAAAAATCGACTTCATCATCTTCAAATGACGTTCGTCTCTCCCAATCCATGTTTGCTTTACAAGCACAAACTAGAGGGAGAAGTAATGCGGTTGACGAAAAAACGTTACCAGAAACTCAAATGGTAGTGATAACTAACCCAAAAAAATAATAATTAAAATTACCCGCAGTGATAACTGGTGGATTACGGCAAAAAACGCCTAATCCACCCTACATTTTTTATATTTACGTACGTCTCAATAAAGATGTAGGGTGGATTAGGCGTTTTTTGCCGTAATCCACCAAATCAAAATAAACCGAGTTAATAAATTACGACAAAAACCAATAGCCTCTAAAGCTCGCTATTTAGTATCTTCCGTGTGAATTTCACAATGCGTTTCACGCAGACACAGCGTTAATAAAACTCCGACAAAAATGCCCAGGGGTAATAAACTCAACGCTAAATTATAGGCATGGGCAGAATAAATACGTGCGCCATCCACCATGGTACCTGCCCAATTAAGATCGAGAATTTTGCCGATAGCGGGTGGGAACACAATACCGCCGATCATGACTAGCATATTCACCAAACCAATGGCTGTGCCGGAAATTTTAATGGATGTGACTTCACGTGCAACGGCAAATACGAGGATTTGCACGCTGGAGAAGAAGCCAAACAAAAATAACAAAACATACATAGCAGATAAGGGAAGCGCTTGCACATACAATAAAATACAAAAAGCAATAATAGCCATGATAGAACCAAACGCCAGAGGGAAACGGCGTAATCCGATAAAATCAGAGAACACACCCCAAAGTGGCGCACCAATCGCACAGCCGATAAAGACCATTGAATTGGCATTAGCAGCGTGAACCCTATCAATACCATGAGCTTGTGCTAAATAAGCGGGCCCCCATAATTCGGCAAAGGCTGATAAGAATAAAAAGAATAAACAACCAATCGCGCCGCATAACCAAATTTGACGGTTTTTAAACGCCACTTTCAAGCCTGCAAGTACGCTTGCCATATCAGAAGTGTGCACCGTCGTATGATTTCCGGCGTAATTAGGATTATGATCGCGTACCACAAACCAAATGATGAATGTCAGTACGACACCGGCAATCGCAGCAGAAATCATGGCGGTTTGCCAACCCTCTGAATCTACGATAATGCGTAAGACGATATCGCCAAACGCAGCGCCTATCATTCCTAAACAAAAAATAATGCCCGAAATGAGAGCGAAATACTTCGGTTGCAACCAAATAGTTGCAAGCTTGGCAGCCCCGACAAAAGCAAAAGCGGAGCCTAATCCAATCAGGAAACGGCCGAGCATCGCAATGGCAAGATAATCACTGCAAGCAAATAAATACGCGCCGACAGCACAGAGCAAACAAGCGAAGCTCAATAAACGCCTGGGCCCATAGCGATCCATCATGACGCCAACTAATACCTGCATGGCAACATACGAATAGTAATAATAAGAACCGGATAAATAACCAAACTGTGCGCCGGTCAAATGATAAAAACGCATCAAATTTTCTGCCATAATGCTGGGGGACATACGCAATAAATATTCGTAACTATAAAATAATGCGCCCAATGCACAGACAAACCACGGAATTAATTCTGCTTTAAGTGAAGCTTTATTTGACACTTCAACCTCCTCAACTAATTCAGTTAGATGTAGAGCAAGATAAAAGGGAGACGCCCGACTGCATAGCGGCTGTCGCTACTGCTTTTGAAACACGTTCATTTAATCGGGGATCCAATAATGTTGGCAAGAGATAATGCGGGCCAAACTCAAATCCATTTTGTTGAGAATAAGCCGCTAAAATACTTTCCGGAACGGGTTCTCGCGCTAAATTCTTAATGGCATGCACTGCCGCTAATTGCATGGCTTCATTGATACAAGAAGCGCGAGCGTCTAATGCCCCACGGAAAATATAGGGAAAACAGAGAGCATTATTAACTTGATTGGGATAGTCACTACGGCCTGTTGCCATAATTAAATCCTTTCTTACCTGATGGGCGATTTCTGGCATGATTTCAGGTATGGGGTTCGATAAAGCAAATATAATCGGCTTATCAGCCATGACTTTAACCATATCCGGTGTCATGAGACCTGGACCTGAAACACCAATAAAAACATCAGCATCCACTAATGCTTCCGTCAGTGTATATTTGTTCGTTTGAATGGCAAACTCTTTTTTAAATTCATTGAGATCTTTTCGCTCAGCATGAATGACCCCCGCACGATCGACCATTAAGAGATTGGTTTGTTTTGCGCCCAACTTAACTAATAATCGCATCGCAGCAATGCCTGCCGCACCCGCACCTGCACAAACAATGGTGACATCACTCAGTTTTTTGCCTTGTAATTCAAGGGCATTTAAAAGACCGGCGGCAATGACAATAGCGGTGCCGTGTTGGTCATCATGAAAAACTGGGATGGATAATTTTTCTTGTATGGCTTTCTCAATGGCGAAACATTCAGGGGCTTTAATATCTTCTAAATTAATCCCGCCAAATGTGGGGGCAATGCGGATGACTGTATCAATAAAATCGTTGGGATTATCGCAATCTATTTCAATGTCAAACACATCAATATCGGCAAACCGTTTAAAAAGAACCGCTTTTCCTTCCATAACAGGCTTACTGGCGAGTGCGCCGACATGCCCTAATCCTAATACGGCCGTCCCATTGGTAATAACAGCGACTAAATTTCCTTTGCTAGTATAGCGATAAGCGTCTAAGGGGTCGGCTGCAATCGCTTTTACGGGTTCTGCCACGCCTGGCGTATAGCAGAGAGATAAATCGTATTGGGTAAGCGTGGGCTTGGTGGAAACAATCGCAACTTTTCCAGGCGATGGGTTTAAATGATAATCCAACGCTGCTTTACGTAAATCATTCGTCATGTGAACAGCCTTCTTATTATTGTTCAAATAAACATGATGCAGAGATTTAATAGGGCAGAGAAAGTCTCTCTAGGTCATGGGGATGCAAGTCATCCCCCGACATCAATCTGGCGGGGAATGCTTGTCTTGACATTAATTATTCTTGCGAGGCTGATCCTTTTGCTTTCGCACTACCACGACGACCGTATTTTTGCTGGAATCGATCCACACGACCTGCGGTATCAACAATTTTTTGCTTACCCGTATAGAAAGGGTGACACTTAGAGCAAACCTCTAAGACTAGATCTTTATTAGCGGTAGAACGGGTAACAAAGGCATTACCGCAGCTACAAGTGACTTTAATTTCGTTATATTGTGGATGGATATCCAGTTTCATAAAAACCTCTTCAGAACCTTGAGCAAAATTAAGCTGGGCATGATAGCTGAGACCGGGAAATGAAGCAAGAAATTATATCCCCGCTCCCAGTCAATGATATTGGTGGAATAAATGAAATAGGGGAGGATTTTTGCACTGTAATTCGCTCAATTGGCGTCCAGAAGGTGGATTACGACGCATAAAGCGCGTCTAATCCACCCTACAATATTTATATAACGGTGCGGATTTGGCTATGTCAGTCATCAAACTCCGCTACCACGGGAGCATGGTCGGTGGGTCGCTCCCAGCTGCGGGGTAGTTTATCGATATGACAAGATTTACAACGTTCGGCTAATTCATTACTCGCCACGATATGATCAATGCGCAAGCCCATATTGCGCTTAAAAGCATTTAATCGATAATCCCACCAACTAAAGCTTTTATCCGCTTGCGCTGAAAGACGAAAACAATCTTTTAACCCGAGATTGAAAATAGCTTGCAAGGCTGTTCGTTCCGGCTCACTAAATAAAACACTCCCTTCCCAAGCCATCGGATCATGGACATCAATCGCTTGCGGCGCGATATTAAAGTCGCCTAATACAATGAGATGGCGAAATTGTTTTAATTCTGCTGTTAAAAAGTGCTGGAACTGATTTAACCAATTGAGTTTATAAGTATATTTTGCAGATGTGACACTTTCACCATTGGGAACGTATACGTTAATAACGCGAATATTATTGAACGTCGCGACAAGCAAACGTCGCTGTATATCTTCCAATCCAGGCATATCAGTAACAATATGGTTAGGATGTTGGTTTCGATATAACAAAGCCACGCCATTATAGGTTTTTTGCCCATTCACCAACGCTTCGTACCCGGCGTTGCGCAACGCATCGAACGGAAAATCCTCTGTCGGCATTTTCAATTCTTGTAGCGCTAAAATATCCGGCTGTTCGGTTGAAAGCCAAGTTAATACTTGGGGCAACCGAACACGCAATGAATTAATATTCCACGTAGCAATTTTCATAACTAATCACTGAAATACAAATCAAATTCAACCGGGTGCGTCGTCATATTTAATCGCGCGACTTCTGCGCGCTTAATGCCGATGTATGATTGAATGATTTCACGATTAAATACATTTCCCTCAAGAAGAAAAGCATGATCCGCTTCTAATGCGTTTAAAGCTTGCTCCAGTGAAGAACATAAGCTCGGCAAATTTTTGGTTTTTTCAGCCGATAAATGATAAAGATCTTCATCCACCGCATCCCCCGGATGAATTTTATTTTTAATACCATCCAATCCTGCCATGAGCATGGCGGAAAACGCTAAATAAGGATTAGCTAACGCATCAGGGAAGCGCACTTCGATACGTTTTTCTTTATCCGAGAATACAAAAGGAATGCGAATACCTGCGGAACGATTGCTTTCAGAATAAACCATGGTAACCGGCGCCTCAAATCCGGGGACTAATCGTTTATAACTATTGGTACCCGGATTGGTGAAGGCATTGAGGGCGCGTGAATGTTTGATGATTCCGCCGATATAATAAAGGGCTAACTCCGAAAGCCCCGCATAACCCTCGCCTGAAAATAGATTCTTCCCCTTTGCCGCTAAAGATTGATGACAATGCAAACCACTGCCATTATCACCGACTAAAGGTTTGGGCATAAAGGTCACTGTTTTACCAAACGATTGTGCGACATTATGTAATACATACTTAAAAACCAGCATTTCATCGGCTTTGACTAACAACGTATTGTAGCGCGTTGTAATTTCATTTTGATTGCCAGTCGCTACTTCATGATGATGCACCTCAGGAACCAGACCCATATCCATTAATGTTTGACACATGGTCGAACGTAAATCATGAGAAGAATCGACAGGAGGTACTGGAAAATAGCCACCTTTAACGCGAGGACGATGGCCTAAATTGCCCTCTTCCATTAGCGTGCCGCTGTTCCAATGGGCTTCTTTGGAATCCACTTCATAAAAACAACCATTCATGGATAAATCCCAACGCACATCATCAAAAATAAAAAATTCGACTTCTTGCCCGAAATAACATACATCAGCAATGCCAGAACTTTGTAAATAAGCTTCAGCTCGCTTTGCAAGCGCGCGCGGATCACGGGAATAAGGCTGCTTTGTGGTGGGATCATAGATATCACAACGAATATTAATCGTCGGAATTTCACAAAAAGGATCCAAAACTGCCGTGCTGACATCGGGCTTGAGTACAAGATCCGATTTATTAATCACGCACCAGCCCGCAATGGAAGAACCATCAAATACTTTGCCATGCTCAAATAAACTATCGTCGACTTTACTCTTGGGGATGGTGACATGGTGCTCTTTTCCCCGTAAATCACAAAAACGTAGGTCAACAAACTCAGCGTTATGTTCTTCGAGCAGTTTTTTGAGTGTGGCAACGGGCATGGGTAAAGTCCTTTTTGTTGTATATAGGCAATGCGGTATTCTAGCGGATGGGGTATGGGCGTCAAGCAATGGTGGGCACGCAAAGACCGCGCTATCCCGAGACCCAAATTTAAGATAGAATATAGGCCCTTTTTACTTAGAACATCAGGATAATATCGTGTCAGAACAATTACGAAATATTGCGATCATTGCCCACGTCGATCATGGCAAAACGACTTTGGTCGATAAACTTTTACAACAAACCTCCAGCGTTTCTAAAAAAGTAATGACTGAACGCGTCATGGATAGTAACGATCTGGAACGTGAACGCGGCATTACCATTCTCGCGAAAAACACGGCATTAAAGTGGGGCGATTATCGCATCAATATTGTTGACACCCCAGGACACGCTGATTTTGGCGGTGAAGTTGAACGAATTTTATCGATGGTGGATTCGGTATTACTGCTGGTCGATGCTGTCGATGGTCCCATGCCGCAAACTCGGTTTGTTACTCAAAAAGCCTTTGCTCAAGGTCTTAATCCCATTGTGGTGATTAATAAAATTGATCGTCCAGGCGCCCGTCCAGATTGGGTCGTGGACCAAGTTTTTGATTTATTTGATCGTCTTGGCGCAACAGATAAACAATTAGATTTTCCTATTGTTTATGCTTCCGCTCTCATGGGTTATGCGAAACTCGATCTCAATGAAGAAACCTCGGATATGACTTCTTTATTTGAAACCATCGTCAATCGCGTCCCGCCGCCGGATGTGGATGATTCAGGCCCCTTCCAAATGCAAATCAGTACCCTGGATTATTCCAGCTATGTGGGCATGATTGGTATTGGAAGAATCAAGCGCGGCCAAGCAAAAACCAATATGCCTGTCACCGTGATTGACCGAGAAGGCAAAACACGCCAAGGCCGCATTTTGCAAGTATTAGAATATTTGGGTCTCGAACGCAGTGAAGTTTCGATGGCCAATGCAGGCGATATTGTGGCAATTACCGGTATTGATGCATTGAAAATTTCTGACACTTTATGCGATCCCACAGCAGTAGAAGCATTGCCACCTTTAAGTGTGGATGAACCGACCGTCAGCATGACATTCCAAGTCAATACGTCACCTTTTGCAGGACGAGAAGGCAAGTACGTCACCACCCGAAAAATACGTGAGCGTTTAGATCAAGAATTATTGCACAATGTGGCTTTACGCGTAGAAGATACGGCTGATCCTGACAAATTTAAAGTGTCGGGGCGTGGTGAATTGCATTTATCTATTTTGATTGAAAACATGCGCCGTGAAGGTTTTGAATTGGCTGTTTCACGACCGGAAGTTATCACAAAAATGGTCGATGGCGAATTGCAAGAACCGTATGAAACCATGACCGTGGATGTGGAAACCATTCATCAAGGTTCCATTATGGAAAAACTCGGCAGCCGACGCGGTGACTTAAAAAATATGATTTCGGATGATAAAGGTCGCGTTCGATTGGATTATGTTATTCCAGCGCGCGCATTGATTGGTTTTCATAATGAATTTTTAACCATGACGTCGGGCACAGGATTATTACATCATGTATTTAGTCATTATGGTCCCGCGGTAAAAGGGGAATTTGCGCAACGACAAAATGGTGTGTTGATTTCCAATCAAGCAGGTACCGCGCTCGGATTTGCCTTATGGAATTTGCAAGAACGTGGCCGCATGATTATTGGACCACAGACCGAAGTCTATGAAGGGATGATTGTCGGCATTCACTCACGTGATAATGATTTGGTCGTAAACGCATGCAAAGGAAAACAATTAACGAATATTCGTGCTGCAGGCTCTGACGAAAATATTAATTTAACGCCGCCGATTCTGATGTCGCTTGAACAAGCGCTGGAATTTATCGATGATGATGAATTAGTGGAAGTGACCCCGCAAACTATTCGTGTCCGTAAAAAATTCTTGAAAGAGAATGAGCGAAAAAGATCGTCGAAGTAATTAGATAATGATTTCCCTCTCTTTCGATACCAACTCAAAAGAGAGGGAAATTACCTTAACGCCCGCTTTTAAAACGCCTCATTTCATATTGTTGAACTTCCTTTCTGATTTTTTTACCTCGAGTGCCTTCCCCGCCCTTACCATCTGCAGCCAAAGTAAACATCGAAGATCCAAACGTAAGTGCTCGTTTCTTTAATTCCATTTGCTCATCCACACTTTTTAATTCCTTTAACTTTGTATTTAGTCCTTTATAAAGCCCATCACGAATACGTATTTTATGTTTTTTATCGGCAGAGGTTTTATAAAAAAGATTAAAACAATTTCTTGCTGTTTCTTGCTTAGCATCCTTTTCCAATAATACATGAGACCACTGCTCAATCTGCTTGGGCTTCGCTTTTGAATGTTCTGTCCTCACAAAACATTCCGCAAAAAAAGTGACACCTGCTGCAATGCCAGCATGTTCTGTTAACGAAGCTCTAATCGCCTGCATTAATGTTGATAAATATTCTAGACGACACATCACGGGCAAAAACGCTTTGAGTAGGGGCGGACCGGTGTGTCCGCCCGGAATTTACGGTTGAAGCCGCTGGGCGGACACACGGGTCCGCCCTACAATTCCGGTAATTTATCAAGAATTAATTTTTTTCCCTACAGATTAATGAGCAGCAGGTTTATATTTGCGAACAACGCTTTCACTTTCTCTTTCGATAGGAAGAAGCGCATGCGGCGTTTTTTTAAGTGAGAATTTTCTTGTTTGCTTATTAGGTGAAGTTAATGTGGACTCAGGGTTTACGTTAGGCAAAACAATCGGCAATTGTTCTTTGATGCTTGCATCAGATGAATTTTGGAGAGTTAATGGAGCTCTTTTAATATAGGCGTCTGGTTTGGTTTCTATAAATTCGCCTTTGCGATTGTGTTTTAATAGTTTAGATAATTCTAAATCTTCCGCTTTTTCTTGTTCGGAAGGCAACCCTGAAGAACGAAATGGATTATGGATTTCTGAAAGTTTAGTACCGGAACAGTCAACTGCCATCTTATTCGCATTATGCATATCTTCTGTGTTATCTAAGTAACGAGCCATCAAATTTTCTTTATTATCATTATAGCGGGTAATATGGCCATTGACGTTATATTGTAATAATAAGTCTCCTAAAAATGTTCCTTCGAGCAAACCTCGATCGACATTACTCATGCAGCCTGTGTGACCTTTACCTATTACCGATGCGATAAGCATTTCGTATGTGCTTTTATAAACCGTCTTACGGCGAGTACTATGATGCTTTGCCCAATGAGCAAGCCCGACCCATCCCCAAGGCATAAACGCAAAAGCGGCTTTCAAAATGTTGCTAGGAATATCAATAAAAAGAAAATTTACAGCTGGGCCAATATAAGGTGCTTTCATCACAAAATGACTAGCCCTGCGTCGAAGTGCTCCTAGCCAGGTTTCATGCACTAGGCACTTTAATTCTACCGCACTGCGTAGCAAAACATCTAAATCACGCGCCTCTGGTGTATCCAACTTTTGCAACCGATCCGACATAACTGCTACAGCATTTTTCACTCTGCTGTTGGGAGATTTATAAGGAGTAAAAAAACTATAATCCCGGCTGGTAAAAAACTCCCATAAAATATAAGAATCGAACAATGAAGTTGGATTTTTCACACCGACAGAATGATCCGACGTAGGAAATGCTCTTTGCAAATGCCGTAATGCATAATTAATTAATTTTTTGGAATCTGCAATATTATTTTTACGTATGCGTGATATCTTCTCATACATGTTTATGCAATTATTTACTTCTAAAATATCAAGCTCGACTTGTTGATAATCAACAGAATTAAATTGTTGAATTTTTGTTTTTGGAATAACCTGCACATCGTGCGGATTTTTTTTGTTTACGTAAATCAATTTCCCTTTTAATGCATTGCGCATGGCTTGATTAGCACGCGCTTTATTGTCAAGCATAGTTCGGCTTTTCAAAAAATCGGAGGAAGTGATCACGCCGTCTGTCACTAGCGTTTGGTGTAAATAAGGAAGGGTGATGACGGGGTCTTTTACTTTAGTATACATTTTTTGCCATTTGCTAAAATGATAAGCTACCATACCTTGAATACGTTCATCACTCATTAGTTGGGCATGATTCATTTCTGTTAATGCACGTCTTGCTTTATCATCTGAGATTTGATAGGGCTCCGTGAATGCTGAATGACTCCAGCTTAAGCTTTGCTGCACATTGCCTTTTAGATTAAAGAATACAATCGTTGAAGCATTTGCATTACTCGGATTGGGTGTGTTGCGCACCATCGGCACAGGCGAAAGCCGGGATAATTTGGCGATATTTGCCAAAAAAAACTTATCCAGCCAGTCATGCTCGATCTGACTGCCTTGGCTTTTTTTCTTTCCCATCTGATCTTTGATAGCGTGATACCATGTTTGTTCTTGGAAAGTATCCAGGTCCCAAGCCGAAGATGGAGAGAAAGTACTAGGCTGAGAAAAATAAAATGCTATAGTGAAATTTCTACTGTTGGTTTCTCGAATGGTACAAAAACGTTCTGGATAGGCCAATTTAAATTGATAGCCACGAACTAAATTGATAGCATCTTTAGCCTGATTAAATTCATCACATACGCCAAAATCCACTAACTGTCTTGCCAAGGCGCCATTAAACTTTGCTAATTCTTGATTGGCTTTTTTCCAGACTTCTTTTTTGTCTGATGCATGGGGTGCGTTTTGATAAGTAACACGATACGCTTGCATTCTTTGGCAGAAAACATGAAACAATTTATTATATTTTTCTTGGTCGAATTTATTATTATCATGTCGTGCGATGGTGGTTGCTGCTCGGAAGAAAGCAAGGCCGTTCCGAAAGAAGTCATCTACGTCAGCTAAAATATTAATACCTTTCGGAGGAAAAACACGGGTAGTGACGGGTGCCCCATTTTTTACTGAGTAATAGAGGAAAGATTCTCGACTAAAAAAAGCAGCGTGTGCTTTAATGAGAACATCTTCTTTCGTATCACTAGCAAGATAGTCGTTGTAAACATGCATAAAATTGGAAGTGGCGGGATGATGGTGAGCTGCATCACATAAATTTTTGTAAAGACAAGCCGGTTTTAATACCTTAATCGTTTTTTTCCCTTGAGGTACATTGTTTGCATAAATTTCGACGTTTATATCGCGATAGATAGCATCAAAAAGCTCTTTTGCTTCTATGGGATCAACAAAAAATTGTGTCAGTTGGTCGCCGCTCATAAGGCATGCTCATGGTTAAATACAGACAGTTGTTTATTATAATTCAAAAAAAATGGTCAATTCATTTTATTCTGACTTATTTTAATAGAAAAATAGGATTCTTATGATAACGGTTATCCAACGCGTCATCCATGCAAACGTAAAAACCAATGACAAAATATTGGGTGCTATTCAGGTTGGCATTCTTGCTTTAATTGGTCTTGAAATGGCCGATACGCAAAAACAAGCTGAACGATTATTGGAAAAAATTCTTAATTATCGAATATTTAATGATCCTGCAGGCAAAATGAACTTGAGCTTAAAAGAGGTCAAAGGGGGGTTATTATTGGTTCCTCAATTTACCTTAGTCGCCGATACGCAACAAGGTACTCGTCCTGGGTTTTCAACGGCGATGGAACCTAGCCAAGGCAAAGTCCTTTTTGATTATTTTGTAAAAAACGCACAATGTTGTTATAAAACAGTCGCTTGTGGAGAATTTGGGGCTGATATGCAAGTATCGCTTTGTAATGATGGGCCGGTAACTTTTCTGCTAAAAGTTTAATTTCTACTGGGATAAAAATATTTAACAATGTTGCAAGGGCACGCCTTGCCCTACGTTCGGTGATAAAGGTATAGGGACAACGCGTTTCATAAAGTAGGTAGATTAGATGTGTTTTTGGCATCGCAATCCACCAATCTATTTAAGCAGTAATCACAGTTTGGTGGATTACGGCAAAAAACGCCTAATCCACCCTACATTTTTATTGATTTATTAATAAGTTAAGCTGAGATCGGTGCCCCTACATTCGAAGATAAGGGTGTAGGGGCATGGCGTGCCATGCCCGGCGGCTTCAGCGAGATATGCAGCACGGGCACGGCACGCCGTGCCCCTACAAAAATAGACTTACGCAACAATACCGGCTTGTCTGCGGGACGACGTTTGTAGCCAGAGCTTTTGTGTAGGGGGCGGGGGTCCGCCCTTACAAAGGCCTTCGTTCAAAGAGATAAAAATTTTTGTCGTGTACAGGGCGTGCACTGAGGCGCTTGCCCTGCCTTAAGTTAGCTTTAATTTTTTCATAAGGAAACGTTAAGCCCTATTAGGTATGCTATTTTAACTCTTTTATAAAATGAGGTGTTCCATGAAAAAGTTACTTGCATTGACTGTCTGTCTTTTCAGTTCGGCGATTTGTACTTTAGCTAATGCAGATGATGCAAAGCTCCAAATTAAAGTCAGTGGAGCCAGCAAAAATAATACTTATTTTTTATGCCTTGATGGTTCAGGTTGTGTGAGTATGTTCGCTGCAGATCATGGGAAAACCTATCCCCTCTCTTCCGGATCAGTTGATCGTATTTTTATGGTAAATAGAACCAATTTAAGAACGTATTTTCAGCCTATTCCGGCTTCTTGTAATGTGACGGTTAACCCTAATCAAACATTAACGGTGCATGGAAAAGTTGTTCAGGATGCGAATAGTGCGCATATTGAGAATATGAAGTGTGATGTTGTGTAGCTTTAAATAAGCAGTTAATGAAGGTTTAAAATTGGTGGATTACGGCGCAAAAAGCGCGCCTAATCCACCCTACATTTATACATTAAAAAAAATTGAGATAAAAAAAACCCTTGCTGTTATGCAGCAAGGGTTTGTAATAAAAGTCTGGCGATGAC
>CAZTDR010000067.1:0-12845 GCA_964612855.1 uncultured Coxiellaceae bacterium
CCACCCTACGTTTTTAACCTGAAAATCAGAGGTGACGCGACTTGCAAGACTTGTGGGTAACGATATGGCACTCAGTTGACCCTATTACTGTATTCAGCTATTTTACTAAGCTCTATTAAAAGGGATTTTTAAAACCATGAAGCGATTCATTTTAGCGGTGTCTATTCCATTTTTTTCGTCTAGTTTATTGGCTCAAGCTCTCTTTAAAGGAGAAGCTGCGCCTGTTACTCCGCACAATTGGACGGGATATTATGGTGGCATTAATATCGGTGGTGTAAAAAATACCATGGATATTACGGATAATCAGGCAACTTCATTTAATGCGACACTGCAGCAAACGATGAATCCTCAACCCACTGCTGGATTACAAATCGGCTACCGTCGCCAACTTGATCCAACCAAAACCTCTGGCGTTTTTGGTATTGAACTCAGCGCGAATGTGGCCAATGCAACCTTTGATAAAAATTACGGCTCTCCTTTCGCACTCTATCAACTCGAATCAAAGCACACATTAGAAAATTACTGTCTGCTGCAATTGATGGGCGGCATCGCAGCCGATCGAACATTATTCTTTTTAGTGGGCGGTCTTTCGTGGACGAATATCAGCGGCAACACGACCAGTACTAATGCAGTACCTTTCTTTAATTCGTTTAGTGTCAGCAAAAAAATGTGGGGTACGAGTGTCGGGGCTGGTATTGAATATGCCATTACGGAAAAAATTTCCGCTCGTCTTAAAGTTGATGTCATCACCCCGAATACCTATACCACCTCAGATAATCTCGGTGATCGCTTCCAAATCGCTAATAATATTACGCAAGGTACGCTCGGGCTAAACTATAAATTTGATTAAAAGGATTTTATGAAAAATTTATTTAAAAAGCTGGCATGGCTCGTGGCATTTTTCGTGCTCGAAACAACCGGTTTATATGCTGATAATCAAACAATTCAATTAAGTCCCGTTTTACCTGCAAATAGCCTACCTTTTCGCATTACGATAGAACGCGCTAATTTTCAGCTGCCAGCAGGCATTCATTCAGGTGCAGTCGGCTTATACAGAGGATTATGGATTTTTGTTGCGGGACGTCTTAATGGCATGCATGGCTTTGGCCCGAATCCATTTCCCCGTAATTTCCAAAATACCTATATTTTTGTAGTAAATCCTTCTACAGGACAAAGCGTTTACCGCTCACTCAATGATCGAAGTGCAGGCTTAAGTCAGTTGCAAGTTGATTCGTTATCAGTGACCAGTCCAGAAAGTTATCAAGACGGTGATACGCTTTATATAGCCGGTGGTTATGGCGTTGATACGGGCACCGGAACTTTCGGAACCAAACCTACCTTCACTGCGATGTATCTTCCAGGCATTGTCAATTGGGTCACTCATCCAGAAAATCGAAATTATTCCGTCATCCAAAATATTAAGCAAATTGCTCACCCCATCTTTCAAATTACCGGCGGTAAGATGGCCAAATTGGGCAATCTTACGCAACTCATTTTTGGCCAAACATTTACGGGTATTTATACGCCGGGTAGCAACGGTATTTATAGCAGCCAAGTACGGCAATTTAAAATTACCAATGTGAATGGACAATTGGCCGTTGAAGTTTACCCTTCCAAACCACTCTATGCCGATCCAAATTTTCGCCGCCGAGACATGAACATCGTTCCAGTATTGCTGAATAACAACAATCGTCTTGACTACGGTTTTGTGGGCTATTCAGGGGTTTTTACTCCGACAGGTGGCATCTGGACTGTGCCGGTTGTGATGAATAGTAACAGTAATCCTGTGATGGCCGATCCTAATTTACCCACCACTTTCAAACAAGCAATGAATAACTATACTTGCGCAAACGCGGGCTTATATTCCAAAAAATATCTCAGCATGTATAACATCTTTTTTGGGGGACTGTCCTACGGCTTTTTTTCGGGCGGAACCTTTCAAACAGACAGTGAAATTCCTTTTATTAATCAAGTTACCACGATTCAAATGACAAATGACGGTCAATTTAGACAATATCTCATGAATAACCAATATCCTGTCATCACTTCCACTACCGTGAATCCAGGAAACACCCTGTTATTTGGTGCAGCGGCTTACTTTATTCCCGCGAACATTTCTCATTATGATAATCGTGTTTTGAATCTAGATTCTATTCGCAGCAGCACTGTTATTGGTTATATTGTAGGCGGGATACAAAGTACCGTACCGAATACGAGTACGCAGGCCGATTCATTCGCCTCACCCTACGTATTTAAAGTGACACTCATACCTCTCACATAATAAAAATGGAATAACAAAAATGACGATGAAATTGGCTTATGTAACTACTTTTGACGCACGTGACATCATCAATTGGTCTGGTACGCCTTTTCATATGTCCAAAGGGTTTGAACAACAAGGAACTGCTATCGACTATATTGGTAATTTGCCTCGCCAATTGCCACCTTTTTTTAAGCTGAAACAAGTCTGGAAAAAAACCGCGTGCGGGCAACGTGAAAGCCCGCGTTTTAATATTACTGCTGCAAAACACTATTCCAAACAAGTGGCCGAACAATTAAAAAATCGCCACGTTGACGCTATTATTGCGCCGCAAATTAATCCAATTTGTTATTTGGAAAGTAAGAAGCCCATTGTATTATGGACGGATGGTTTATATGGTAGTTTGCTTGGTTTTTATCCTGGGCTTTCGAATCACTCAGCCACTTCCATTTCCCAGGGAAATGCCATTACTCAAGCTTGTTTACACCATTGTGATTTAGCGATTTTTTCTTCAGATTGGGCCGCACGCACTGCCTTAGAAATGTATGGTGCAAAAAAAGAAAAAATAAAAATTGTTCCCTTTGGAGCGAATCTTCATTGCACACATTCTTTAGAAGATGTGCATGGTATGTTAAAAAGGCGCCCACGTGACAAAGTTAAATTATTGTTTTTAGGCAAAGACTGGTATCGCAAAGGCGGTGATATTGTTTTCAACGTCACAAAAGCGTTACATGAAAAAGGCCAGTCGGTTGAATTAAATTTTGTTGGCTGCCAACCACCCGCTCATATTGACATCCCTCCTTACATAAAATGCCATGGATTTATTTCTAAACGTACGCCTCAGGGTTTAAAAAAAATCACGGATTTATTAAGCGAATCGCATTTTTTGTTTTTGCCCTCACGTGCCGAAGCCTATGGCATCGCGTTTTGTGAAGCGAGCGCCTATGGCTTGCCCGCATTAACCTCGTATGTGGGTGGTATTCCAACGGTCGTCAAAAATAATCTCAATGGGATGACGTTTGCCTTGCAGGATGATCCTGAGGTTTATTGCGCTTATATTATGGACCTTATGCAAAATTATGCTCGCTATGAAGAATTGGCGCTCTCTTCATTTAATGAATTCCAAACACGGTTGAATTGGAAGGTGGCAACAGATCAGGTGAAGCAATTAATACAGGAATTATAATCATTTTTTAAACATAGGGAGATAACCATGCAATTTTATCGAATCGGACTCACACTCGCCGCTTTTTTTCTTTTAACGCCCAGCTTCGCTAATCAATGCCCGACCGCTGATGAAGTCAGGCATTGCAGTGGTAATTCATGCAGTTTTCAGCGAATAGCGGGCTGGAGTACTCAAGTTTTTTATACCGACCAAGGAAAGCCTTTTTCCTTTCAAAAAGTGCGGGTGGAAAATACAGGACGGGGTAAAAAAATTAGCTGCTACTATAGTTATGTTGAGCCGGAAAGCCAGCATATGATGCCGCCTGCTTTGGTCTTGAGGACGGTTATTAAATCGTAGGAGTCAGTGGCATTGGCAATGGCACATCTTAACTACAAGTTTTTTTAAGAACGAAAGAAACGTAGGGTGGATTAGGCGTTTTTTGCCGTAATCCACCAAAATCTAAACGCTTTTTATTTTAATGCAGGTGGATTACGATGCAAAAAACGCATCTAATCCACCCTACAGTTTATCTATGGAATCCGCCAGAGCCCTACAGTTGCAGCGTTTTTATCACTTGTGGGTGATGATATGGGCAATAGTGGACACGCTGCGCTTTGTCCTCCAACCTCACCTAAGTAGATTTTTCCTCACCTGATTTGATTTTATTATTTTTCAAAACATGAAATAAATTATCATACACATTATTCGCGCTCCATACATACCAACCAGACACATTGGCGTCTTCAACCGCACGAATTTCTTCTAAAAGATATTTTTGTTTTTGCGCGTTAGAGGTTTTTTTCAAATAATGATAATTCGCCGCTTCAATAAAAGCGTGTATTTTAAACGGCGGATTACCGTCAAAATGCTCTAACAACGCCTTGAGTGAGTTATTAATGGTTTTGTAAGGATCAGCGGAATATTTTTGATAAGGCCAAAAATGGGAAGGATAAACCATGGGATTCACGCCATCGACACTGTCCGCAAATAATTTAATATCTTGTCCAATATGCATTGAAGGGTAGTAACTCACCTCTCCAAAAATATCAATTTCCATTGGCACTTTTTGTGCGCTAATTTTTTCTTTGAACCATTTGATGACTTGATAAACATCTTTAGCATGTTGGGGATTCGCAGGCTGTTTTGAACTATAGCGAATGTAATCGAGCTGTATCACATCAGCCCCTGCTTTAATGGCTTCATTGATAAACTTTAACTTTTCTTCCCAGTGGGCTTTTGAATGAATTTGTTCGTAATTTCCACCATCTGAAAAGACAACAATACGTGCCACGGTTTTAATGCCCGCTGCTTTAATCTTCGCCATGGCTGGCGCATAATGCGAACTATAATAATCATGATCGATGACAAACGTATTAATACCGGCTTCCTTTGCTTCACGCAAAAAGTAATCTAACTTATCTTTTTTTTCCATTGTATACTGCGTGAGATAAATGCCCTTATCCCACGCCTGTGCAGATGGAATAAGGCTAAATATAACAAGGAAGAATAGCAGGAATTTCAGAAAAGTTTTATGCATATAAGACATTCCTTTCGGTTGTCTATCTATACTTATACCTTAACATAAATAACCCAAGCACTTGGGAAGACGCGGCTCCCAATTAGGACTGGGGATTACCTGTATCTCAACAAGGGTTATAGGCTCTCAAATTTGTGCAAGATGCTCAACTATTTTAGAATTGCGCAAACTAAAAACAAAACTAACGGGTATATCGAGCGCACATCCTGATATAGAATAGAGCTTGTAGAGACTTTTCAGGCTGGAACATTGCTATGCAGTTAACTCTGCCCAAAAAATTAGGTCACAATACCTTTTTACTTTCTGTCCTTTTACATATTTTGTTGCTTTGCTTTTTCTTAAGCATCTCAACGATCATGACATTACATCCCAGCAAAGAATTGCAAAAACCACCGCAACTTTATATTCCCTCTTATGTTTACAAAGGTGCGATAACACCGCCTGTTCAAGCTCAACCCAAGCAAAGTGCTGCTACCTCACCCTCTAAAGCCAGCGCAACGCTTCCCTCTCAACTACAAAATAAAACCAGTACATTGGCTTCAGGCACCCAAACTCATACAACAAGTCACGCAAAAAATTCTTTTTTTCAAAAAAATATTTTAGCCATGTCGCGCAATATGATTCAACAAAATCAAGTTGATACTGCGCTAAATAACATGAACAATACGGAACCCCCCATTTTATTAATTGGCGATAAGCGCGCCATCGTCGATCCATTAGTTAAATTATTAGGAAGATCGCTTTCAGCTCATTTCCATTATCCGAGAATTCAAGGCTCCTTTGGTGTCCGCGGAAAAGTCTTTGTCGGAATGATACTGCATCCTGAAGGTTATTTTTCGGATGTAGAAATCGTTCAATCGAGCGAAATCCAAGACTTTAATGCAGCCGCACTGTATGCCGTTAATACAGCGCCGCGCGTAATTGGGGCAAATAAATTTCTTTCCGAGCCTAAACGTTTTGTGGTGGGATTTATTTTTGATTAAAGCGAATGCTGATTAACAATTAAAACATAATTTTTCTTATTTTTTCTACTCCGATAACACGCGCCAATTCCGTGAAAAAAATATAAACCCCAAACACTAAGCATAACCACAGAGCGGCTGACCAAAATAAAGGAGACAGCACTTCTGCGCTCAGATGTTGCCAAGCCAGGGCAGAATTTTTTAGTTTTAAGCAAAGATGAAAATAACTGTGCAGCGCTTCTATTAAAAAAATCATGCTACTAAAAATACAGAATTTCCAAACAATATTATAAATTAATGGTTTTTGTGGAAACGCATTAATGAACGGGAGTGCGTTGACAATGATCAGCACTTTTCCCATGATGAGGGCCGTTAAGGCTACAGTAAAATAACTCAAATAACGCGTATCGTCTGGCCTTAAGGCTAAACCAATGGTGAAGTAAATCAAACTGAATGAAATCCAAAAATACAGGATGGCCGGGACTATGCGAATGACTTCGTCTTTTAACCAACAAAGGACTTTCTTCATTATTTAATCACCCAAAAATAAATATGAAATTACTTGGGTCTGTTGACAATTGGTTTGGCCGGTTTAAGAAGCGGGGAATCGAGATAAAATTTTCGCAAATGTGAGGCGAATAGCACCGTTATTTAACGAACATTTGCGGAAATTTTAGCCATTCTACCGCTTTTTAAACCGGCCAAACCAATTGTCAACAGACCCTTATATTGTCTATTAAAAATCATTGCCTTACTACCCTCCACCGGCGTTAAAAATTTTTTATCCTTTATGAATCACGGCTCTTGTAGGGGCGGGCCCGCGTGTCCGCCCGGCGGCTTTCCCTGTAAAGTCAGGGCGGACACATGGGTCCGCCCCTACAAAAAGCGTTTTTGTCGCGCACAGAGAAATATCTCGAATTTCCAATTGCCTTTAAGAATTTCTTAATTATGCTACCGTAAACTAATCTACATTAAACAACCACTTATAAGGCAATTATGCTGCAAAGAACGTCCGTAGGAAGCGGGATGCCTAAATCCACCCTAAAACCTAGCCCAAAAGAGCAAATTGCGCAAAAGAACCTGCAACCCAATCCCTTAGACAAAGAGGGTAATTTTCGCTGGTTTTATGGCTATCAATCACAAAGTCCGGCAAAAGAGCCTTGTATTGACCCTTATAAAAAAGAAAAATTCCAATTTTTGGCCAATATGGGATTACTGCCAGACAATAATATATTGTCCAACAAATTAATTAATATTTACGGTAAACGCATTTTTTCTTTGATCCATGACAAAAGTCGTGCCGTGGAAAAAAAGAAAAGCTTACGCAAAAAAATAGGCTTGGCGCTTGGTCTTGCCCATGCAGAATTTAGTGAGAATACACGACTCGATTTGCATGTCTGCTGGATGATGGTTAAAAAAATTCGTGCGATTCAAAAAATAGATACACTTTTTAATACGACCAGCACCGATTTTCAAGAAAATTACGCGGCGATTTTAGCTTCTGTTCAGAAAGAAATTGAGAAACTTAAACAGTTAATTCCGCCAAATCAACATGCCATAGAACCTTATCAAAGTGAAATTAAAGAAATTGAAGCGCTACAAAAAAATATTGAAATATTACTGAGCCAACTTAAACAAATTAAAGATCACGACGTCTACCAGCGAAATCAATTTCTACAAAGTTGGCAGCGAGACTTATTTTTTCAATTTAATTATGCTTTCCAAAAAAACGAAGGATATATTGGTTTACAAGGCTTATCTGTCCCGCTTGCGAGAGAAAATCTTTCCAACTCCAACATCCATACTGAAGCACAATATGCTATCCAAGAACATACTTATTCTGAATGGCAACCCATCACATCAACTCAACTGTGGCAACTTGATGATGCCAATTGTGGCGTTAGATTAAACAGTGAAATGTATTGCAATAACAATAGGCAACGAAAAGAGTTATTGTTAGCCGCTTGCATTAGCGAACAATTAGCAGCAAAAGCAGATCCGCTGCAGGGCTTGGATCACATTGATCAAATTCAAGAAAGCGCTTTAGCAAAAGCACGTGAACACTATCGAGATATAAAAACCGAATTAATTGATACATCACGCAAAGCAAAAGCCGATGACAAAAACAGCGCCCTCGCGGCCATTAAAGATTTTTTGCTCCCCCAAAAAATCGATGCAGAAACGGGGCTCGCTCTCACTTCGCGGGAACTTTACCGTTATAAACGTTTTATTCAATCGCAATGGAGAGGAAGAGAAAAACTCGACCAATATTTACAACACGCTATTCAAAAATTAACGGCGGACATTCAAGCACAAGGCGAAGACACTTATAAAAACCCCATTCAAACGGAAACTTTATCAGAGGAAGAGCGCTTTGCTTTACATTATCCCCATGCTCCCATTCCCAATCCTGCTTTGCTTATTGCAGCAGATGACTTATTACATCCGTTGATTGATTTTTTTAATATCCTGTTGGTATTTTTTGATAAAGATTTAGCAGCAAAACGTCCTTATATTTCCCTCTTTTTTTTCGTATTACCCTGCATGCAAATTATGCTGCCGATTTTGGCCAATATCTCATCATCAAATCTCATGGCAGAGCTTGCCTCGTCTATATTCACACTGGAAGCCAATTTAGCTAAATATACGGGCCTTAATTTATTTTTAAAAGCAACCATTCACCAGCAACTCACTGCGCCCAATTTAGAACAAGCAACCAACGCGGTACGAGATGCTTTCGTCTGGTTTACGTGCGCAGAAAGCCCGATTGAACAAGCGTTGATTGGCACATTGATCGCCAAATTCACTTTTAATATCGCTGATTTGATCTTGAATAATCCTTTACTCAACCCAGATGCTGCACTGCTTTCAGAATATTTGACGGTTTTATTTCCGGGTAGCTCAGGCTCGCTTGAAAATACGACTTTCTTCGAAAATCTTAAGAATTTTACCCTCGGTTTTTTTAGCACCATCGGACAATTAGGCGCTGCTGCGTTAGTGGTCGGGGGATTAGAGCGCTTTATTCCCGGTATGGATATTTTATTAAGCCCACTCGCCAACGTACCGTTGGACAAAGTCATTCATCCCGATTTTTCAAGCATTAATCTTATTCAAACACTGGGGGTCAGCAAAGCAGCGGCGTTTGTCTTATTAAAAACGAATGCCATCCTGGAAAAAATAAAAGCGAGTCAATTGATCGACATGGATGGCTATAAACTCCAAAAAGACAGCTATAGTTTTAAAGTTTTAACGACTTTTCTTGAATTGACCCATTGTTCGCCAGAACATCGCGCTGCCTTACGAAAAAAAATGGATCCCGCCGCCTATCAAATTACGCGTGAACATTTTCAAGAATTGTTAGCACATAATCCCAGTTTGTGGGAACTGTATCGTCATAACGGTACTTATCAAAATTTAAAAGAGCTTGGCGTCGAAAAAATCACGCCTAAACGCCGACATAAATATCCGATGGCCTTTTTAAAAACGGTCCCTGTTGTTGTGAAAGCCGCTCTCGGTATCCTACCCGGTCTCATTATAACCTTGCCTTTTTTATTAGCGAGCTCCATCAAAAAAGTGTCGCCCTATGCACTTTTGCCCGCCGCATTGAAACCATTATATCGTTATGGTGTAGAAGCCTTTAATTTGCATATTCAAGTTAGCAAGGGTATATGGACGTTTGCAAAAATCGCCGCGCATCCCTTTGCTGCCATCGGCGCAAGATGCGCTGAAATCACTGTTTCTGCCGTTTTATTACCTTTTTTTCTGGCTGCTAGCGTATTGCGTTTGTTTGTAGGTTGGCCTATTAAAAAACTCTTTCATCTTGCAAATAATCCTGCGCACCGTTTTTTAGTCAGCCCTATTTTGAAAGTCCATCGCATAATGGCAGGATGGTTACGCGAACACGTGCGTTATCCTCTTGAAAAAGGCATAAATACGCTGTTATATGCTTGTCGCAATATCGTTGTCAGAAAAATTGAAAGAGAAATTCAAGTAAGTGCGGTTGTGGAAAAAAACCTGGCTGAAAAAACGGCGCATTCTAACAAAGGTAGTACGTTCGACACGTTCAAAACGCTAGATATAAAAAAAACGGCTTTTGTCGAGATGGAACCCTGTGCTGGTCCAGCGGACTTTATTATAAAATCAGGGCGGACAGAGGGGTCCGCCCCTACTAACCCTAATAGGGTTTCACTATCACCTTCGTACCCACGTGCGCAAATTGAAAGCGTATCCACTCTGCATCGCTAACATGCAATCGCACACAACCATGGCTAGCATTACCATCCACCACATTATACGAACCATGCAACCCCTGATGTCCATTAAAGAACATGCAATAAGGCATAGGTGCGCCCCCGCGTGGCAATGGATAAATACTCGACTTACAGGAAGCAGCGCCTAACGATTGAATACGGAAACTGCCGGATCGAGTATGACAACGGCGTTTAATATCAGGGCACCAATCCCCGCCTGCGGTAGCCAATCCACCTCGAATTAGATTACCGCTCGCATCATAAGCGCCCCAAGCATGCACATTTGGATTCACAACAATTACTTTTTCGCCTAATGATGGGATACTGCTCGGCATACGAGCCGCATAATTGGGCGGTGGTGCTGCGGGTTTTGCATTAACCTGTTTTGGCATAGAGGTTGAAGCAGAGGTAGTTGATGGTCCATAAGTTGAACAGGAACATAACGCTAGCAAGAGACAGCTCGTGAATGCAAAATGTCGCATGGCACCCTCCTTCTGTTTATTTATGACTCTATTTTATCTGAAAAATAGAGTGGGAACGGGACCATCTGATCAACATTAGTACACTATCTATTTATAAACAGATAAATTGCTCAATTTGGATAAACTATTTTCTGTACACCCCAAAATTGCATAGCATGCCTTCCCAGCAGGGGAAGGTGGCACGAAGTGCCGGATGGGGGAGCAAAAATTTACAGACCCGCTTAACGATTAAGTACTTACAATATGCTATGAATAAATCTTTAAAAAGTAACTGTCTAAGCTGGTTGAATTTATTATTTCGATTCCCCCCATCCGGCACTTCGTGCCACCTTCCCCTGCTGGGAAGGCATTCTATGCAATTTTAATGTTAGAATGCATCCACATCACGGGGGATAACAAACTTGATCAATACATTACAATTAGGAAATACCACTTTCCCCGTGAACCTCATTCAAGGGCCGCTTGCCGGAGTCAGTTGCGCCCCGTTTCGCCGTTTGACCTGGCGCTACAGCCAGCCTGCATTTAACTGCAGTGAAATGATTTCGTGCAAAACTATCTTGCATCAACCCCTGACCTCTTTGCAGCGCTATATTAAATTAGACCCGACCGAAGGCCCCGTCTGTTTTCAATTATCTGCAAATGATCCTATTGAACTGGCTGAAGCCACTCGACGGATTACAGCACATGGCGCTCACTTGATTGATCTGAATTGCGGTTGTCCGGTGAAAAAAATTCGACGCAAAGGAGCTGGTTCCAGTCTTTTAACCGATTCGCGCAAACTGTATCAACTCATTACGGCCATGAAACAAAACACGCACTTACCTATCTCCATTAAAATTCGTGTTGAAGGAAATAGCGATGAAAAATTTAATGAAGAAGTTGCCACAGTCGTCGCCGATGCAGGCGCCGATTTTCTCATTGTCCATGGACGTCACTGGACAGAAAATTATGATACCGCTTGTCATTATGATGATATTCAATTCTTTGTAGAACGTTTATCGATTCCGATTATTGGTAACGGTGATATACGCTGCATGACATCACTAAAAAAAATGTTCGCGACAGGTTGCGCGGGTGTCATGATTTCACGTGCGGGTGTCGGGCAACCTTGGCTCATCGGAAAATTAATTGCAGAAGCCCAACAAAAAGAATTTGTTATACCAACCCTTGCTGAAATTAGCTTGATTTTTTTAGAACATGCCACTCAATTAACCGAATTATTAGGAAGAGAGAAATTTGCTATTTTGCAAGTGCGTAAATTTGCAAAATATTATGCGCGCGGGTTAGCCAATAAAATGGCGTTTTGCGAGGCTGTTAATCAATGTGAGGGATTAGCTGAATTGGAAAAAATTTGTCTAAAATTTTTTGTAGAGGCGGATGCTCTCTGTCCGCCTACCTAAAAGACCTGCCTCTACAAAGTTGTTTTGCAAAAGGCTACTTATTTACTTTAATCAAATGCACTTTAAAAACCAGTGCCTGATTAGGGCCAATAACAGGAGGCGCGCCTTGATCGCCATAAGCCAACGTTGCTGGAATATATAATTCCCACGTCGCCCCCGGCTTCATCATTTTAAGCGCTTGTGTCCAACCTGGAATCACAGCAGCCACTGGGAAGGTAGCAGGTTGGCCGCGTTTATAAGAACTATCAAATTCGGTGCCATCCGGCAATGTACCCTGATAATCCACCACCACAGTATCATTATCCGTTGGACTCACCCCTTGTCCTGGCTCAATAATTTTATATTGCAGTCCATTGGAAAGCGTCGTTACACCTGGTTTTTTCTGATTCGCTAATAAAAAAGCGGCACTTGTTGTTTGATTTTGCATGGCGGTAGACTGTGAGTCTGTTGAAAGCGTTTCTGCATAAAGAGAACCGCTCAACATACTTGCGCTCAACAGCGCAATAAGTCCTTTAACTGAATAGTGCATGTTTCTTTTTCTCCCTAAATGAGTTAAGAATCAATATCATCGTATTGTTCGCTAAATTCCACAAGAAAAATTGTTATATTGATCATTGGCATGAGCCAAAAACGTAGCCACGCCCCTACACCCTTTATCCTCGAACGTGAGGGACATGACGTACCATGCCCGCAGCTTTGCTAAATTTTTGCCTCCCATTGCCAATAGTGAATTGTTGTGACACCAAAGGGAAAATGTCCCCTCGTCGCCAAAACAAAAATGTCCCCCAT
>CAZTDR010000068.1:0-12495 GCA_964612855.1 uncultured Coxiellaceae bacterium
AGCCTACAGTCGCAGCGCTTTTATGACTTATGGGTAATGATATGCTAATAAGGAGGTCCCCGACAAAAACATTCGGGGATGACACTTTAATTAATAAAAAATCTAAAATCAATTAGTGAAAAGCCATCGACATCCTTATAGTATATAGCTTTTCTGCTTGATGTAGTTCTTGGAGATAGCCCGGAACATGACAACGAATGTAGTTGAACTTCAAGGCGTGTCGAAAACCATTCACGACCACCAAATTTTGTATGACATCACACTTGAAGTCCGAAATGGTGAATTTCTTACGCTACTCGGTCCTTCCGGTTGTGGTAAAACGACCCTCTTACGTCTTTTATCCGGATTTGAACAACCCACGAGCGGGAAAATTTTTATTAATGGCAAAGATGTAGAAGGATTGCCACCGCACTTACGCCATGTGCACACCGTTTTTCAAAGCTATGCCCTCTTCCCCCACATGACGGTTTATGAAAATATTGCCTTTGGTCTACGCTGTCAAAAACTCAGCAAAGCAGAAATTGAAGAGCGAGTGGATGAAGTATTAAAAATTGTAAAACTGCAAAAATACGCGCAGCGAAAACCCGAGCAATTAAGTGGCGGCCAACAACAGCGTGTGGCCATTGCGCGGGCGGTGGTGAATCGCCCGCTGGTTCTGCTACTCGATGAGCCTTTAAGTTCGCTGGATTATCGTCTACGCAAAACAATGCAACTGGAATTGAAGCAATTACAGCGCAAATTAGGCATTACCTTTATTTTTGTGACGCATGATCAAGAAGAAGCGCTGTCCATGTCAGATCGCGTGGTAGTCATGCACGAAGGCGGCATTGAACAAATTGGCACACCGCGTCAAGTTTATGAAAAACCGCAAAATTTAACGGTCGCGCAATTCATCGGTGAAGTTAATATTTTTGATGGGGAAGTCATTGCGGTCAATGACAATAAAATTACCGTGATAACCCAAGGAAAACAACGCGTCGTTAAAAGTTCGCGCACCTTTAGTGCCGGCCAAATCGTTCATGTTTTAGTACGCCCGGAAGATTTGCGTGTCTGGGACAATTCAGAAACAGAAACACAAGATATGTTTCCCGGCATCGTCGAAGAAGTCATCTATAAAGGGACGACGGTTGACCTCATGATTCGCTTATCTAACCAGCAACTGGTTGCCGCCACGAAATTTTTTGATGAAGACAATGACCGATTGGAATATGCCATCGGCGAACCCGTTTGGACTAGCTGGTTACCAGGATGGGAGGTTATTTTACCGCATGAAACATGACCGCGCGTTTAAGCAGCTTTCTCTCTCAATCATTTGGATTTGGCTGCTTATTTTTGCTTTGCTGCCATTTGGGTTGGTGACACTGGCCAGTTTCATGAGCCATGATGACAACCATCTGATTAACCTCCCCTTCACGTTTAATAATTATGTGCAAATCACCAATTCCATTTATCTTAAAATTTTC
Organism: uncultured Coxiellaceae bacterium; assembly: GCA_964612855.1. GTDB lineage: Bacteria > Pseudomonadota > Gammaproteobacteria > DSM-16500 > DSM-16500 > DATIJJ01. The sequence continues at coordinate 1,464 of CAZTDR010000068.1, forward strand.
AAAGAATCGTTCTACATTGCCAGTATTTGCACGGCCATGTGTTTAATATTGGGCTATCCGTTTGCCTATAGCATCGCGCGCATAGAAAGCCGTTTTAAAGGATTACTGATTTTCCTCATTATCATTCCTTTTTGGACTAGCTCATTGATTCGCTGTTATTCCATGGTGACGCTTTTAAAGCCCAAAGGCGTGATCAATTCTATTTTATTAAGTTTAGGAATCATCGATAAACCGTTACCTCTTTTATATACTGATACATCGGTCATGATTGGATTGGTTTATAATTTACTGCCTTTTATGGTGCTACCCTTACTCACCAATATTGAACGTCTTGATCATCGCTTGCTTGATGCCGCACGTGATTTAGGGGCGAACCGTTTAACCACGTTTCGTAAAATTATTTTGCCATTAACCTTACCAGGCATTTTATCTGGCTGTATTTTAGTTTTTTTACCCGCCATGACGATCTTTTATATTCCTGACTTACTTGGCGGCTCAAAATCGCTTTTACTCGGTAATTTAATTCAAAATCAATTTTTAATTGCGGGTAATTGGCCGGTCGGATCGGCAATCAGCATTGTCTTCACACTGTTGCTGGCCATTTTATTATTGATTTATTGGCGCAGTACCCGCAGCAGTTATTCGCGAGATTTCCTATGAAAAACTTACCTGCCAAAACTTACTTATCCGCCATTTATTTATTTTTTTACATTCCCATTTTGATTTTAATTATTTACTCCTTTAATCGCGCCCAATATTCACTGGTTTGGCATGGGTTTTCATTTCGCTGGTACAAAGAATTATTTTCTGACGTTGATCTTTGGGTGGCAGTCGGCCATTCATTAATATTGGGTATCATGGCAGCCACCATTGCGATGTGTATTGGTGGATTGGCCGCCGTGAGCTTATATCGCTATGATTTTCTCGGGCGCAATGTCTTGTACGGGTTGGTCTTTATTTTAATTTTATCGCCTGACATCGTGATGGGAATTTCATTATTAATTTTATTCAGTGTGATAAAGATTTCACTCGGATTTTGGAGCTTGCTGCTTGCGCATATCACCTTTTGTATCCCTTTCGTCGTGGTGACTGTATACAGCCGCATGGTCAGCTTTGATGAATATATTTTTGAAGCAGCCAAAGATTTGGGCGCAACCGATACCGTCATTTTTACTCGCATTATTTTACCCTTGCTGTGGCCCGCTTTGTTAGCAGGCTGGCTGCTCAGCTTCACGCTTTCACTCGATGATGTGATGATCAGTTACTTCGTAGCAGGGCCTGATTTTGAAATTCTCCCGCTTAAAATTTACTCGATGGTACGCTTAGGCGTGAAACCCGAAATTAATGCCCTTTGTAGCATCACGTTTCTGCTGACGCTGATCTTAATTCTGTTGTCACAACTCATCGGGAGAAAAAAAGCGTGAGAAACTGTCTCATCGCGCTCATCAGCTTCTGGTTTGCTCAAGCTCTGTTTGCTGCAGATAATGTCTTGAATATTTACACCTGGACCGGGGTAATTCCTGACTCTATCATTCGCCAATTTGAAAAAGAAACCGGCATTGAGGTGAATTTTTCAACTTATGAAAGCAATGAAATGATGTATGCCAAACTGAAAACGGGTGAGAAACTCGAATACGATATTATCGAACCTTCAAGCTATTACATTGATCGCATGAGTCACCAGGGATTACTCGAAAAGCTCGATCACACCCAATTAAGCCATTTTAACAACCTGGATCCCGATTTTTTAAATCAAGCGTATGATCCGCAAAATCAATACAGCATCCCTTATATTTGGGGCACTACGGGCATCTTTGTGAATCGAAATGATCCTGCCGCTCCTACCCTACATCGCTGGGCAGATTTATGGGAAAAAAACTATAAAAACCAATTGCTATTAATTGATGATGTCCGCGAAGTATTTGCAATGGCCCTGTTGACGCTCGGCTATTCCATCAATGACACCGATCCAAAACACATCAAACAAGCTTATCTTAAGCTGAAAGAGTTGCTACCTAATATTAAGATTTTTAAAAGCGATGCGATTCTGACTATTTTGGTGGATGAAGATGCCACTATCGGGATGGCATGGAATGGAGAGTTGTATAAGGCAAAACAAGAAAATCCGGGGTTAGAATTTGTTTATCCGGCAGAGGGTTTTGTCATTTGGATCGACAGCTTCGCCATCTTAAAAAACGCCCCCCATCGGGAAAATGCTTATAAGTTTATTAATTTTATGTTACGTGCTGATATTGCTAAGGCCGTGAGTTTAAGCATCCACTTTCCTTCTCTGAATTTAGCTGCTAGAAAGCAGTTGCCGCGCAGTATTCGTGACAATCCTATTATTTATCCTTCGCATGACACGTTGCGCCGGGGACATTTTCAAAGGGATATAGATGATGCGGCGCTGGAGTTGTATGAAAAATATTGGGAAAAAATTAAGATGGGAGGATAAGTCTGGACAACCGTATATAACAATAGACATTCCCTTTTATTATCACCATAATTGATCAATTGAGTCTCACCCATCAGGATTTATGGACGCCTACACCGCCTTGCCAGAACGCCTTGCCCGCCTACTCTTCCTGCTTTTTTTTATTTGGCTTCCGTCCTACGCTGATCAAAATAACATCGTCAATGTCTATACGTTTGCCCAAGAAATTCCAGACCGGATTATCGCGCAATTTGAAAAAGAAACCGGTATTAAAGTGAATTACAGCACCTACGATACCAATGAAGTGATGTATTCCAAATTACGTGCTGCACACAATACAGGTTACGATATTGTCGAACCCTCAAGCTATTACATTGACCGCATGCGTCGGCAGAATATGCTGGAAAAATTAGATAAAAGTAAATTAAGTGAATACAAAAATATCGACCCTTTCTTTTTAAATGTCAGTTACGACCCGCATAGTGAATACAGTGTGCCGTTTGTGTGGGGAATTACTGGCATTTTTGCCAATACGCAATATTTTTCACCCACTGAAATTAAACAATGGTCAGATTTATTTAATAAGCATTACCACAATCAATTGATGATCTTGGATGATCCGCGCGAAGCTTTTTCCATGGCGCTTCTAATGCTAGGTTATTCGATCAACGATCAAGATCCCCAGCATATTTTAGCAGCGTATTACAAGCTGCATACGCTGATGCCTAACATCCGCTTGTTTAATACAGATGCCGTCACCTCCATTTTAATTGATGAAGATGCGACTATTGGCATTGCTTGGAATGGGGATTTAATCAAAGCCCATTCGGAAAATTCACAGCTTCGTTTTGTTTACCCTCGCGATGGATTTGAAATTTGGGTAGATAATTTCGCCATTCTACAAAACGCGCCTCATCGTGAGAATGCATATAAATTTATTAATTTCATGCTACGACCCGATATTGCAAAAGCGGTGAGCTTGGAAATTGGTTATGCCACGGCAAATTTAGTCGCGAAAAATTTATTGCCGCCGGAATTGAAAAATAATCCCGTTCTTTATCCAACGCGTGATGTGTTACAACATGGGCAATTTGAAACCGATATTGGCGACCAGACATTTGCATTATTGGAAAAATATTGGGAAAAATTAAAGATGGAGGGGTGAAATCCTAATGGTGGATTACGATGCAAAAAAACCATCGTACCACCTAGTATGCAAGAGACAAAAACGCTTTGGGTAGGGGCGGACCCGTGTGTCCGCCCGGACTTTACGGTTGAAGCCGCTGGGCGGACACATGGGTCCGCCCCTACAATTCCAGTAATTTATAAAGAATTATAAAGAATTAAATTTTTGTCCCTACAGAATTTTATCCTATTGCTGCCACTTTCATCATGACATACGGATTATAGGCTTCGGTTTTGAAGCCATATTTCTGATACAGACCATGTGCATCTTCCGTCATTAAGAACCAACGAAAAACGCCGCGTAAGCGTGGATGTTCGAGGACATATTTCATTAAGGTTTTTCCGACACTTTTACCGCGATGTTCATCATCAATATAAACATCCCACAGTGAAGCAAATTCAGAAAAGTCCGTGATGACGCGTGCAAAACCAATTTGTTTGCCTTGATATAACACAGTGAAACAAACGGAATTTTCGATAATTAAGGGGAACCGTTCCGGTGGTAAGCCACTGGAATAACGTGAAGGAACACATAATAAATTGTAAAGATAGGTTAAATCTAATTTTTGCTTGTCTGCAGTAAAAAGATATTCGCCAAAGTGGTGTTCAGCATAGGGTTTGTGGTAGCTCATTGTTTAACCTAAATAATATAATCAGAGGAACAAATTTTTAACAGTAGTGCCATTAAAACGGCACTTGTAGGGGCATGGCGTGCCATACCCAGCGGCTTCAACGAAATAGGCAGCACGGGCACGGCACGCCCTGCCCCTACAAAAACAGATTTATGCAACAACGCCTATATAATATAGTAAGTGCCGTAAAAATAAAGCATCTAAACAAAAAAGGAGTTCCCACGCTTTTCAGCGGGAACTGCTAAAATTCACCGGCAAATCTTGCCAACAGTCTAAATAATCCATTTGGCGAAAATTAGCCTGCAATGCGGCGGGTGTTAAGCGCCATACTTGCTGCGCTTCAAACATAAACGCGAGCGTATTGTCGTAATATTCTGGTTTTAATGCTGTTTGCGTGCCTTTCTTAAAGGCTTCTTTATCCGGCCCATGCGGCGACATGCAATTATGCAAGCTGCCACCGCCGGGCACAAATCCCGTTTCCTTCGCGTCATACACACCATAGATCAAGCCCATATATTCATTCATGATATTGCGATGGTAATACGGTGGTCGGAAGGTATCTTGTGCGACCATCCAACGCGGCGGGAAAATGACAAAATCCACATTGGCAATGCCAACGTGCGCCGAAGGTGAAGTTAATACCGTAAAAATAGAAGGATCAGGATGATCGAAACTGACTGTATTGATCGTGTTAAATTGGCTGAGATCATATTTATACGGCACATAGTTGCCGTGCCAAGCAACGACATCCAGCGGCGAATGAGACACTTTCGCTGACCATAAATTTCCTTGAAACTTGACTAACAAGATAAAATTTCCTGATTTTTTCTCAAAAGCAGCCACCGGCGTTTGAAAATCACGCGCGTTAGCTAATCCATTTGCACCGATCACGCCTAATTCAGGCAACCGAAACGGCATTCCGAAATTTTCACAAATATAACCGCGTGCTTTTTCATTTAATAACATCACTTGAAATTTGACACCGCGCGGAATCACCGCAATTTCACCGGGTTTTAGCATTAAAATCCCGAATTCGGTATTCAATTGCAATTCGCCTTCTTGCGGAACAATTAATAATTCACCATCCGCATTATAAAAAAACGCATCTTCCATTGACCTATTTGCAGCATACAAATGAATTGCGGCACCCGTTAACATTTCAATGCTGCCATTGGCAGCCAGCGTAAATAATCCCTCAATAAAATGTTGTTGCGTTTTTGGATAAGGCATGGGATTCCAGCGCATTTGCGTGGGGGGCGTCGGCGCTCCTGTCAGAGACGGCGCAGCGAGATAGTCATGTGTCATCAGCGCAAATTCACTATGTACCACAGAAGGTCGGATGCGATACAACCAACTGCGTAAATTCCCATGCCGTGGCGCCGTAAAAGCGCTGCCGCTCAGTTGTTCGGCATATAAACCGTAAGGCACGGTTTGCGGTGAATTACGTCCTGTCACTAGCACGCCGTCTAACGCTTCGGATTGGAAATGGTTGCCCAATCCATGCAAATAATTTTTTTTGTTCATAGAATCTCCCAGTACCCACTCAACACTCCCTTGTTTATCGACGCACTTACAACACGGTGTGCAATGCCCGCAAGAATTTTTCATTTTCATGCGAGGTGCCAATGGTAACGCGCAAATGATTTGGCATACCATACGCACCGAGCGGTCGTACAATTACACCTTGATGCAATAATTTTTGATATACCTCAATACCTTCGCGCACAATATCGATGGTAATAAAATTTCCTAATGAGGGAATGTAACCGATGTTAGCTTTTTTAATTTCTTCCTCTAAATGACACATGCCTGCTTGATTTAGCGCAATCGTTTTTTTAATGTGTTCTTGATCCTTTAATGCAGCACAGGCAGCCCCTGCTGCAATGCTGTTAACATTAAACGGTAAGCGCGCGCGATTTAACATATCAGCAATTTCAGGTGACGAAATGGAATACCCCAGACGCATGCCAGCCAATCCATACGCTTTTGAAAATGTGCGTGTGATAATTAAATTGGGATAGTGTTTCAGCAAAGGGAGCAAATTGAGATAATCTCCGCGCTGATCGACATATTCGTGATAGGCTTCATCGACGACCAGCAGCACATGGGGTGGAACAGATTTGAGTAACTGCACCATTTCATCTGCTGTCGTATAAGTCCCTGTCGGATTATTGGGATTCACGACAAAAACAATGCGCGTCTCTTCATCGATCGCCGCGATCATTTGCGAAATATCATGACCAAACTGTTTTGCAGGTACCATCCGCATCTGTGCACCATAACTTCTCACTAACAATTGAATAGTTAAAAAAGCATATTGAGACATGACGGCAGCGCTATTCGGGGTGAGATACGTTTTTGCAATTAACTCTAAAATATTTTCCGAACCATTTCCCACTATTAATTGTGTCGGATCCACTTGCAAAAAATTCGCAAGGGCTTGTTTCAATTCATAAGAACCGCCGTCCGGGTACATTTGTGATTTTTGTAGTATTTTTTGCGCGGCAAGCAATGCGGCAGGACTTGCACCTAAAGGGTTTTCATTACTCGCCAGTTTAATGACAGAGGGGATGCCTAACTCGCGCTCAACTTCTTCAATGGGTTTACCGGGTTGATAGGGGGTCAGATTACGGATGTGGTGATTGGCTAACGAACGAAAATCGGTCGATGTTGTCATACTGTCGTTTCCTCTTGCGGCCATGCGGCTTGCACTGCCGATAATTTTTGACAGTTCGCGTCAATGCGAACCAGGGTAGGATAAGCATTCACATCACAATTAAAACGCCGTGCATTAAACAATTGCGGTATTAAAACAATATCGACAATCGTTGGGTGATCACCCAAACAATAATCGCCGCTGAAGGGAGATGCCTGCACATTTTTTTCTAATGCAGCAAGACCTTTGGCAATCCAATGTTGATACCATTGATTTTTTTGTGCTTCGCTTAATCCTAACTCTTCGGTGAGATAGCGAAGAACACGTGCATTATTCAAGGGATGAATATCGGCAACAATACTTAAAGCCCAGGCGCGAGCTAATGCTTTTTGGTAAGGGTCGTTTGGAAGCAAAGCAGGGGCGGGGTGTAATTCATCGAGATATTCTATGATTGCTAAAGATTGAGAAATGATTTTATCGCCATCTTGTAAAACAGGTACAAGGCCTTGGGGATTGATGGCGAGATAATCAGAAGCGTGTTGTTCACCCCCATTTTTTACTAAATGAATGGGATTTTTTTCGTAAGGTAACTGCTTAAGATGTAACGCGATCCGCACACGAAAACTCGCGGAAGAACGATAATAATCGTAGAGTTTGAGCATGGTATATATTCCTAAATTGAATCCCTTCGCCACTCTGCCATGCTAATAAGCTGGCAAAGCGGCTTCGACTTTTATTTTTGTCACTTGTTGTTCGATTGCGCCAAAAATACTTTGTCCTTGTTGATTTAACATTTCAATGCGCACGTGGTCCTGGCATTGCATAAACGGCGTCATCGGCTTTCCTTGATGCAGAATTTCTAACATCCGTTTTTCGGCAATGCAGGAAGAGCCTTTGCTACGATCCACATTAGAAACCGTACCCGAACCGATAATAGAACCGGCTACTAACGGTCGCGTTTTGGCCGCATGCGCAATTAACGTAGGAAAATCAAATGTCATATCAACGCCCGCATTCGGCTGACCAAACAGTTGTTGATTCAAATGCGTGATTAAAGGTAAATGCACTTTTTTTCCATCCCACGCGACGCCTAATTCATCGGGCGTGACGGCAACCGGTGAAAAAGCACTGGAGGGTTTACTTTGAAAAAAACCAAACCCTTTCGTCAACTCTGCGGGAATTAAATTTCGCAATGAAACGTCATTCACTAACATCAACAAACAAATGGTCGATGCAGCTTGCTGGGATGTCACCCCCATGGCCACATCGGTCGTGATGACAGCCACTTCCGCTTCAAAATCCACACCCCATTCAAGATCGCCAACTACAATGTCATCTTTGGGGCCTAAAAAACTATCTGAACCACCTTGATACATGAGAGGATCCGTCCAAAAATTCGCGGGCATTTCCGCACCGCGTGCTTTTCGAACCAATTCAACATGATTCACATAGGCACTTCCATCCGCCCACTGATAAGCACGTGGTAAAGGAGATGCTATGTTTTGTTCCGTAAAAGTAAGCGTATTTTTTAATTCACCTGCATTTAAACGTTGGTAGTATTGCTCAAGTTTCGGTTGGCAATGAGCCCAATTGTCTAGTGCTTGCTGCAACGTGTTCGCCACCTCAGAAACGATCACCGCTTGACTCAAATCTTGACTAACGACGACTAACTGGCCATCACGTGTTGCGTTTTTTAAGGTTGCAAGTTTCATGATTTTTCTTTTTCCATAGTTAACACGCCGCGGTTGATTTGATCTAACTCGATCGATTCAAACAACGCTTTAAAATTCCCTTCACCGAAACCTTCATCGCCTTTACGTTGAATGACTTCGAAAAACACGGGGCCTAACATATTTTGAGTAAAAATCTGCAAGAGTAAACGACGCTCGGGTTGTGTCGTCCCATCCAATAAAATGCGGTTTTTTTGCAAGCGCGATACATTTTCACCGTGCGCTGGCAACCGTTTTTCTAAGAGTTCGTAATAAGTGTCGGGGGTATCTAAAAATTTCAAGCCTTGTTGCTTTAATGTTTCTACAGTTGAAAAAATTTCTTGGGTACCTAAAGCGATATGCTGAATCCCTTCGCCTTTGAAATCTTTTAAAAATTCTTCGATTTGCGATTTATCGTCGGAAGATTCATTGAGGGGAATACGAATTTTTCCACAGGGACTGGTCATCGCACGGCTTTTTAAGCCAGTTAATTTGCCTTCGATATCAAAATAACGAATTTCACGGAAATTAAATATTTTTTCGTAAAATTCCGCCCACACATTCATGTTACCGCGGTGCAAATTATGCGTGACGTGATCTAAATAAGTTAAACCTGCATTGTGTGTCACGTCTGCGGCTTTCGCTAATGTGACAAATTCACTGAAATAATTCGCTTGTTTCGCTGCGTAATCAACAAAATAAATGAGACTGCCGCCGACACCATAAATCGCAGGGCAAGCGTATGCGCCTTCTTGACACACCCGGGCACCATTCGCGATCGCATGTTGAAATGCCGCATTCGCATCTAAAACACGAAACCCCATCGCTGAAGTGGATGGGCCATGTAATTCCGCAAATTGTTGCGCCAAGGAATTTGGCTCGGCATTGATGATAAAACGAATCTCGTTTTGTTGGTAAAGCGTAATTTCTTGCGTCTGATGTTTTGCAACAGGCGTGAAACCCATAGACAAAAATTGTTGCTTAAGCCGCTCCGGCTCTAACGTGGAAAATTCTAAAAAATCAAAACCATCAGTCCCAGCTGGATTATAATGTTGCATAAGTAGATCCCTTCACATATTGTCAACGAACCCTAGAATATAATATAACCTCAGTTTTGACAAAAGAGATCATCCCATGCAAAAGCACACTGAATATGTCTCTAAACAAGTTGATGCCCAGGGAGTCGCAACTTACACGGAGGAAGAAAATGGGATATGGCGCATATTAATTGAACGTCAGTTGAAAGTGATTGAAAATCGCGCGTGCAATGAATTTATGGATGGCATTAAAATCTTGAATATGCCGACTGACCGGATTCCGCAGTGCCCTGAAATCTCCGCCGCCTTGCGAAAAGCCACCGGTTGGCAACTAGAACCGGTGCCTGCTTTAATTCCTTTTGAAAAATTTTTCCACTTGCTCGCCACTCGCCGTTTTCCTGCCGCCACGTTTATTCGTCGCGCTGACGAATTAGATTATTTACAAGAACCGGATATTTTTCATGAAGTCTTTGGTCACTGCCCACTTTTAACTAATCCAGCCTATGCCGAATTTACTTATATGTATGGCAAGCTAGGCTTAAATGCGAATAAAGAAGACCGTGCTTTGTTGGCGCGATTGTATTGGTTCACGATTGAATTTGGCCTCATCAAACAAAATAATCAGTTACGCGTTTATGGCGGCGGGATTTTATCGTCAAAAGGAGAAACCGTTTACTGCTTAGAAGATCAACAACCCGAGCGCAAGCCGTTTGATCCACTTGACGTGTTACGCACGCCCTATCGCATCGATATCATGCAGCCCATTTATTATGTCATTGAAAATTTTGATACGTTATTTGAGTTAACTCAAATGGATCTCATTGGCCTTATTCAACGTGCGCGTGAATTGGGCGAATATACTCCCGTTTACCAACCCAAGGAAAAGCACTCATGAATCAAACTTGCGATTTACAATCTAAACGCTGCGTACCCTGCGAAGGAGGCGTTCCCGCTCTGTCAAAAGAAAAAGCCCAAGAATTATTGGCTAAGTTGAATGATTGGCAAGTGAATACGGAGAATACGCTGATTACCCGCCGTTTTACTTTTAAAAATTTTTATAAAACAATGGCGTTTGTAAATGCAATCGCATGGATTGCTAATCAAGAGAACCATCATCCGGATATGGAAGTGGGTTATAACTATTGCGTAGTGAATTTCATGACGCACGCGATTAAGGGGTTATCGGAAAACGATTTTATTTGTGCAGCGAAGGTGGATGGATTGGGGTATACACCTCAAGCTTAATGGAAATAAACGTCATGGCCATTATAATTGGTGGATTACGATGCAAAAAACGCATCTAATCCACCCTACTACTCTTGCCTAAAATGTAGGGCACGAATTCAAATGCGAAGTGCAACACGATAAAAAAGAGCGGT
>CAZTDR010000069.1:0-12405 GCA_964612855.1 uncultured Coxiellaceae bacterium
TTTCAAAAAGAATGTAAAAGAAAGGGCATTGCACTTCGCATTTGAATTCGTGGGGGGGATTAGACGCGTTTTTTGCGTCGTAATCCACCAAATAAGAAAACAAGCTCTTTCTATTTGGTGGATTACGGCAAAAAACGCCTAATCCACCCTACATTTCTGTCAAAGAAAATTTTCATGCGTAAGCCCTGCGCAACTGTGAACCTTTCATTTACAATCAGGGCTATTCATATATACCCATCACACTTGAAAGCGAGATTTGTTAGACCCCAGGATCACATCAACATTAAGTGATTCATAATCAATTTGTGTTTTCTCTTTAATAACCTGTAAAATTTTTCTAAAGTCACCGTCTGGATGTATTGTTTTATTGCCTATTTTTTCTTTAATCAAAGCAAGTATTGAGTCACACTCGCGGACTTCTGATTGTCTATTGATTACCGCATTCTTATTTCAACAATTCACTTCCATTATGTTTTTAGCTTTTGGTGAAATGGCTTTGGCTCATGATCGCCTGAAACTGTATTTAGTAAATTTGTTAATAGGGTAAAAACTTTTTGAAATTGACTCATTTGAATCTGGCTTGCTGCGGATAGGCGCGAAAACAGGGTTGGTGTTTTTCCTTTAACCGATTGTTCAAACAACGCTTGCTCCGCTCTGACGGACTCGAAAGCCGTTTTAATTTTTGTAAAATCAGTAGGTTTTTGCTCTAACGTTGTTATCAAATTTTGCGTCAATATTTTTAATGTTTCGACTTGCTTGCACTCCTCCTCTCCATCTTGAACAAGAGAAGCACGAATCACTCTTAACGTGCTGGCACATTTTGTAAGAATAAATTCAGTTCCACTTTTTTCACGATACTCAACCAATGAAGATAAATTTTTTAAGGTATTCGCCATGTCGGATCGAAAACCTACATGCATTAGAATATAGTTAGGTATGTCTAAATAATAGGTATCCCCTTGGTCGTCATAAAAAGCAGCTTCCTCATACTTATTGGCAAGATGAACACAATCAAATGGATCAAATAGAGAAATAGAGTGACTCATTCGCTCAAGAATATCTTTTGACACACCCGAAAATAAAAACCTCGTATAATGAAGATCTAGAACCGCCTCATCCGTTAAAGACGCATGGAAGGCCTGCATTTTTTTACACGAATCGGTTTCTTTTTCTAAAAAATTTTTTATTCCTGATAAAGTTAGCGTCTCAGCTTCTTCTTTTTTTGAGTCGCTAACTTTATCCGCAAAAGAGGCTAGATTTATTGCTAAATATTCGCCAATTATACCCAACAAAGCAAAAGGCAGATCTAGATTCCATAGAGATTGAACCCTCCTCAAATTTTCGAAAGTTAATGCATGCCATATTTTTTCAAAATGATCATTTTTTACAGCATCCACTCCCTCCTGCATAAAATCATCTTGGATCGCTTCCCATGTTTCAAGATAAAGAAAGCTAACCGGTGTTGTATCCAAAATTTCTATGGCAACCGGAAAAATATACTCTATGAGATGATCAACGCGAACTTTAATAATGATGGCAGGCCGATGTTTATGTTTTTTCCTTTGCTCGTTTCGAATGGTTTTCGTCATATCAGTTGCATCTATATCCGGAAATGTTTTTTTCAGCCCGGCAACAAAATCCTTTCCTGAAAAAAAAGGTGAAATGACCAGAGTAAATTTACAATACGTATCATCTATTTGTGGATTAGGCTCGGTTTCACTTACATAACGACCCCATAAACCTATTTTAAGATTATGTACGTCGGGAAGACGAGCTGATTTAAATAGCGCATCTTCCAAATAAGTTGATATCGTGATATCTAAACCCCGATCGCGAAGTATTTTTGCAAATTTCTCATAGAGGGTTTCATACGTGGATCTGGAACTGATCATGACATTTCCCCGTTAAACTTTTTTATGCTTTTATTTTGGGCAGATTATAGCCGGGGCTCAGCAGCATTACAATGATCCTTCTGTTTCTGCAATCTCATACTAACGCATTAACAAAAACGATCTTTCTCTTTCTAAATTTAAAAACTATTCATCCTTTGATAAGCAGGGTGAAAGTAACAGGAATTTTTGATTGGGCATATACGATTAACAATATCTAAAAACCAACATGCAATTTCTGCACTTTGATCATATGACTTATTAACATCATCTGAAAACCACATGCCATTATCGTTTTGCTTTTCAATAAAATGACTTGCTATTTTTACTATTATATCTAAATATTTTTCATCGCCTGTACACTCATAAATCAAGGAGGCAGCCCAGGCAATTTTATGACTAAAATCGCACCCAATTTTGCGCTTAGATCCACGATAGAATTTGAACTCATAGATTTGGCTGCAATACGCGATTCAGTCATTTTATTTTCTCATTTTTAACACAAAAACTGCCCACACTTAGGATCTAGCAAATGATAAGAAATTCCCAATGCGATAAAGCTTGGATTTTTAATGACGGATGTGGAGTAACGGACAGAGGTGTAAGACAAGTCAGCTACCCAGTTTTGCGTGAGGTCATAGCTTACGCCTAGGCCGACGACGGGTCTAAAGACAGAGGAAGATTCTGTGTCGATTCGGAAGCCGTCTATGTTGCCGTTGGATTTAGTCACAAAATAAGCGCCGCCTACTTTACCAAAGATGCCAAAGCCGGTGTCGGCAAAAGGAAACATGATCTTACCTAATAAATCAAAACTGGCTGCATCGGTTTTAATGCTGTTGGATATGATAGTGGTTTTATAATCCATCGCAGAAAAATAAGTGAACCCGCCTTCTAGCGCAAAGTATTGATTCATTCCATAACCGGCAAAAAGACGCGCGCCGACGCCGGAACCTTCTGGTTGCACTTTGGTCGTCAGACCTGGGGAGAGTGTGATTGTTTGGTCTTGGCCATTTAAATTGGACTGTCCTAACATTAAGCCAAAATAACCACCTGCGCCGGTTGCTTCTACTATGCCAGCTAAGCTAAGTAATACTATGCCACCGCTGATTTTTTTTATCATTTGCTTCATTATTAAAAATCCTTCTTCGATTATGTGTTTTAGGGGCATCATCATAATATGATGATGTCGATCTGGCGGCAACCTTCGGGTATATGTATTATTTGTAAGGCTGCCGTACAAATTGCAACTCCCAAATTTGCCTTCCGCAGGTTTGGCCGCGTTGTTCAAACTTAGTTACGATAGGGCGCTGAGTAGAACGATCCGCATAGTGGTTATCGCCCGCACTATTTTTTAAGTCAGGCATGGTGGATAACACTCTCATCATATGAGCAGCATAATGCTGCCAATCGGTAGCGAGATGCAGAGCAGCGCCGGGTTTTAGTTTAGGTAAAATAATATTAATAAACGATTCTTGAATCAAACGACGCTTATGATGTTTGCGTTTCTGCCAAGGATCAGGGAAAAAAATCTGCACCACATCCAAGCTATTTTCCGGAATACACTGCTGAAACACCTCGACGGCATCGGCATAATAAACTCGAACATTGGTCAACTGCGCTTCTTCAATGCCCAGCAACAACGCGCCAACTCCGGGTAAATGCGTTTCGATTCCTATAAAATTTTGCTCAGGATACTGTTTTGCGATTTCCAGCAACGAATGTCCCGAACCAAAACCAATTTCTAAATTGGTTTTGGCAGTACGCAGAAAAGTTGCGGCCAGATCCAGCTGTCCGCTTTCTAACGATAGGCCAAAACGGGGCAATAAAGTATCGATTGCCTGTTGCTGGGCCGCTGTAATACGGCTGTCTCGTCGCACAAAACTGCGAATACGGCGTAGGGGAAATTTTTTTTCTGTCATGGGGAAAATTTACTAATTAATTTTTGTTTTAATTGGTGCAATTTATTCTCTAAGCCGACAGGATAAACGGCCTGACTCAATGGTAAAAATTGCTTCACTTGTTGCTCTGCCCGTGCACGAATAGCATGAATTGATTCGGTTTGAGCCACGTATTTTCCGCGACGAAAAATCGGTTGTAATAAATCAAATGCAGTATCAAAGGATTCTGCGGTCATCACGCGGTGTGGCGCATCTAAAGAAACTAATTCCGGGTTTTTTTCTGGAATGCCAAGCTCTGTATCATAAATAATATCCATGATTCCGCTATTCTTGCGCATAAAACGCCGAACTTGCAAAATGCCCGGATTAGAAATTTTAACGGCTTGTTCGGAAAGTTTTAACTTATATTCCCAACGACCGTTAACATCTTGGAGGGCCGCTAATTTGTAGACGCCATCCAATGCAGGATGGTCATAGCCCGTCACTAAACTCGTTCCCACCCCCCACACTGAAATAGCTGCGTTTTTTTCTTTAAATCGCTTAATCGCATGCTCATCTAAACTATTACTCGCGATAATTTTGGTTTGACGAAATCCGGCCTCATCTAACAAACGCCGTGCCACTACACTTAATTCTGCGAGATCTCCCGAATCCAGGCGAATGCCACGCAATTCACCGCCTTTTTCTCGCAACTTTTTGCCAATCTCAATCGCATAACGAACACCTTGTATAGTGTTATAAGTATCGACCAACAGTATGCAATTATGTGGCATGACTTCTGCGTAAGCAGCAAATGCGCTGAGCTCATCTGGGAAAGCCGTCACCCAGCTATGGGCGTGCGTTCCTGAAACGGGAATGCCAAATTTTTTACCGGCTAATACGTTAGATGTCGCCGTACAACCCCCAATATAAGCCGCCCGACTCGCCGAGAGCGCACCATCTGGTCCTTGGGCGCGGCGTAATCCAAATTCCAGCACGCCATCGCCCGCCGCAGCCAAACAAACGCGTGAAGCCTTAGTAGCAATGAGCGTTTGAAAGTTAATGATATTTAATAATGCCGATTCAATCAGCTGGCCTTGGATAAGCGGGCCTTTAACACGAAGCAGCGGCTCATGAGGAAACACGACTGTACCTTCAGGTATGGCATCGATATCACAACTGAACTGTAATTGGCTTAAATAATCTAAAAAATCAGACGTAAATAATGGCTCCCCGTTGGGTGCTCGCAGCCCTTGCAAATAGGCCAAATCATCGGCTGCAAAATGCCAAGCTTGCAAAAATTCAACGACACTCTCCAATCCGCAAACGACGGAATACTGGCTCGTGAAGGGGGGCTTGCGAAAAATTTGATTAAATACCGCTTCTCGTTCATGAAGGCCTAATTTCCAATAGCCGAAAGCCATGGTGAGCTGGTAGAGATCAGTTAACAAAGGAGACATCAACAAATTTACCTATGCATTTATTTGCTTGCCGCATTATTACAGTTCGCATTTTAAGGCGCAATGGGTATACTCCACTTATGATTACACTTGACCATATTAGTAAAAAATATCCCACTGCGGAGGGATCCGTTACCGCATTAGAAGACATTAACCTTAGTGTCAATGCCGGCGAAATTTATGGCATTATCGGCCAGAGCGGTGCGGGTAAAAGCACGCTGATTCGCTGCGTTAATCTGCTAGAAAAACCAAGCAGTGGTAAAGTCATCGTGGATAACGCGGAATTGACTGCTTTATCTATGAGCGACTTACGGACGGCACGACGCAATATTGGTATGATTTTTCAACATTTTAATTTATTGAGTTCGCGTACGGTTTATCAAAACATTGCGTTACCGCTTGAACTCTGCGGAAAAAATGCACGTGAAATCGCAACAACTATAGATCCACTTCTGGAGCTGACCGGCCTCACCTCTAAAAAAAATCAATATCCCGCAAAGTTGAGTGGTGGCCAAAAACAACGAGTGGCCATTGCGCGCGCATTAGCTTGCAAACCTAAAGTGCTCTTATCCGATGAAGCGACTTCCGCATTAGACCCGGAAACGACGCATACCATACTCGATTTATTAAAAAATATTCGTGATACGTTAAACTTAACTATTTTATTAATTACGCATGAAATGAGCGTGATTAAAGCGTGTTGTGATCGAGTTGCTATTTTGCAGCACGGCAGGATGATTGAAGAAAATGAAGTCGGCGAATTTTTTGCACAGCCTAAAACAGCTGAAGCAAAAACTTTTATTGCATCCTCACTCAAACAAGCCTTACCCGCCATTATTGCCGACCAAATTATTGCGGAAGAGCAAAATCAACATCATCCCGTATTACGTTTGTGGTTTTTTGGGGGCGCCGCGACACAGCCCATCATCGCGCAATTAATAAACCAATTTAATTTGCGCATTAACATCCTGCAAGCTAATGTGGAATACATTAAAAAACACGCGATGGGCATTATGATTTTGGCCATTAGTGGTAATAAAAATAACATGGATGCTGGCATAGAACATTTACAACAACTCGGCGTGCAAGTTGAAATTTTAGGTTATGTCCCGAATGATATTATCTCTTTTATATAGCGCGACACTTGAAACCGTTTATATGGTCTTTGTTGCCAGTTTGTTAGCCATGCTAGTCGGCATTCCGCTCGGCACCCTTTTGTATATAACGCGTAAAAACCATATCTTAGAACAGCCTCTTTTGAATGCGGTTCTAGCCGCGATAGTCAACATGACGCGCTCAATTCCTTTTATTATTTTAATGATTGCCGTTATCCCTCTTACCCGATTGTTAGTAGGCTCATCAATTGGCACGAATGCAGCGATTGTTCCATTGAGCTTGGCTTCGATGCCTTTTCTAGCGCGCGTTGTGGAAAATGCCTTGCTCGAAGTAAACCCAGGACTGATTGAAGCCGCGACCGCGATGGGAGCCACCCCAGGGCAAATTATACTTCACGTGTTATTGCCTGAAGCCCGGCCTGGCATTATAAATGGTTTAACGCTTACTATTATCAGTTTGATTGGTTATTCAGCCATGGCGGGTGCGGTGGGCGGTGGTGGGTTAGGTGACTTGGCAATTCGTTATGGCTATCAGCGTTTTGATCTTAATGTTATGCTGATGACCATTGTTATTATGATTGTTTTTGTGCAGGCAATTCAGTTTTTTGGTGATAAAATTGCGAAGAAATTAGCGCATGTTCGGTAGGTATAGTACCGTCATCCCGCATTCGGGATGACATAGACGTAAAAAGCACAATTAACTTATTTAAGGCTTATTATTATGTGGAAAAAATTATTACTGACTCTATCCAGTTTATGCATACTAACTGCTTGTAATGCTCCTGAAGACAAAAATACGCTAAAAATTGGCACGATTTCAGGGCCGGAAACCGAATTGATGGAAGTGGCAAAACAAGTTGCGCAAGACAAATATCATCTCACCCTGAAGGTGGTTGAATTTACCGATTACATCCTACCCAACACGGCACTCAGCGACGGCAGCATTGATGCCAATATGTTCCAACATCAACCTTATCTCGATCAACAAATCAAAGATCGTCATTATGCTCTCATCGCTATTGGCAAAACATTTGTTTTTCCGATGGGCGTATACTCTCGCAAAATTAAAAACCTAAAAGAAATTCCGGCGCAAGCAGTCATTGCGATTCCCAACGATCCCAGCAATGAAGGCCGCGCCTTATTGCTCTTACAAAAAGCAGGACTCATTAAATTAAAATCCTCTGCCGGTCTTTACGCCACACCCAACGACATCCAATCTAATCCTAAGAAAATTACCTTTACCGAATTAGATGCAGCACAATTAGCGCGCAGCTTGCCGGATGTGACTGCTGCCGTCATTAACACTAATTACGCTGTTCCTGGCGGACTTTCTCCAAGCAAAGATGCCATTTTCATTGAAGAAAAAGATTCACCCTATGCCAACATCATTGTTATTCGTACCGACGAGCAAAATGATCCGCGTATGAAACAATTGGTTGCTACATTACAATCGAAAGAAGTAGCGGATGCTGCCAAGAAAATTTTTAACGACCAGGCTATTCCTGCTTGGTAATCACTTAAAAAGGAAGCTATCGATATGAAAAAATTTGGATTAGTTACGCTTTGTTTACTGAGTGCCGGGTGTACTTCACAAATGTCAGGTGATATTCCTTCCGAAAAACTGGCTCCGCAATATACACAAGGCAGCTCAGAACAACTTTTTGCGACAGGTGACAAATATGCAAAAGGAATCGGCGTCTCTCGTGATTATGCAGAAGCTGCAAAATATTATCGGGGCGCGGCGCAAATGGGCAATCCAAAAGCAGAATATGCCTTAGGTTATATGTATCGCACGGGCCGTGGTGTACCGCGTGATTATAATTTATCAGCAAAATGGTTTGAACGTGCCGCAGCACAAGGTAATTCGGATGCGCAATACAGTTTGGGCGTGCGCTATATGCTGGGTCAAGGCACAAGCCAAGACAACACGAAAGCATTGCGATGGTTTGAAAAAGCAGCCAACCAAGGCAATCCGTATGCTGAAAATCAATTAGGCTTTATGTATGCAGCAGGCAAATATGTTCCTCAAAATTATGGAACTTCCATCGAATGGTATGAAAAAGCGTCCGCCCATGGTTTAGCAAGCGCGCAATATAATTTAGGTCTCATGTATCAAAATGGTATTGGCACACCCGTTGATAAAGCGCGTGCGAATCAATTATTCCAAATGGCAGCGCAGCAAGGATTTGATCCTGCGCGTGAATCGTCAACGGAACAGTGAAAATATCCTTAATACCGAATCGGTGGCACGGTGCATAAAAACACGCCGTGCCATCCTACCTTGAGGGAGAATACTTTTCATGCATGTCGCCCGCAAACGCTTCGGTCAACATTTCTTACACGATAAACAAATTATCCAGCGCATTGTGGATGCCATCATGCCGACACCCGAGCAACATCTGGTTGAAATCGGCCCAGGCCAAGGCGCGCTCACTTTACCCGTGTTAAAAAGAGCCAGCAAACTCGAGGTAATTGAACTCGATCGTGACCTGATTCCTCCCTTGAAATCGCGGTGCGCCGAAAAAGGCGAACTCGTTATTCATCAAGCCGATGCATTGGAATTTGATTTCAATCAATTAATCACGGATCAACAACCCTTACGTTTAATTGGCAATTTACCGTATAACATTTCAACGCCATTGATTTTTCATTTACTCACTTTTGCTTCCCATATTCGCGATATGCATTTTATGCTGCAAAAAGAAGTCGTGGCGCGTATGGCAGCACGACCCGGCACATCTGCTTATGGTCGGTTGAGCATCATGGTGCAATATCATTGCCGTGTGACTGCTTTATTTAACGTGGACAGAAGTGCTTTTGATCCACCCCCACAAGTGGATTCAAGCATTGTAAAATTAGTTCCACACAAAGAATTTCCTTATCTTGCGCGGGATTATTTACATTTTGCCGCCCTCGTCAAAACTGCATTTTCTCATCGACGCAAAACATTACGTAATTGTTTGCGAGAGAGCGTGAGTGATGAACAATGGGAAATAGTTCACATTGATTCCCAATTACGCCCCGAACAATTGGGTTTAGGTGACTATGTTAAACTCAGCAACTCACTCGTAAAAAAAGACGCATGAGCACTTATGCTATTGGTGATATCCAAGGTTGTTTTGTTGCTTTGGAACAATTATTGAAAAAAATTCAGTTTGATCGCACACACGATGTATTGTGGTTCACGGGTGATTTAGTCAATCGCGGACCACAATCGCTTGAAACCTTGCGATTCATCAAAAATCTGGGCGCGCAGCAACGTACGGTACTTGGAAATCATGATTTACATTTATTAGCTATCGCCTATGGCTATCATCCTGGCAGACAAGATGATACGTTAACTCCGATTTTAGAAGCGCCCGATCGCGACGAATTAATCGAATGGCTCGCACATCAACCTTTAATTCATCATGATGCCACACTTAATTTTACGATGGTTCATGCAGGACTTGCTCCCGCCTGGGACCTTGCAACCGCATTACGACTCGCGCAAGAAGTAGAAACGCTTTTACAGCACAATCAAAGGCAGGCGTTATTACAAAATTTATATGGGAATGAACCTGCAACATGGAATGAACAGTTGACGGGCTGGGACCGTATCCGTTGCATTATTAATTTCTTTACGCGAATACGTTTTTGTCACGCGGATGGCAGTTTAGAATTAAAAACCAAAGAAAACACAACCTCCGTAGAAGAAACGTTAACCCCCTGGTTTCAATTTCCAACACGGAAAAGCCAGGCATTAAATATTATTTTTGGCCATTGGGCGGCGCTTGGTGGTGTCACTCACACGCCGAACACGTTTGCTTTGGATACGGGTTGCGTGTGGGGAAATTGTTTGACGGCGATGCGCTTGGAAGATCAGCAACGCTTTACTGTATCTTGCGCTCCATAGGTCTGTTGACCCTAATCTTCTTTTGCTGAAAAAATGGGAATCTCCCGGATCAAAAATTCTTCGAACAAGGGGACTGTGAAGGCAATATCTCCATGAGCAGGACTGTACAACATGCCTTTATTAATTAATTGCGCACGCAAAGGGGCAACTTGTTCCACTGTTTTTCCTAGCTTATTCGCTATATCGCCTGAACGTTGTGGTTTTTTACCCAACTCCGCGAGCGCGCGCACATATTTTCGCTCACTCGGCGTTAATCGATCGAAACGTACTTTAAAAAAGTTTTTATCGAGATTAGCAATGGCTTGTTGACTCGCGTTTTCGGCATCTTGACTAGTTATCTCAGCAGGGCCTGCTGCTATATTCCATGCATGATAGCCCCATTCTTGCAAAAAATACGGGTAACCTTTCGTAATTTCATAAATTTTAGTAAGGGCTTCTTCTGAAAAATAGGTTCCTTGCTCTTTCGCAGGTAATTGTAGAGCGCTTTTTGCGTCTTCTTTCGCGAGGGCACCGACTTCTGGATAGGCAAACAAGCGCTCGGCATAAGACTTGGAATTGCCGGCTTTCCCCAATAATTGCGGCAATCCGGCACCAATCAATATAAGAGGAAGTAATTTTTGAGAAACCCGATGAATTGCCATAATCAAGGCGCTTAATTCTTTTTCATCTAAATATTGCAACTCATCAATGATAATGGCCACCGCGGTATTTCTATCTTTTGCAGCTTCACCAATAGCAACAAATAAAGCAGCAAGATCCACCTCTAAATCACCACTATCTGCTTCGCCTGTTTCTGCATCCATATCAATCGAAAATTCTAAATCACCCGCTTTTAATTTCAATGCCTTAATAAAACTCTTAAAAACACGTAAGGCTTTTTTAGATTTTTCACTCACCCATTGTCCCCGGTCAAGCTCAAATAGCACACGTCGCAAATGGAGAACGAGCAATTCCGGCAATGTTTTCTTTTGCCTGCTTTCATGCGCTTCAATATAGGTCGTTTTATAGCCCTGCTCTTCTGCCAGACGTTGGATTTCTACCAGCAATACCGTTTTCCCAACACCTCTTAAACCAACTAATATCATGCTTTTTTCGGCACGGCTGTTTTTAACACGCTCCAACGCAATCATGGCATCTTCCAAAATAGCAGATCGGCCTGCTAATTCAGGGGGCGGCGTGCCTGCGCCAGGGGAAAAAGGATTTTTGGCTCGATCCATTTATTAGTACCTTACTGTATCTTATTATCAATAAGGCTAAGTTTAGATAAGATTAATATAATTCTCAAGTAGCGGATCGTTTGAACTCAGAGACTTTATTTTGAGAATTTCGGGGTGAAGCAGGCTTTTTTGTCAGCGGAATCATCGACTTAGGATACTGAAAAAAAGCAGATGACGGGCTTTTACTTTGGGAATCCGGTTTAATTTCAAAGGTATTCACTTCCTCTGCTGGCCTTTTGCTAACTGCAATGCCGATTTGCTCGTTAAACAACCCGTAGTGTTGGCATCTTTTTTGCTTGTTTATCACTGCATCCCATCCCACGAAAACAGCGGCCATTAGAATCGCGGTTCCAGCCAGTGCAAGCCATCCCGCGACTGGATTACCCGTCGCAAAGCAAATGGCGGCTGTTGCTATGCCACTCGCTAAAATCACCCCACCCGTCACACAGAGAGCGACTTTTATCCAAAAATGATCCTTTTCAGAATCACCTCGTTCGATCTCTTCTTTTGCTTTGCGTGCAATTTGACTCATTAATTTTGTATGACGCTCATTATTCTTTGTATCATCAGGGTTTGTTATTTTTTGAGTCGTACTATTGGCTAAATCAATTAATAAAACTTGATCTTCCTCGGAAAAATAATCGTGATGTTTAATAGCAAAGCTAAGCAGCGCAACAAATTCTTGCAGCAAGGCATTGTGCTTCCATAAATTTTGGTTCTGTGTATTTTCGCTAATCTTTTTCCATAATAACCGTTTTGCTTCCTTTAGCTTATTGAGGCTTTCTTCATTTTCCATCTCAAGCATAGGGGCTCTCTTTTGATTAAATAGGATTAATTATTAAGTTACTATTTTATCCTTAAAAAAATATTAAAT
The DNA here is from genome assembly GCA_964612855.1 of uncultured Coxiellaceae bacterium. Lineage (GTDB taxonomy): Bacteria > Pseudomonadota > Gammaproteobacteria > DSM-16500 > DSM-16500 > DATIJJ01. The sequence continues at coordinate 12,328 of CAZTDR010000069.1, forward strand.
TTTAAGCGCGCTCTGTGCACGACCTTTGTACACGACAAAAATCATGAACCGCCCTCTATTTTTGACAAATAAGGCTGC
>CAZTDR010000070.1:0-11936 GCA_964612855.1 uncultured Coxiellaceae bacterium
GCATTTGAATTCGTGGGGTGGATTAGATGCGTTTTTTGCATCGTAATCCACCAAACATCAAAGCTGTTTATTTATTTGGTGGATTACGATGCAAAAAACGCATCTAATCCACCCTACAATGAGTAGCTTGTTTATTTAGGATTTGCTTATGCCTTGGATTGAGCTCCATACCCAAACCACCGCGGATTATGCGGATTCGTTCAGCGATCAACTCACTTTATTGGGAGCGCTTGCTGTTACTTTTCAAGATGCGGGTGATCAACCTATTTATGAACCGACACCGGGCGCCCTGCACCTTTGGCCAGAAACCATCGTCATCGGTTTATTTGATGAGAGCTTGCAACCCGAATCGTTAATAACATATCTAGAAGATCAACAAGCGGGGGGATTGATTGAACGCTTTCATTTCAAAAACCTGCCCGATCAAGATTGGGAGCGGGTTTGTCTCGATTATTTTAAACCTATGGCATTTGGTAAACGGCTCTGGATTTGCCCAAGCTGGCAGACTCCGCCTGTGCCGAATGCAGCAAATGTTGTTCTCGATCCGGGCTTAGCGTTTGGGACTGGCACCCATACAACAACAGCTTTGTGCTTAGAATGGCTAGATCAACATAGCTTGCCGGGCACCTTAGTCATTGATTACGGTTGCGGCTCAGGAATCTTAGGCTTAGCTGCTTTAAAATTGGGGGCAAAAGAAGTCATTGCCATTGACAATGACCCTCAAGCCTTAGAAGCTTCTTTGAAAAATGCAGCTCGCAATCCGGAAATCGCTGCAAATTTTCATGCTTTCCTAGCAAATGACTTCAATTCGCCGATTTTGGCAGATTTATTGATTGCCAATATCCTAGCCCAGCCTTTAATCGACTTGGCACCTCTTTTTGCTACCTTAACGCATCCTAACAGCGACATTTTATTATCAGGCATTTTAGTTGAGCAAGCCGATGCCGTCATAGCAGCTTATCAGCCGTGGTTTAGTTTCAAAAAACCGATTACCCAGCAAAAAGAATGGGCTAGATTAGAAGGTAAGCGAAAATAACTTTAACTCCCCGTTTGATCGAACAACGAGCAGTAGTGTATAATTGTTTGCTTGGGAAGAATTTAAAACCTTAATAATTGGAATATTTGAGAGATGACCATGCCTAACACAAATATAGAAACGACCGATTCCACGCCAAAAACGATATCACCCTTTACTGTTGCGCATAAGAATCAACCTTTGCATGACAGCGTTAGACAAGCTCTTGAAAGCTATTTCACGCAATTAAAAGGCCAAGCACCTAACAACTTGTATGAGCTTGTACTGGCTGAAGTAGAAGTTCCCCTTCTTGAAGCCGTCATGGAGTACACCAAAGACAACCAATCTCGTGCGGCTATCTTGCTTGGTTTAAGCCGTGGCACCTTGCGCAAAAAATTAAAACTTTATGGCATGTTGGATTAAGCTTACTTTCCCCTTAAAATCCCGCTCATTGCGGGATTTTTTTTATTGTGAATACAGCCCCGATTTGCGTGGAAAGCTACCTGTCACTACGAATAATCTGTATAATTATCCAACGACCCGATTCTTCAAGGAATGTATTTAAAGATGATGATGGACAGCGAACACATTGCTGACGAAGAAAAAGTTATCCTCGATGCTGAGCTAAGCCGCCGCTCTCAGCCTAGCGATGATACACCTCTCATCTCATCCGCCCATTTTGAAGCTGCCAACCAATTATTAACCCGCGGCAAATTTATTTCGCATCACCCTAAAGCGGGCGTAAACCCACTCGTTGATTCCGCCGCTTATCTCTTTTCGATTATTGGGCGATTAAAACAAATCAAATCTTATCGGCATTTATATAAACTGCATAAAGAGCTTGTGGCAGAAATTAATAATTTTCAAGACACGGCAAAGTCGCATGGTTATAGCTCAGAATATATTCTCGTCAGTCGTTACGCCCTGTGTGTCACACTCGATGACACCATCACCACCACCTCATGGGGCGGACAAGGCCAATGGGACAATTACAGCTTGCTGACCGCATTTAATCAGGAATCCGGCCAACAAGAACGTTTTTTTATTATTCTGGAACGATTAATCAAAGACCCCAATTTGTATATTGAACTCATGGAGTTTATGTATTTATGCCTAAGCCTCGGATTCAAAGGGAGTTACCGCTCAACCGAATTCAGCAATAACCAACTGGAGCTTATTAGCAATGCGTTATACAAACGCATTCGGGCACATAAAGGCGATTTCAGCAAAACGCTTTCGCCTTTCCCGCAAAAACACGGATTGATCCACAAAAAATCTGCCATTAAAAAACCGGCACTGGGTTTTGCGATGATCACCACGGCGAGCATTATTTTGTTATTGTTTATTGGCTTTGGTTTTTTCCTGGATACGATGTCAAACCAGGCTTATCAAGAATTACTGCATATTGGGAAATCCTTAATTTATGAAACTCACCCTGCAGAGCCTTTGTAAAAAACAGGCTATTCCATTTGCCATTTTTTTTGTGTCAGCCATTATCATTTGGTATATCGGCCCGCAATTGACTCCCGCACATCCAGAAAAACGAATTTATATCATTACTGCCTTATTTTTGTTGTGGATGCTGAAATTCATTTTTTTTGATATCCAAACCACACAGGATACGTCGATCCCCCCCTCCTCAGAAACCACAAAAAGATTGCAAACTTTGCAAGGACGCTTTCAAGGAGCCATCGATTTTTTAAAAAAAACGATTGTTAGCAAACAAGGTGCCAATGTCAGCTTGGCCCATTTACCCTGATTTCTTTTCATTGGCCCTGCCGGATCAGGAAAAACGACTTTGCTCGCTAACTCACACATTAACTTTATTCTTTCAAAACAATTTAAGCAGCCCGACACTGCGATTCCTGCATCAGACGCTTGTGATTGGTGGGTCACACGCGAATTAGTATTAGTCGATGTGCCAGGTTCCTATTTTACAAATAAAGAAAAATCCGTGGTCAAAAATCAAGAAGCACAATTTTCTGCGAATTTACTGTGGAACAAATTACTCTCTCTTGTTAAAACAACGCCTGCCGCCAATCAATTCAATGGCGTGATCGTTGCACTCAACCTACCTGAGCTACTAAAAAAAACGAACAGCCATGCCAAAAATATTTTGTTTTACCATTTAAAAAAACGCATTCTTGAATTACGCACTCAATTTGGCCCCCAACTTCCGTTTCATTTTGTGGTCACAAAATGTGATTTATTGCCAGGATTTATCGAGTTTTTTAGTGAAAGCGGGAGCGATGAATTATCCCAAGCTTGGGGCTTAACTATTCCTCCGCTGCAACCCAATGAAAAATTGGTAGATGTTTTTGCTGCGCGTTTTAATGCCTTAATCAAACGAATTAACAAGCAACTACTTTGGCGCTTACACCAAGAACGCAATCCTACTATGCGTCCTTACATTAAAGATTTTCCACTCCATTTAGAACGATTAAAAGAAACTATTACCGCGTTACTAAAAGGACTTGCAATACCAGAGCTCAATTTACAAAGCGTGTATCTCACCAGCGCAACGCAGTTGCCTATGGATGAAGCCAGCCATTATACCCATTCAATGGGAAATAATCTGACTCATCAGTCATTACACATCATGCGCGCACCTGCGATGCCAAGCCGAACTTATTTTGTCAAACAACTCATTCTGCAAAATTTTCTTTATACCGCAAGCTCGCCATTCCAAATGAAACAAGTGGATTACAATTGGCAACGACGTGCAATCTATGCAGCCTCTATTGGTATTGTGGTGACTGCTGCATTACTCTTAGGGCATGATTTTCAACGAAGCGTGGAAAAAACCTACGCACTGCAAAATGATTTATCGCGTTATCAATCTTATATTCAACAGGATACATCAGATCAAAGCCGTTTATTAAAAGCCCTGCCGTTGCTCGATTCTTTGCAACAAGCCGCGGATCACTCTACGCATCGATTAACACGCCTGGAAAGTCTTTTGTCGTTTTACTCCAACCGCTCGCAACAAACCGCGAACCTGGTATATACCAAAGCATTACAAACGATTATTGTGCCTGAAATTAAAAATGGCCTTGAAAATTATTTGCAAACGGCAACCAATAAAAATCCTGTTTTAGTTTATACCGCCTTAAAAGCTTACTTAATGCTCGCTGACCCCGAGAATTTTCAAGCGAGCTTCGTCGCCAACACCTTTAATAAAATTGCTTCTACGCCGATAAATCCCCAAGCATTACACGAATTAGCGAGTCACATCGATGCCACATTTTCTCGGCAGTCTGTGAATATCACACTCGATCAAAATTTAATTGAACAAACTCGCAAACAACTCATAAACTTACCCAACAATGAATTGGCTTTTATGATTTTAAAAAGCATGGATACAAACAACACCGACAGCACGATCGACCTAGGCACCAATACAAGCCATCCTCCTGTTTTTGTCAGCAAACAAATCGCCAATCGCATTCCTAATATGTTTATCGCAGCTAATTTTCAAAAAATTATGACAGACGAAATTAGCACCGCAACGATGGAAGCATTGAAAGGCAACTGGGTACTCGGCGAAGTATCGGCATCCAGCAATCAACCCTCCGAGGAGGGGTTAATTACCCAACTACGCAATCAATATGTCTCAAATTATGTTGATATTTGGGAAAGTCAGCTCGATAACATTCAGCCTTTTACCCCAAAAACATTATTACAAGCGGACGAAATGATTCAAAATTTGACGAATAACGATTCGCCTTTATTGCAATTATTACAAACCATTAAAGAAAATACGGCATTTGAACCTGTCATAACGGCAAGTCCTAAAATTTTAGCGTTGAATAATTTGGTCAGCAGCCCTGATCTGCAACAAAGTGCGCTTTATGAAGTTTTTGTAAACTTGCGACAATTGCATTCTTATTTACAAGGTATTTTGAATACACCTGATTTGAAAAAAAGCGCCTTTAAAGCAGCAGTCAATCGTATGCAAGATCCGAATAATGATCCGATCACAACCATTCATCAACTGGCTGAACAAAATCCTGAACCCTTAAAATCGTGGCTCAATACCATCGCCAATCAAAGCTGGGGGTTTATTTTAGAAGAAGCCGGCAGTCATATTCAAGCGGCTTGGCAAACAACCATTGTGCCAACGTATAACCAAAATATCGCGAACCGCTATCCTTTTGTGCAAAATAGTGAAAAAGAAGTGAGCCTACAGCAATTCACCAACTTTTTAGGGCATCGCGGCACGCTTGCCAATTTTTATTTAACATATCTAAAACCTTTTGTGAATGATTCCAACACCCAATGGGCTTGGCGCAGCATTGACAATCAACATATACCTTTTGCCAGTACATTGCTGGCCAATTTGCAACACGCAGCCACTCTTCAACAAGCATTTTTTCCTAATGGAGAAAATAAATTATCGATCGAATTTACTCTCCAACCGGTCACCTTAGATTCTAACATGCGCACATTGACGCTCAACATTAACGGCCAACAAGCTGCCTTCCAAAAAAATGGCAAGCGATTACCCCGCACGTTTACTTGGCCAGGAAATTATTATTCCCATGGAACAACGGTGAGCTTCATCACGCCCAAAAGCCAAATGGTCAGCAACACAATGAAAGGTGACTGGGGATTATTTAAGTTAATTAACAGTTCCACTGAAGGCGTCACCGAGAAAAAAGCACTAATGTTAAACATTGCCGCCAAGGGTCATTCCGCAAAATATATGTTGTTCACAGAAGGACGAATCAATCCCTTCTTGCCCATGAATATGAAACACTTTGAATTGCCGCAAGATATTTTACGGTCTTAAGTAAGTCTACATCTCAAAAAAATTTTAAAGAAATAAATTGAAGAATAACTCGACAACTGTCTTTGATAGAAAAGAATTAAATAATCTTCTAGAAAAAACACTAATGGTTAGCTTATTGACTATATTTGTTTTTATTTTTTAATAAACGGGTAAATATTATAAATGTTACAATAGTGTGAGGATAATACCTTTGTAGCATGAAAAAATTTAATAAAAGTAAAAAACTATTACCCAAAAACCCCTTTATTACATTATAAGATGTTGAAAAATAATATACGAGGAAATTAGCATGCAAAGTCAAGGTAAATTTTTTGCAAAATCAGAAATACCAACTACACCTTTAATACCATTGCTCGTATTTGGCGATGACCATTTATCAACTATTACTAACGACGTGCTAATCAACTTAATTCCACAGCTGAAAAAATTAAGTTATTCACGTTATTATGGAGAGTTTCAACCTTCAGATCATATGAAAACCCCTCAGCAAATGCTTGATCATTTGCAACGAATACTTAATGAATTGGAAAATAAATCCGAAAAAACCTCTGACGTGCAAAGTGAAATCAATCTTGCAAAAAATGAAATTGCTTTATATGAAGCATTAAAAAAAGCTGATTTTCATATCAGAGGGGCTGACACAGCGGTGGATGCGCTCCAAAAGAGCAAAGTTATTATGAAACAACAGGGGGGAGCCTCTTCCTTTTACAGTGCAGAAGGTCCTTCTTATATAAATGAACTACAACCGCTTATTGATAAAAGGGATAAAGCAATGACGGCAACGCTCAATAGCGCTGCTTTCAGCGCAACAACTCCACCTGCATTTGCCAAAATAGGAGCTATTCATTTACTGGGTATAGAAAAATACACTTCGCAAATAGCTGCAGGAAAAAAACTTACCCAGGAAGAAATACCATTTTTATATTTTTATCTTTATACAGATAAAAAAGATTCATTTATTACTTATGTAAATAACAAAGGTTTAAAAGAGACGGGAATTATATTCATTTGCACGCAGGATATTACCCAAGACAAAGTTGCTGAACTTATAATAAATACCATACAAGAAAAAATGAAAAAGCTAGCTAAAAAAGAAAATAGCTCATTAGTCAACGATACAAAACCAGATAGCCCAAGGCAGTAAGCACTACGTCGGATGCGTCGACATAAATTTTACTTTGTCGAATGTAAAAACTCATTAAATGCTATAAAAACAGATAAAAATGGCTCTGCACACGACAAAAATTATCAACCATCGTCACGCGGCTTGTCCGGCGTTGTGGAATAAATAGAAAAGGAAGAAGTACAACGACACTTGTAGGGGCGGACCCGCGTGTCCGCCCGGCGGCTTTCCCTGTAAAGTCAGGGCGGACACATGAGTCCTCCCCTACAAAATGCGTTTTTGTCGTATACAGAGAATTCCATGCCTGTATTTTTGATGTTACCACTTTTTGTTTTCTATTGTTGCTGGCATCGAAGCACTGACACTTTTGATATCCAATGCCTTAATATTTTGTATTTGCGAGTAAAGAAATGGATGCATTTGGCACTGGGCTTCCGTGATTTGATGCGCTTTAAAAATCTCCTCAACACTCTTTGTGTAAGATATTTTAGGTGTCGTATTCACTAATTCAATCAATTTAGCTTGAAGGCTGGTGACTTGCTTGCTAGACAATTTAATTGGCTTCCACATAACAAATGATTTGATATATTCGAGGGAACTATCACCACTGACATCTTCGGAAGAGTAGGCAATCGTTATTCCAATTACAGCCGCATCGGCTTTATCGCATGTTGCTTCTTTTGTTTCACCGACTGACTGAAGAGTTTTAGAACGAGAAGAAGACTGCCACATAATTTCACGCGAATTAATGGCAGTAAATGTTTTTTCTTGTTGATGGACAATGACCTCAAACTTATCTGCTGCAGGATTATATTGATAAATACCCGCTTTCATTTCTGACGTGCCCCAAACCAATTGGAAAATAATCGTATTATCATCCAACCATCGCGGGTTAGAAAAATTAGTTTCTATTGTTTTTTTCAATGTCAGTTTTGAATCGGCAAGAGAATATATTTTTAAATGAAACATACCGCCGCCTGGAGCATAGACAAAACTTAGCCACTGCCCATTGGGAGAGCATTTAAATCCTTGCGGATGAACAGTACCTATACTTTCAATATCGCGTGAGGATAAATAGCCTACCATATTATTTAATGGCATTTTAACCACAGAGTTCGTTTTTTCTTTTGATAATTTTTCTTGAAAAGACAATAAAGAATAAATAGGAAATCCCAGATCTTTTTCTCTAGCTAATACACAAATATGGGAAGAAGAAATAAATGCAATGCGCCGGTTGGCATGAAAAAAATCGCCTGGATAAACGGCTAACTCAATCGCAACTAGCGGCTGCTGCGTCAAATCCATTAAATAATTTTGTCCCTTTTCATATTCCCACCCGGAAATAGTTTGTGTCGGGGCAAAAAAAAGATGCAACCAATGACCATCCTTCGTCACTTCGTAAGAAAAATAATAGCCATTTAATGTGAGAGCGGAATCCGTCAGCTGACAAGTTATAACCTGATCATTACTTTCTATTTTTCCCGTCTTGATAATGCCTTTGTCCTTGGCCTGAGAAACCACAACAAATCCACCATCGAGCAAGGCAATCACACATCGGATTTTTTTTACATTTTGAGAATCGGCTTCCAGTATAATTTTAGTTTGATCTTGCAAATTCAACAAAAAAACTTGGTTGGCTGTTTTAATCGGTAACCAGCATTGATCAATGCATGTGCCGATAATTTTAGCGCCTTCCTCTAGATCAAATATCTTTGCTTCTGAGGTAGAAGGCGAATGCGTTTCGACCAACATAGTAGAAATCTCTTTTAATGAGGTAAACTCTTGATATCGGGATTGTTGGCATATGCATTTAAAATTTCTTGCACCAGTTGATCGATAATACCGACTTCAGCGGTCTCTTCAATCAAGCCTTTTTGTTCTTTCAGCATTGCCAAACGTGCTTCGATGATACCTTTAATTGAGCCACCCGGAAATAAATTAGCTAACACGCGACGCGCTTCGGCAGGGCCAATTTTTGCATACAGTTTATTTCGTGTGCGGGCATCTTCTGCCGTGGTACTGAATGCCCAAAGTTCAACAGGGCCCAAGGTGCTCGTTAGTAATTGCGTGTTAATGCCAGATTTTGTCGCGAATTGCGCGAGAAAAGTCGCACCCCCTTCTCGTGGCCCATGTACACGTGTTTTAAGCGCCACACGTGCGGTTTCAGATAAGCCGAAAATCTCGGTTGAACGTTTGATCGCTTGTTCGGGACCTGCATCCATAATAAAAATCGACGTACCAAACTCTACCATCACCGGATCAAAATCATCGAGTGATTGTGAAATTAACGCAATTTGTACGTTCCACTTTCGTCCTTCGCGCATATCTAAAATGACTTGATCACGCACCGCGCGCGCTTTGGAAGTGCGATGAAATTCGTCATAAACAATGCGCTTGGGATCTTCACGAATTTCACCTATGCGTAACCGATGATATTCGCGATACGCTTCAGGAAAATCACTTAATGTATCTTCGGTTAAATAGTAATGGCGAGCTAATACATAACGCGCCAACATATACATCACTGCGGTTTGCCGATCTGCGGCATCACCGCCGCTTTTTGCCACTTCGTCCAAATCAAGCGACACAACCCGCGCATCACCCATATCAAAACGGGTAACGCCTGCTAAAATAGGGTACTCACGTACTGCGCTCGAAATCATACGACTAAACGCTTGAATTAACGGTTCGCCGGTAGGGGCTTTCACTTGACCATATAAATCTTCTATCACTTGCGTACGACAAATGGCCGCCGCATCGGGCAACAAAGGTGCCGCGTAACGTTGAGCTAGCATCGCTTCATGGTGGAAGCTTGCTAAGAACAAGGCATCGGTGATTTCCCACCACGTGGTACGGTCATCCAGTACAAAACCAATTTCAGATAAAATATCGTCGACTAAGGGTTCTAGGCCCGGGGTATAAAGATGGGGCTTACCTTCATCTGCTAAATATTTATAAAGCTCATCAACGACCAACCCGGCCATATCAGAAATACCATCATAAGGTCGTTCAGCACCAACAGAAGTCGCTAAGAGGGTAATGAAATTGACTAAAAAACCGCGCTCTTGTGCCGTGGGATAACGGCAACCGAGCTGAGTATCGAATGGATTAATGGCATAATCCACTGTCATCCGCAGGCGATGATAAGCGACATAATGTCGCATCTCGTGTGGTAATGCTTCTTTTAATAAAGAAATGAGGCCGCTACTGGATGGACCAATATCGATAATGGCGATACGTGGCAACCGCTGAATACCACCTGATAAACAAAGTGCTAAATTAATCGAGTTAGATAAAACAGACTTACCAGAACCGGGACGTGCATACATTAAATCAATCCAGGTAGTTTGTTGTGCCGAACCCGGTTGATAAGGCCATGGCTTGCCATCCGGCGAACGCAACAAAACTGCACCAAATTGCCACGCCGATGCTGGACGAGTAAATGGCAGCATAAATACCACGTCAGATAGCGGCGCGACGGAAGGTGTCGCCACACTATTGGCATTAAAGGCAAGCAAACTGGAAGCATAACCGGCAAACACATCACCGGATACTTCACTCACTTCACAGGTGCCCCAGCCTTCTACGGCTTTTGCTAATTCTGCAGCACGCGTGCGCAGCAAACGAATATTTCCTTCGGGCGCCCATGTCGCTAAACTGACTTGTAACTTGACGACCGCATCATCTGTATTCGTTTCAATATCTTTTAATAGCTTTGCTGCGTCAGCAACCAACCCATTTTGGGCTGCTGTCCAACTTAAAATAGAAGCCATCATCGATTTAAAACGTAACGTGGCATTACCCCCACTCTCAATCAAAAAAGACATGCGCCAGGGTACTTGTGTCGGCAATGTGCGTGAGAACAATACCATGAACGATTTTAATTCTTGGGGGAATAAATCAATAAATAAAGGGGTATAAATACGATCACCGACACGTATAGTGCGACCATCCAACACGATCGCATCACGAGGAAATAATTGGCGTGCAATCGGGGGCCACATCAAACCAGACAGTTCGCCTGCAAGAGGACGTGCTTCATGGATAGGAATTGGGTCACCAGGCAAACAAGGACGCCAATTTTTATCGGTAAAATCAGGATCAATCGCATAACGCGCTGCATATAATGCATCATGCACTTCCAACAATTGTGAATAAACACTTAGCGCATTTAAATCAGTAACAAGTGAACGCACAAATGAAGCATGTGCTTCACGCAAATCGGGAATAGCCGCAATCAGATTTTGGCCATTTTTGAACGGAGGAATTTTATTGTCACGAATATACTTTAACTTTTCTTTACTCGCCCGCTGCATTTGCTCATTGGTCAAAGAATAGGGGCGCGTCCATAACACAAAATACAATTCTTCATGGGCACAATATTTGGAAAGATAATCGACGCGTTCTTTAAACAAATCATCCAGATTGAGTTTCAAACGCGTAGCCGTTGCTCTTGCGGGTGAAAGAATTTCTTCAATTTCCGGTTTAACTGCAGAACGATCATAATTAAAATAGACTTGTACGACGTGGCCGGGGCGCTTTAAAGTGGCTTGCAAACTTTGGGTAAGGCCAGCATGAATCGAATCAAACTCTTCTGCGCCAATCAGCTTAGTGACACCAAACATGCGAATAACTGAAATTAACGAACCATCACGCGCAACGAGGGTAGTTTTATCGTCCGCTGTTTCTAAATCGCAATAGGATTCAGCCGTTTGTTTTAGCTCGGTGCTAAACCAGGCTAATATAGAATCAATACCATCGAGAATGGGGTCTACAAAATTGCGCATGGAGGTGCCCTTATTAAACTTACTGGTTAATCAGTCGATGTTTGAGCGAATATTCCCCCTAGTTCGTCTTCCCAGCAGGGGAAGGTGCCCGAAGGGCGGATGGGGGAATAAAAAAAGTATCTATTTTTAATCCTTTCATCTTATCGCACTTCATTTTAAAACATGACTTATTTGTCCGTTTATTTCGACGCCCCCATCCGCCCTTCGGGCACCTTCCCC
>CAZTDR010000071.1:0-11867 GCA_964612855.1 uncultured Coxiellaceae bacterium
AAGCGTTGCTTCTGCCGAATGAAATTCCTTAAATCCCATCATCGGTTTTGTGATTCGTTTAATACCTCGATGATCTTGTTCAACAATATTATTCAGATATTTTATTTGACGAATATCAATTTGAACTAAAGCACAGCCTAACAATGAAAAAATAATCATCTGTAAATTAATCGCATTGATACCTGCTTTGTTCGCACCACTTTTATCAATCGTTATTTTTTCAGGCAATCCACTTGATTCAATTGCCTTGGTAAAAAAGGCTTTTGCAGCAAATTCATCGCGACATAAATAAAAATAATGAATGTATTTTTATTTCAGGAACAACTCAACCCGTTGAAGTTGATCAGGAACTTCTAAAAGCATTACTTGAAGAAATTTCTACTGGAAAATATGAGCATGTTCAGTTACGTTTTGGAATGCATCCAGGGGTCAAAAGTGCAGATGATTATTTAAATGGACTTTTAAAAGTATGTGCTGACTATCCTAAGACAAAAAATCAATTTAAAATTATTTTAACTCCTCAGTTTAAATCTAAGCTGCGTTCTTCTATTTCTTCAGAATTTATTTTAGAAGCTGATATATCAGGACCCGATGCAGCGGAAGTTGCCGATAGAATTGCTCAAGCGGTCCCTGGGGCTTTATTAAATGAAGCAGCATTAAAAGGAAAGCCCGCCTATTTTCATAAACAATCCAGCGTCCCTTATTTACCTAGTTCTCTCTTTTCAGGGGATATAAAAGTATTTTTTACCGCAAAAACAGGGACAGTCCGTTCTTATGCAGAGCTCGAACTCAAAGATACGGCACCCAGTAACATGTTAGGTTTGATGAAAAAATAAACGGCTTACTTATAAAAAAATTACAATGAACGAAACTTTCCGCCGGATATGTCAGATGACCCTTATTAGCGTTAAAAATTTCAAACGAGTTTTGCCTAGGCGCAATTATGCTGCTAACGCATAAAATTGTTCGAATGCAAAATTATTTTCTGCGTTAACATGCTGGCCTTTTTTCAGCATGTGGCAAAGCTCAATGCCGGAAAGAGTCGCGTCAGCAGAATGGAATGCTTTAAATCCCATCATAGGTTTTGTAATTCGCTTAATACCACGATGGTCTTGTTCAACAATATTATTCAAATATTTTATTTGTCGAATGTTGATTTGCATAAGAGGCTCTAACTGCATAAGCGGTCCAAAAGTTTCGTGGGGCAGAGCATCTAAGCAATTCCAAGTCCATTATTTTATCAATGTCAAATAATTGATCATTTGCCACATGTTTAATAAAGTCATATTCTCCTTGCATATTTATATGTTGCCAACTAATTATCGAACCTCTCTTTATTGCTTCTATCATTCGTAAACGCAATAACGTCTCATTAGACTGCTAAGTGACAGAAAGCAAAGGTTATTTTTTGCATATATTTTAAACCAATTCATTTTAATAGGCTATAATATAACGAGTTGTTGGTATATACCCAATTTTAAAATAAAAGGTGAATAATAACATATGATGCATCAAAACCCATTTAATGCCGCTTTATCAACGTTTATTCGAAAAAACCGCCCTTTATCCATAGAATTACCAGAAATTTCGATGCTCTTTGATCGGCTAGAAAGTCAAAAAGCCTTTCTTTTAGCGAGTGATGTGGCAGAATTCATCCTTGATGCCTTTAAGCTACTCTATACCAAGCATTACAATTTTCCTGATGAAACTTTACAACAGCATATTACAAGCTTTCAAACGGCTTTTCAGGCTGAATTTGCAGATTTTCCAAGTTTTCTGAGTCAACTCCACAGCAAGACAGAGCAGCTGCAAACGATTGATAGAAGTCAAGCAGCAACACAAATAAAAGCCATTAACTTTTCAGAACAAGAAAAAGTCATTATCGATGAATCAATTATAGATATAGAAGCTATTTCCGAGGAAAAGCAACGTGAGTTATTAGAGTATTTGCGTGCAAAACTGTTAGATGAAGCAAACATAAAGGGTGAAGGGCAGCTTGTTAAAGACACAAATGCCGATAAACCGAATAAGAGCTATTACTACATTTTTACTTCTCCTAAAGAATACGAAAAACTATATCAGGTACTCAAAAAGTATTTTCCTAACCCGGAAGAATTTAAGCTTAAAACAACCATAAATCCCATGGCTATTGGAGTCAATATTGGAGATTACCTCAAAACAGCGCAAGCCCTCAACAATGCGGAATGGCGCGCGAATCTTAAAAAAATAGATGCAGAGCCTATGAGAACGAGAGGCGTAGCGCTAACGGCATCCAATGAAGAATTAATGAATCTTTATATTAAAAAGCTACGCATTGAAACAGGTTTTGCTTGTCGAGTTGATGTTCAGCTATCACATGAGATCTTAGAGGAAAAAGAGCAGGGACAAGAGAAAAAAATTCTCATAGAGCTAAATATAAGTAATGAGTATCGTTCAAATGTGGAAGAGTCTATAGAAAAATCCCTTAGGAACGTGGTAGAGGGAAAATTTCAAACAAATGCTAATGGCTATGTTGTTTCATATGACTCTTTTACACAAGGTCTTAGGAAATTACATGCACAAGTGAAGTTGGTTTTGGAAGCGAACACGTCCAGTTTGATAAAACGTTTTGTGCAAAGAATACAAGTCGAAATTGCGAATGAACTCCAAAGACCGGATCTAAAATTAGCGCATCATAATAAGACAATACAAGAAGAAAAAGGAAAAAATAGTTATTTAATAAAACACGACGAACAAGTTGTGCGTAATAAAGTGGTAGAAAAAATCGCACGCGATTTAGCGATTCCAACCAAAGATATCCAAACTCTTTCAGATGGAATAGAACTTAGCTACCGCCCATTCGAACAACGTATTATCGCTTTCTATCAAGCAGGAGAATTAGTTGTCGATCAAAAGAAAGCCGAGGCTAATGAAGAATTACTCACTATCCTTAACCGATTTGTGAGAAAGTGTGAAATTGAACTCGAATATGGCGCCACTCCAAGACCCGATTTTCAGTTAGTTACTCGAATAATAGACGGGAATTATTTCATTGGCCACAAAGCTCAGGATGAAAAAGTTGCTGCGGAAATAAAAGCAAAATTCGAAACTATTTTTCCTCCTGATGCAATCCGATATCGTGAATTAGACGGAGGTATCTCGGGGGTTGAAGTTAATTATAATCTTTTTATAACGAAGATTAAACAACTCCAGCCAAATCAATTGATCCCTGCTGAGGAAGCATTAATAAAACTTTTTGTTAGAAAAATGGAAGTTGATGTTGAATTTGATTTACCCAAAAAAGGTCTGTCAAAACGGGATGCACCGTTTCGATTAAAAGCTTCACCAATAGGATATGATCTTGCTGTAATGCCAGACGATGCTGATGCCAAGCCACTCAAACAAAAGCAGCTTATTGAATTTAAATGTACGGAAGAAGGGCTCCAATATAGAGTGCTTGGGGGAAAGGGAGAAGAAGAATTAATTAAGCATACAATACAGTGGAATGATAAGGACTTACCACAAGACTTTACACGCACTGATAAGGAAATTTTAGCTAGAAAAAGCGACTTACTCTCAGCGGTACATGCAATTACAACAAGAAACCGTCACACCCAACTATTACAATTGGGAGCGGGACTTCTTCCAATAGCAAGAGGTTTTTTTATCGGACATGAAGACAGTGATGTTCGTACCGAAATCAACACACAAATACAGAAAGTTTGCCCTGCAATAGGGCGCTATCAACAAGGATTCGTGCAAGGAAACCAAGTTAATGTAATCTCTGGCCGTTCGGTTGAATATATTCCTTTCATCACCGGCATCAGAAACCTTTATCAAGAGGGAAGCTTAGTTATCAATCCAGTTCACGAAGAAATTAATCGCATCAAGGTAGCAATGGCTGTGGTACTGGAACATATGAAGCAACAGGCAGATTCCAAAGCTGAACAAAAAGAAGATTTGTTTTTTGCTGCGAATGTAAAAGATGCATTTGTTGTGATGCACAACGCTTATAGCAAACTTGCCTATATAAGATCGGGAGACAGTGAGTGGAGTGCGACAGCAGATGAGTTTTCTTCGAGGATCGAAAGCTCTTTAGACTCATTTGATGGAGTATTCAGAGAATATTATCAAGGAATAGTAGATAACCTAAAAGAACAAGCCTTCCAGTATGCAGAAGAAATTTTACAGGCGAGCCTAAAAAAATTACCCGTTCCAGAGACTGTTGCGCGCCTCAAAATCGTTGTTGCAAAAATTAATTTAATTCAGCAAAAAAGCAAGCAAAATCCAGAAGAGTATGAAGGTGTCGATCTAGGTTTGCAAAGAACGATTAAATATACCTCTCGGGATATGTTAAATCAGATAGCAACACTCGGTACAGTGTTATTAGGTAAGACATCTGAGCCGAGTATGTTAGCTGAAATGATTATAAATATTTGCTCTACTCTTTCTGTAACAGAAGCAGAAAAGGACTTTGTTGAAAAAATGACACTATTATCAAATGCTATTGATTTACTTGGATTTGAGGCTATAGATTCTGCATTGCCAAAACAGATTAAAGATTTAATTGAAAATAATAAAGCCAGCCTGTTATGGCAAAAATTACTGTTTGAAAAAGTGATCATTGCCAAAGAATCTATTGATTTCAAAAAATTATTCGGAGAAATGGAAAAATTTTTCACTCTTCCAGAAGCAAAAAAAGAAGAGCTTCAAAAGACAATTGATGCTGTGTTAATAGACTTGATTGAAAAAAGAAAAACTGTTTTTGTAAGCGATTTTAATAAATACAAAGATGCATTAATCAAACAGCGCAAACAAGGACAAGAATACAAAGAAGAACAAGAATCCAAAGAACAAAAGGAATTAATAAAATTTGTTGAATCGAGACTAAAAGATTTAGAAACTATCGGTAACACTATTCGTGCATTTTGTGAGAGTGGAGATAAATCCGGATTAAATGAACAACAAATCCAAGCTCTTCTTAAGGGCGATCTAGCGACAAATACAGAAGGAGCGCTAGTTCAACTTACGCAATTTATTGAGAAACAAAACTGCGAAGCTATCCTAGTATTGAAAGGCTATCCAGACTTTGATTTGGATCGTCACAAACTCGGAGGAGTGTTAAAAAAAGAATATTACCAAGCTTCATCTGACCAGTATGATTTTGCAAAAGCAGTCAAGGAATATGCAGTAGATAGCGAAAGCTTGCGACAAATGGATGTTTATGCGGAATTAACTAATCCTGATAGGATGTTATATAAGGGATTTAAACTAAATTTAGCGCAATATAGTGCTGCTTTGGAAAATATGTATGAAAAGTTACAACAACGAACAGAAGCATCATCCGCAGAAGGAATAGCCGAGCTTGATAACGCTATTGCTGGTTGTACGGCAAAAATTCAAGAAACATTAAATGCTGTAAACCATTATATAAATCAAGACTTGCTTGGGGCCGTAAAGAAGAAAACTCAGGATACAGTTTTTATACGTAAGATGGAGAATCACTTCTGGAATGAAAGAAATGGTTCTTATAGAGCATTATCTAAAACGAATCGTATTATATCGATTTTAGAAACTTATCAAACAACAGGTACGACTGAATTAGTTAAACAATTCGAAGAATTTTCTAAACAATATCAAAATATGGCCATTAAAAGTTATCAGAGTGAAGATTCAGCGCATAATGTTGTTGACCTCAACGCAGCGCGAAGTGACATGATGAAACAAGTTTTCAATTGGGCACACACTCACGGGTTTTATGAAGGCTATCGTGATACCATGCTAAGAGCTTATCGAAATAAAATATTAGATGGTGATTTGAAAGCTTTGGAAAAATTTTTACAAGCTTATCTTGAAGCTCATACAGGAGAAGCGATTGATTTTAATCAATGTAAATTACAATTCAAAAATGGAAAGGTATCCGTTGCACTTTCGCAACTATCAGAGCACGTTTCATTTCAACCCTATGACGAATGGGGAGGAAAATTTTCCATAGATCATATTTTACTTAGCATCGATCAAGTCAATCAGCAAATCAAAACGTTTATTACTGATAAATTCGGCTTTACATTTTCTAATAACACAACTGAAGAAAAGCTATTCACAGCATCTACATCATCAATACCGAGCGAGGCAAAAAAGGCAGAGCCGGTTACTCGAATTGCTAAAGATAAAATAAGAGTTAAGTTGGATTGGGATGGTACCACCATGGCAGGTGAAATTCTGCATAATGTCATGGGAGATATCATCCACGCTACTGGGCCCACAATGAATTCTAGTTTTCCAAGCGTTCTTAAACAGTTTTATGCAGCTTGTGCTAGAGATCCCGAACTATTTTCTCAGCAAAACTTATTATCTAATTCAGCAGAAATAAGAGAAAAAATGTATCGCCATCTTTTGCTGCACTGCGATCCGTTTCTCGAGGTTTTTTATGCTAATTTATCTAATTTGAATGGCAAGGGTGGTGAAGAATATAGAATCAGTCAAATTCAAGTCATTGTTTATGCCATGTTTGCATTATTAGCTTTAATGCAAAAACCGCAGGAGATCACCCAGCAATTCCAACTTCTCAATAATCCTGTATCTGATGTTACAGTAAGAAATAAAGCAGCAAAAGCCATTCAGGCTTTGGTAGCTGGAGTGAATTTGAGTCGCGCTCAATCATCAGAGGTAACAACTACTGACTTTTTTAAAGAATTTGCCCAGGAATTTATTAAAGAAAGAGATAAAAAGCGGTATCAAGACTGGGATCAAAACAGAGAAAATTTTAACGATCCAGCTTTCATCAATGATTGCATCTTAGATTTTATTGCGGAAAAAAATTCTGCAGCACAAGGACAAATTTTTTGTCACGATCCTGCGTTTGCTGATTTAGCGACACGGACTAATACTTTTATTAATCAACCCGGGTTAGTCAGTTTGTTGAAGGGACGGTCTGCTAATAATGTTAGCGTCAGTGTTTGCACTTTTGCATCTGCAGATGTTGCGAATGCATATCAAAACATTACGAGCACACGTATTGAAGATGTACCTCTATTTGATAATGTAGTGGGCGGAATGCCAGAAGCTGGTAATAGACGAACTAAAATTGCCCACTATATTATTGATTTGATGGAAGAAAGATTAAAAGATGATTGTTATTCTTATCATCAAATTATAGTGGATGATGCCGAGAGACATTTGCTTGGGGTAGCTGCTTTATCTATCCCCTTAGAGGTTGCATTTACTGCTGAAGGTAAAGTTGACGACGACAAAGTTCGTAAATACCTTTCAGAACAAGGGTGTGACCTCATTTTAATGGCATCGCCCTCAGCAGGCCATGATCATCAAGAATCGAATAAACAGGGTTTATTCTTATATAAAGAAGAAGATGGAAGCTTGTTTTATATTTATGAGAAGACGAAACAACCTCTTAAACTCAATGATCCAGATGTAGAGAGACTTTTAAGTAAAACGGTGTTTGATGGTACAAAAGCAAGATTTACTCTATGTTCTAATTTGAGAATATGCGAAGCGGTTCTTGAAGTTACATCAACAAAAGGCCACACCCAAGGGGCAGAGAGACTTGTAGATAATTTATTCCCGACAGGTGATACGAACTTTTCATTAAGAAGTGAATTGAATCAAGGCTATATCATTCAGGAATTAGAAAATAGACAAAAAGATCAGCAATTTATTGTTGATGCATTTCGTAAAAGACATCCTGAATTGTCATCTGATGACATAAGATCAAAAATGCAAGATGCTTTTAAAGCTGCACCAACGCTTTCCTGGACCTGTATCTATGCAGATGGAAACAATAACCACCAGCAATTTGAAAGATTAAATAGCAAAATTGCCAGCATTCATCAAAATCAGCAAGTTGTGCAAGCAAGGATAGTGGAGTACTCAGGATTTTTTAAGACTAGAGCTCGAGGATTGGCAGTAGCGCCGCCATCACAAACTGTAAATTCATCCACTCCAGCAGTAAGGCGTAAAAGTAATTTACATTAGAAAAGTCGTGTAGGATGGGCAAGCGTAGCATGCCCGCCTTTAGCCTTGGGGCGGAAAAAAATTATTTATGGGTTCGCCGCAAGGCGCTAGATTAGGTGCAACTTTTGCGGCGAAAATATTTTTTTGCAACGGTGCCTGATCCCCTATTTAATTGAAAAAATTGGAACTAAAAATATCTTTTGCGCGCTGAAGTTTTGCACGGTGTTTGAAGAAGTTCGACAGTTCTTTCGTATGAAAAATAAAACACGAGCACAACGTCGCAGTCTATTTGCGTCTAAGATAAAGGATTATCAGCAAATATTACCGCTTGCTGCTTAATTTGAATGTTATAGGCGAGAAATATTTTAAAAAGTAGCCAGTTTTGATAGATCCTCTTTCAGATTTCTATCGAAATCATCCAGCGATTGTTGATCGACACCGGCCGCTCCAGCATTGGCTTTTACAAACTTATAGGCTTGCATCACCACGGGTCAACCGCCATCTTTTTCACAGCATTACAAACTTAATTTAGAATCCTTTTCGCCGTAAAGTTTGCTACAACGGCGCACCGACCAGATGCCACTTCGCCTTAGCTTTCAAATGACAGGCAACAAATGTTTTATTTTTCAGCATCAATAAGAATCTGTTCGATTTGTGTGTTTTTAAATACCACATGTTTATGCAAACCTAACGCAATTACTGCTGGCGCTAATTCTCTCATCGTTTGGATTGCCGCCTGCTTCTGTTGAGAAGACGCACTTGGGTTTTCCAAGATATCTGAATTTGCTAGAAATGCAGCAATTGTTCCTTTCCTGACAGGTACGCCATTAATAATCGTGCTATTCACATCGTCAGGTAAAACATCTTCGGGGCGTACTGAGTTTTTGTTAGACATATTTTTCCTTTTTTTCAGAGTAACAAAAACGAGAGCTTTTGTTACCTCAGCGACAGAGTCACATAACCGCCCAATTTTTACCTGCATATAGTAACTGAAGTGGTTAAAATTTCAAAGTTAAATATTTTGCTTATATTGAATGAGATACGATACCATTGCCATCGATTTTACCTTATGAGATTGAAAAAATGCTTATCGGATATGCCCGAGTTTCTACACCTGACCAGTATTTACGTATGCAAGAAGATGCTCTGAAAAGTGGACTGTTGCAAAAAAATATTTTGCCACAAAAAATCTAAAATAACTTAATAACTCAATTACGCAGCTAATTCAAATAAATCGCGGATGAAGTTATTTTGCTTAACTACATTTTTCCCAACATAACGCACTTGTCCTTTTTGTATCATGCGCATTGTTTCAATACCATCAAGAGTGTTTTGTGCAGTTCTGAATGACTGGCACCATTGGCGATAGCGTGATTTAGATTTCGTGGATTTGTGATCGTTTTCCATGCTGTTATTTAAATATTTTCTTTGTTTTCTTTGGCGCTTCATTAGCTGTTTGCAGCTCACTTAGCGCAGGTGGGAAGGTTAGGCTCTTATCAACATTAATAACTCTTGGATCAATGGTGTGAGAGCTAACTATTAGTTTTTTGAAGAATCGTTTGGCAGCTTGCTTATTGCGGTTTTGGCTTAACATCCAATCTAACGTATTGCCTTCTTTATCAATAGCGCGATATAAATAGTCGCTGGCGCGAAATAATATATCAAATTACGTTGCTTCTAAGCGAACTTTACCCATTTATACCGAATCATTTGCCTTAAATTAAATCCAAGTATTGAAGCAAATCCAGATGACTCAATCGTCTGATCGGATTTCATTCTACTTCTACCAAGTTGGCCGCGTTGCTTTACATGACCAATCAATGGCTCAATACCTGTTCAGCCAATTTATCCCAACATAAAGCGTTTGATAATTTTATCAGCGGGTGTTTATCCGTTACCTCAACCAGAACATTTTTTGCAATCACCTTGTCATTTAATCCAGATTGATCGATACTCATGCCAAAAATTCCTTTTCAAAAAATACTTATGGAGCTTGCTATGCAAAAGCGGCAACATTCAACCAAAGTCCCGGAACAAATGCAATCCCATTATCAATCCATTACGGCATTAACAGATGCATTTTGCGAGCAGCACTTAAATGAAGAGTATCAAAAAATGGCACGTTTTGTAGCCGCAGCGCTTTGCCGAAAAAGATTATGTCCACTGACATCGGGGAAAAAGAATGTTTGGGCTGGTGCAATTATTCATGCTATTGGTACAATTAATTTTTTATTTGATAAAAACGAAAAGCCTTACGTAAGTACGGCCGACTTAGCTACTGCATTTAATTCCAGTCAATCAACTATCGGAAATAAGGCCAAACAAGTTCGTGAAACATTAAAAATGCAACGTTTTGATCATCATTGGATGTTGCAAAGTTCAATTGAACATTCTCCTATGGCATGGATGATTACTTTCAATGGATTTATTGTCGATGCACGGACATTACCGATTGAAATTCAACAAGCAGCATACGAAAGGGGTTTGATTCCATATGTTTTTCTCGGAAATTAAACAAAAATAGGGAAATTTAATCCTATTTCGCGCCAACGACTAAATAATGCCAAACGCCTTTTATGTTTACATACGTTTAATCAAGCTTCCATGAATCGCATGTGCTTTTTAAATAAGGCTTCGTTCGTTTACACATTTCGGGCGCATACTCTTGAACCCAGCGAAAAATAGTAGATCGATCAAGCGTAAAACCTCTTTCTGCTGCAATCTCCTTTAAATCACGATAGGACAAGGCATAACGTGAATACCATGTCACCAACAAAGAATCACTTCACCGACCGCATGCTCCATTTAAATGGCTTTGATTCGTCTTTATGCTTTTTACTAACCATGAGTATCAGTCTCAACTTCAACAGGTCTCACAGATTAGCAAGAAAGAATTTTTTTACAACAGCGCCTCAGGAGAATCATTGCGTGTGATAATACTTTTTGCTTTTTCAATCAACAATGACGTTTCAAGGGTAAGTAAATCATCTGATTCATCCACTGTATCCCAGCCGTCAAAAAACATTTCTCGTGTTTCTTTTTCAAAACGTCCTGCAAGATTGTTATGGGTGCCGCGATTTTTTATTATTTTTTTCATACAGTTTTTTCGCTGGTTAACTAAATTTATAAAGATTTAACGATATTCTTTATTAATTATAAAGACATAGAGTACATTGATAAATGCCCAATATTTTTTGGCGCTAATTCCCTCAAATGCAGGGTTGACCAATAGGGTTGTTAACAGTAAAACTTTCTAAAAAGTGCAACTTATCTTAAGAATGAATATGAAAAACAATCAGAAGGTTTTTTATGAGTAAAAAAAGCATAAACTATAGGGGATATAAAATATCATATGAACATTATTTAAGTGAAAAAGGATTTGCAGCGCGGGGTAATTTTTTTATGAACGATGATGAATATAATTATTATACCGAACATTATTTTTCAACTCCCGAAAGCGCGGAAAATGCAATACTTGCTCTTTTGAAATCGCAACTCAATCAAATGACTTGTAAAATAATTTTATAAAAAAGACGCCTCCTACCGCAAGCTGAAGGGTTCTGTCGCAAATTGCCATGATCTGCTAAAATCTGCCGGCTAAAAACTAACCATGGATAAATTCAATGATCAACTTTAAGGGTAAACATTTTCCAAAAAATATCATTTTATTGGTAGTTCGTTGGTATGTTTCTTATTCATTGAGCTACCGCGACATTGAAGAAATGATGTTAGAGCGAGGAAGTAAAGTTGACCATGCCACGCTAAATCGTTGAGTGAAGGAGTATTCGCCTTTATTGGAAAACGAATTTGGAAAGAATTACAAAAAGAAAACGGGCTGCAGCTGGAGAGCGGATGAGACGTGTATAAAAATTAAAGGTGAATGGCATTATTTGTATCGTGCTGTAGATAAATCAGGT
>CAZTDR010000072.1:0-11616 GCA_964612855.1 uncultured Coxiellaceae bacterium
CCTGTAAAGTCAGGGCGGACACATGGGTCCGCCCCTACAAAAAGCGTTTTTGTCGTGTACAGAGGGAAACTCTGCCGTGACGACTTGAAGATGGTTAACTTCTGGCACAGTCAATAATTTGCTTCCTAGAAAGTTAAATACTGCGCGTACGTCTTTTTGTCCTTGCAAAGGGCGTAGCTCCGTAGAGTGCTGACACCAGATCGCACTGATGCATACGCTAATTGCATCATCTTTTTGGGAAACATTCACAACATAGGGCGAGGTATGAAGGTAAAGACGCTTTATAATAGGATTCATACGATCTTTAGGGCCTTTAAGAGACAAACCGGAAGTCGTGATATCAGGACCTAACGTTATCTCAATAGAGGCGTCAGTTTTTCTCGAAAAAAGCGTAGGAAAATTTTTTGCGGTTTCATCCAACGTAATCGTATCCTTTTTGTTCTCGGAGGGAGATGCTTTTTGGGGAGTAGCCTCATCGGGTTTAGACTTGTTTTTGGGTGAAGAAGTTGCCGAAATCGGAAACTTCATTATGGTAACTTCTTTTTGTAGCAATTGGAGGTTTACCGTATTTATCCAACCATTTTCGTTAAATTCTTGAAAAAGTTGTAGCAGTGAAGCCTGGTTGAACGGAATGTCAATGGCGACACCATTACTTATGGTAAGAATAGAATTAATTATTAGATGACTGTCTGTAACAACCGAATAATTGTAATCTTGTGTGCACAGAATTCCCGAGATTAGCACGATGAGATTTGGATTCCCTTCAATATGTAATTGAATATTAAAGGTGTCAGTAGCTTTAAATGTAACATTAATATCATCAGTGCGTTGTGAAGTAGAGCTTGCCATCATTAATTCCCCATCCTTATGCCAAAGATTGATTGGTTAATTTAAAACTCTTAAAATCACCATCTTCAAATAATCTGTTTCTGGAATGGCAATATGAACAGGATGATCAGGTGCTTGATGACCACGTTCAATGATTTGCAATTCACGTTGTGTTCGTAGTGCAGCACGGCGAATGGACTGAATTAAATCCTCATATTCCACATGCATCGAACACGAACAAGAGATAAGAATTCCATTCGGTTCTAACAACTTAAGTGCGGCTTCATTGATGCGTTGATAAGCGATTAAACCTTCTTTTTTATCTTTTTGTTTTTTGACAAAAGCAGGGGGATCTAAAATAATTACGTCAAATTTTTCTTTATTTTGTTGCAGGTTTTTTAAAGCGACAAAAGCATCATCACAATACACTTGAATTTTTTCGGCAACATCATTCAATTCGGCATTTTCTTTTATCCACTTTTCAGAAAGAGAAGAGGAATCAATGCACATAACTTGGCGGGCGCCCCATTTTGCAGCTTGTATGCCCCAAGCGCCTAAATAACTAAATACATCTAATACGCGTTGCTCCGGCACATACTGCTGCAGGCGCGAGCGATTGAGACGATGATCATAAAACCAGCCCGTTTTTTGTCCGTCCCATAATGGTGCAAAAAATTGCACGTCATTTTCTTCTAACCGTATTTTTTCAGGCGGTGTTCCGTATGCTGCGATGATATGATTTTCTAATTTTTCATAAGACCGGGATTGTGAATCATTACGTAATAAAATACTCTCAATCTCAGGTAAAGCCTCTCGTAGGGCTGCGATTAAACTCTCTTTTTTTACTTCAATTCCAGCGGTAGTAATTTGCACCACCAAGGTGCGATCGAATCGATCGATTACAACACCGGGTAGGCCATCACTTTCTCCAAATAACAAACGATAAAAAGGTTTTTTATAAAAATGTTCGCGGAAGGCTAGCGCTGTTTTGATGCGTTCATAAAAGAAAGTTTGATCGAGTACGGTTCCGGGCATTCGGCTAAATAATCTGCCTGTAATTAAAGAATGGGGATTGACATAGGCCATACCTAAGCAAGTTTGATCAGAAGCGAGGACTGTCACTTCTTGGCCTGGTTGGAAATTTTTGAGCGGCGTGCGTTGGGTATCAATTTCATTACTGTATATCCAGACGTGTCCGGCCCGTAGACGACGGTCTTCATTTTTTTTGAGAAAGAGTTGAGTTGTCTGCATAAAAACTGTCCAATAAAAACCACACAGACTAGCGATTATGTTTCTTTGGGTCAATTTGAATATCGAGGTTGTTTGCGAAAGGGTGGGCACGCTACGCTTCTACCTACCATTTTTTACAGCAGGCTATAGGATGGACTAAGCGTAGTGTGCACAGCAACTTCGACAACATAACAAATCGTAATACTCCTTGAATCAATACCCAATTCTCGATAAATTTAAAACCTATTTTTAATAAATACAGAAAGGGTCTTTATGAATTTCCTGAAAAATTCAAACCTATTACTTGGCATTCCAACATTATTACCCGAATGGAAGAAAATGTTACGTCCCAAATATTTGCTAGACGATACTCTGGCAGGTATTACCGTGGCATTCGTTGCTATCCCATTATCGCTGGCTATTGCTTTAGCCTCCGGCGTCGCACCGGCTGTCGGATTAGTGACAGCAATTATCGCGGGCTTCGTCTGCGCCTTCTTTGGTGGGACACCGTTAGCTGTTAGCGGACCGGCAGCAGCAATGTCGGTTTTATTAGCAGCGACAGTCGAAAAATACGGGCTCGAAGGCTTGGTATTTATGTGCTTGCTCGCTGGGTTAATGCAGCTTGCAAGCGGAATGGCAGGACTTGGAAAATTAGCGCGTTATGTACCCTTGCCGGTGGTTGCCGGTTTTACAGCTGGTATCGGCGTGATTATTATTATTGGCCAATTACCCCGCGCATTTGGTTTAATGCCGCCGCCAGAATCGCATATCATTGATGTATTTAATCATTTGCGCCAATATTTCCATGAAATCAACGGGGACTGTTTGTTCTTAGTTGTATTAACTGTGGTGATTATTCGCGGATTGCCAAAAATTTTGCCACGTGTACAGCCCGTTTTACCTGCGGTGGTGGCAAGTACGGCGCTCGTTTATTTCTTTAATTTAGATGTGCCGCTCATTGGAGAAATTCCACGTTCTTTACCCGCGCCACATTTGCCAGCGATGCCAGCGATTAGTTTAAGCGAACTATTTTTCGGCGCATTTACCATTTATGTGCTCGCCTCATTGGAAACACTGCTATCTTCCAGTGCCATTGATAAAATAACGCGCGACAAAAAACACGATTCCGATCAAGAACTAACCGGACAAGGGCTGGGGAATATTGCTGTTTCATTCTTTGGCGGGATCCCCATTACCGGGGTCATTGCGCGTTCAGTGACAAATGTCAGAGCCGGTGCGAAAACCAGACGTTCCAGTATCATTCACTCTATTGGTGTTTTATTAACTGTAGTCTTATTTGCGCCCATTATTAGCTTAGTGCCTATTGCAGCGCTCGCTGGTGTTTTATTTTCTATCGCATTTTCCATGATTAATTATCGAGAATTCCTCGAATTATGGAAAACATCACGCGCGGAAGGTTTAATCTATGCCGTGACATTTTTTACCATTATTTCTGTCGACCTGATTGCCGGTGTCCAAGCGGGTATTATTGCCTCTGCATTAATTGTTTTGTTCAAAGCAGCTCAAACCCGCTTGCATGTTTCTCAATCCTCACAAGATCAAATGATCCGATTGTCATTATCCGGCGCGCTAACTTTTTTATCGACGGGAAAAATCACAGCCTTAGAAAAACAAATTCATAAGACAGCAAGGCGTCAAACTGTTTTATTGGATTTAACTGATCTTGAAAATTTAGATACCTCGGGAGCCTCCGCTATTATTGATTTAGCTAACAATTGCCGAGAAAAAAATACGGATTTTTATCTGACCGGCTTAGGACGACGCTTTGAGCCTCTTTTCAAGGTAGCCGGCAATGGGACGTTTATTGACGAACATTATGTTATTTCAGAGCAAGAATTGAGACAAAAAACGCAAGGAGTAACGGGTCAATCTTCTTATGGTCAACTCATTCATGGCGTGCGACGTTATTATGAAGAACGTCAACAGAATGATAAGCGTTTGTTTGAGTACATCCGAAGAAAACAAAATCCACATACGTTATTTATCACGTGCTCCGATAGTCGTATCGTTCCCTCTGTGATGACCTCGGCTAATCCGGGGGATTTATTTATCATGCGCAATGTCGGAAACTATGTGCCTCCCTATGATACGTCACAAGCAGCGTGCCATAGCGAATTTGCAGCCCTTGAATTTTCGTTAACCGCCCTTGAAATTAGCGATATTGTTGTCTGTGGACATGCAAATTGTGGAGCGATCAAAGCTTGTAAAGATTTTCATCCGGAAATATTACCGCCCAAATTAAAGCAATGGGTGAGCTTAATTCGTTCCCAATTGACGATTGATCCGTCGTTGAAATTAAATCAAATCGCTCGTATGAATATTTTAAACCAATTAACCAACCTGGAAACCTATCCTGTGGTGCAAGAGAAATTAGCGGCTGGTACGTTAAAGTTGCACGCCTGGTTTTTTGATTTTGATCAAGGAAAAGTGTACGAATGGAACCCAAAGGAAAAGCAATTTAAATCTGTTGTGGGGGAAGAATCGGCAATATTAAGTGGGTTTAATGTGTTGTAGGGGCTAGGGCGTGTCCTCACTCTATTTGTGCTGTTTAAATAGCGGTGCTATTCGCCTCAAATTTTCGCACATTTTGCCTCGATTTCCCACTTTTTAAACAGCACAAATAGAGTGAGGACACGCCCTAGTTGAGCCGAAGAGTACATAATTTATTGACTCCCCTATCCGCCCTTCGGGCACCTTCCCCTGCTGGGAAGGCGCGTACTAAGCGAGCAGGGGAAGGTGCCCGAAGGGCGGATGGGGAAATCGAAAATGCTCAACCGACCCTAATCTTTTCCATAAATATCATTTCGAAAGTTTACCGCACCATTTTCATCTACCCATGCAGTAATGTAAGTGATAATAATGGGTGTCGGCTGATCAATTTTGACATACTTTGTTTTATCCGCTGCTAAAATAGTTTGTAAACGTTCTTCGTTCCAATCCCTATCACTATTAAGCAAAAAATCCACTAATGCTAAAGGGTTTTCCAAACGCACACAACCGTGACTCAGTGCACGATCATCTTGATTAAACAATTCCTTAGCAGGTGTATCATGCAAATAAACATCTTGTGAATTTTGAAATTCGAATTTGACAATACCTAGTGAATTATCAACGCCAGGCTCTTGGCGAAATCGATACGGAAATCCATTTTCTTCAGCGGACTGCCAATTGACATCCTCAGGTTGAATTTCTCGGAAATTATTTTCCTGAGTGGATAAAATTTTCATCCGCATCGTGTCCAAATAAGCAGGATCTTCGCGCACTTTTTTCACAATTTCATTTTGTGCGATTTTGGTGGGAACATTCCAATAAGGATTAAAAATCACACGGGAAATCTGCGATTGTAATTCTGGAGTTTCATTTTCAGGTTTGCCTACAATTGCCTTCATACTGAGTATTTTTTCATTGTTGTCGTACGCATACAATTCGTAGTCGGGGACATTGACCATGATAAAGCGCCCGTTTAATCGTGGTGACAAACTTATCCAGCGTTGCATGTTGATCACAATTTGATTGACCCGCACATCTGCTGGCGTATTCAATTCTTGCAATGTCAATTTACCAACGACACCGTCCGCTTTTAAACCATTGCGTTGTTGAAAAGCTTTTACCGCTTGTGCTAACGGTTTATCAAACAATAGATCAGATCGATCGTAATAAGCCGGTAAATCCTGTGTGGCTTTTAATCGTTCGCGTAACAAGACAACAGCTGGATTTTTCATGCCGACTTTGAGTTTCGATTGGGTTTCGGGAACAATAGGCCATGGGTGCAAAACAGCATTTTGATAAAGAGGCAATATTGCACGCAATTGCTCGTAATTTTTTTCTGCCAACGATAAATTGGCGGTTTCCGGATTCACGGTATTGTAGAGCGGATTTGCATTTGGAAGATCTGCTAGAGCCGGAAACGGCAATCCTATCAGAAGAAACACAAATAAGAAAAAACGTGGCTTAACCCATCCGCTACGATTGGTCATGACTACACTCCTTAGTTCATCCGCAGGTGCGCAAGAGAGAAGTGCAATCTTCCTTGAGAGTCTCCGTTATACTGGAGGATGATGGCAGTGAATATACCCGGTCCATGTGAAAATTTTCTTCGAGTTATAATTTTAGTTTAACATGGAATTAAAAACGCCACGGATCAACGCACTATTTTTGTTAAAATAAAAATCAAATATTACAATATTGCTCATATAAATCACTTGCCATGATCCATAAACAACTCGGCAATTTGATTATATTTGGTGGATTCCACCCTACGAGTTCTGATTGGGTCGTCGTAGCAAAAACGTAGGGTGGATTAGATGCGTTTTTTGCATCTTAATCCACCAAACAATGCTGCAATTTAATTAAAAAGCGCCTAATCTACCCTACACCTTCCCAGCCATGGCGTTATGAGGCGAGGTTTGACGTGCTCAGTGATAGTGTAGTCTGGACGGATGCTTCCGGAGTGGATGGGCCCTGACTGGATGGTCGGAAAAAAGCTGTCCCGACAGGTGTAGTCTCTTCTTTGACTCTTCTTATTTTAGCTAAAGCTGTGCCATATTTTTTTTCATAAATTTCAACAAATGCATTTTGTACGACGATAGGCAAAAAAGAACAGACAGACTCTGTATAACCATAACGCGGTCTTTTTCGTTGCATATATTCAAAACCACGGAAGTCATTAAGGAGAGGGGTTTTTTCTTCATTACCATAATAAAGATGTTTTGAATGTAACTTGGCTGAATGAAATGCTAACAAAGGATCAACATCTCCTAGATAAGCGAGGTGTGAACGAGCTTGATCTGTTTTTTCCTGAGCGCGTTTTACATTTTCTTCATCAGCAGAATCAGAGCTTTTGAGTTTTGAAATGCGTAAAGATTTTTCTTGGTCCGTTAAAAGTTTTCTTTCGGAATCTAACTTTTCTTTAAATTCAACTGAACTATTTTTTTCAATTTCTCGTCGTAATTTATGCAAGATTAAATAAAGTACTTCAGTAAACCCCGAGCAAACTGTACCGTTTCTTTGCGTTTCATCCGCTAATGTGCCTATTTCGATAACAAAGTCTAACCATTTTTCTGTAGAGGTTTTTTCCGCAGCTAATCTTTTTAATTTTTTCTCAATATAATTACACTTAGTTTTTTTCGCATCGATATCTGAAGTAAATCCGTTAATTAAATAGGTTTCCTGAGATTTTTTTAAGAGTTGGTACTCTTCTAAATCTTTAACAAGCTGCATTGCAAAATCATGTGTTATGCAAGTGAGATTATCCTCTTTTTTCTGTTCCAAGGTTTCGTTTGCAGGCAAAGGCGGAGAGGTCTTTTTAGCTGTCGAAACTGCGGGAGCGGATGTATCTTTAGTTTCAGGCCTTTTATTATTGTAATAGTTCGCTATGAAAATATTTTCAAAAAGCAGTTCTCTTTTACCATCGTCTGTCATTCCACCGTCTTGGGTGACGAGAGGAAGATGCCTAGAGGGTTTAAGATTTTGGGCACGAATCGCTTCCTCCGTTTTTGACGTATGTTTACCATTCACATAAGCGTATTGATAACCTACAATTGTAGAGGAGCTAACACTTTTAGCTAGACTGACGAAGCTCAAGCCAAGGTTGAATAGATTGCTTGCTGTTTTCTGGCTGTAGAGTGCAGCAATATCATCGATATCCAGATCCAGTAAGGGAGATATTTCACCTAGATGAGCAAGTTTGCGAATGCAGATGCCTATCTTATCTCCTAATTGTTGAATATCGGTTAATTCTTTATTTTCTTTTTTGGCGCTTAAATAAGCCTTTTTTGCTTGTTGAAGCGCTTCATTTTGCAGTTGGGTTTCTTGTTGCAATGCATCCGGGTCCAATTCTCGACGAATGACATGGATGATCATGTAAAATGTTTCAGTAAATCTTGAGTGTTCGACACCGGCAAATTGATAGGAATCTGCAATTTCACCCATTTCTAATAATAATTTTGCCCATTCAGCGTCGTCTTTTTTGTCACGAATAAAATCATTTATTTTTTTAAGAACACGGTCAGCAGTCGCTTTTTTATTAATGCTATCTAATTCTAACAAACCTTTATTGTCGTTGTAGTCGGCTAAATACGTGGTGATTTCAGTTGTAATTTTATGATTACTAAATAATGGCATCGACCCATCTCCTTGTTATTAGTATTAATATACTTTGGTATCCTATCGTAGAGGAAAAAGAGGGCAAGTACAAAATTGTCGTTGACCATGCGGCTTTTAACCTGAGAATATTGACTCTACGTCAAGTGAGTTATACCCTTGAATCCACTTCAAATGGATGAGGAGTCTATCCTACGTGAAAATTGTTGCTCAGTTTGAGATTCCCTATTTTCAATATTTAGATGAACACGGTCAGTTAGCCAGCGACGCGCCTGAGTTTGCAAAGAATCCTGAACATCTGGTGCGGCTTTATCAGCAAATGGTTTTGAGTCGTGTTTTTGATACCAAAGCGATTGCCTTACAGCGCACCGGCAAAATGGGCACTTATCCTTCCACACGCGGCCAAGAAGCGGTTTTTGTTGGCGTAGGTGATGCGATTCCCAAAGATGATATTTTTGTGCCCTATTATCGAGATGTGGCAACATTAGTACAACGCGGCGTCAATCCCGTTGATATTTTATTATATTGGGGCGGCGATGAGCGCGGTAATATGTTCGCCGATCCCAAACATCATTTCCCCTATGCTGTCCCTATCAGCACACAAGTTTTACATGCGGTGGGTGCTGCGACTGCACTCAAAATTCGCAAAGAAGAACGTGCCGTGGTAGTGACGTGTGGTGAAGGTGGCACCTCTGAAGGCGATTTTTACGAAGCGATGAATGTCGCGGGTATTTGGAAATTACCGGTTGTGTTTGTAGTAAATAATAACCAATGGGCGATATCCATACCACGCAGCGAACAAACAGCAGCAAAAACCATCGCACAAAAAGCAATTGCTGCTGGATTTTCCGGTGAGCAAGTGGACGGCAACGATGTACTGGCTGTACGTTGCCGTGTTGCAGAGGCCGTGCAAAAAGCCCGCAAACAGCATGAACCTACCTTGATTGAAATGATTTGTTATCGACAGCATGATCATACAACGGCCGATGATGCCAGTCGCTATGAACCCAAAAATCAACGTGACGTTGAATGGAAAAAAGAACCGATTTTTCGTTTGCGAACCTATTTGGAAAGCATCCAAGTTTGGTCGCAAGCCAAAGAAGAGGCTTTTCTCGCGCAATGTTCTGCCGATGTCGAAAAAACTGTGCAAGAGTACTTAGCGGTTCCGCCAGTTAAAACAGTGTCGATGTTTGATTATTTATATGAAACGCTGCCAGAAACGTATATCGAACAGCGTGATATGTTATTAAATCGGAGAGATTAAACATGGCAGAAATAACGCTGGTTGAAGCGATTAATCAAGCACTCGCCTATGAAATGCAAGCGGATCCCACCGTCGTGGTGTTGGGTGAAGATATCGCTCGCAATGGTGGTGTTTTTCGCGCCACTGTCGGATTGTTAGATAAATTTGGTCCTGAGCGTGTACGTGATACACCACTTGCCGAATCAATGATTGCGGGTTTAGCGATTGGCATGGCGATTGAGGGCTTACGCCCCGTAGCGGAGTTTCAGTTCATGGGTTTTATGTATCCTGCTCTGGATCAAATCATTAATCACGCATCGCGCATTCGTAATCGCACGCGCGGTAAAATGACGTGCCCTGTGGTTTTTCGCGCACCGTATGGGTGTGGAATTCGCGCACCCGAACATCATTCCGAAAGTACCGAAGCACTCTTCGCCCATATTCCAGGTTTACGTGTAGTCATGCCATCTTCTCCCACTCGTGCCTATGGTTTGTTGTTAGCATCGATTCGTAATCCCGATCCGGTGATTTTTTTAGAGCCGTCTCGGCTTTATCGTTGGGCAAAACAAGCCGTGCCAGATGATGGTAAAGCATTACCATTGGATGTTTGTTTTACCTTGCGCGTCGGTGAAGATGTTACGTTGGTGACATGGGGTTCGTTAGTGAAAGAAACGTTAGCTGCAGCAGAAAAACTGAGCCAAGAGGGGATACGTGCTGAAGTCATCGATCTTGCCACCATTAAGCCAATCGATATGGACACCATTTTAGCATCGGTAGAGAAAACAGGCCGTTGTGTTATTATTCACGAAGCGGCACGCACGTGTGGGGTGGGTGCCGAAATTTCTGCGCAAATCGCCGAAAAAGGTTTAATGTTTTTGAAAGCACCTGTGCAGCGCGTCACGGGCTATGACACGATTGTGCCCTATGCACGTTTGGAAAAATTTTATTTACCAAGCGAGGGACAAATTATTGAAGCCGTTCAACAAGTCATGGAGTTTGCATGAAGATATTTCATTTACCCGATTTAGGGGAAGGATTAGCAGAAGCAGAAATTCACCAATGGTATGTTAAGGAAGGTGATACGGTTACGGTCGATCAACCGATGGTTAGCATGGAAACAGCCAAAGCGGTAGTGGATGTGCCTGCACCTCGAGCCGGAAAGATCGTAAAACTATTTGGTAAAAATGGCGATATCGTGCCAACGCATGCGCCGTTAGTGGAATTTGAAGGTGGTGAAGAGCCGGCACAGAAAGACAAAGGCACGGTCGTTGGAAGTTTGGAGGAAAGTGCGACGTTATTGGATGAAGGCAATATCATCATTGGTTCCGCAAACAAAACCTCAAGCACAGCCAAAGCCATGCCTGCCGTGCGCGCGTTAGCAAAACAGTTGAATGTTGATTTAGCCAGCGTTACACCGAGCGGTCCTCAAGGACAAATCACCGCAGACGATGTTAAAAAAGCAGCAGGGGCACCCAAAACTAAATTAACCGGCAATGTTGAAACACTTCATGGTGTTCGCCGCAGCATGGCAATTGTTATGGCACAATCCCATCAGGAAGTCGTGCCCGTCACGATTATTGACGATGCCGATGTCACCCAAATGAGTTCCAATTTTACTGCAAATTTAATTCAAGCGATGGTGGCTGGCGTTAATGCAGAGCCTTCACTGAATGCGTGGTACGATGGAAAAAATATGGAACGTTGCTTGCATCAAGAAATCAATATTGGTTTAGCAATGGATACCGAAGAAGGTTTATTTGTTCCGGTTTTAAAAGATGTCGCCCATCAAACCCCACAAACATTACGCACGCAGATTGATACATTTAAACAAACGGTGCGATCTCGTACTGTTGCACCAAGTGATTTACAAGGTGCCACCATCACACTTTCTAATTTTGGTACGATCGCAGGCCGTTATGCAAACCCGATCGTGGTTCCGCCAATGGTTGCCATTTTAGGTTGTGGTAAATTGCGTGATGAAGCACGTGTACATAATGGCAAGATTGAAATTCGCCGTGTGGCGCCGTTATCGTTGACATTTGATCATCGTGCGGTAACAGGGGGAGAAGCGACGCGTTTTTTAGCCGCCGTAATAAAGTTTTTGGAAAAATAAATGTAGGGTGGATTAGGTGCGCGCTTTTCGCACCGTAATCCACCATTTAGCAGCGTGTAATTGGTGGATTACGGTGCGA
>CAZTDR010000073.1:0-11424 GCA_964612855.1 uncultured Coxiellaceae bacterium
CCCGTGCTGCATATCTCACTGATGCCGCCGGGCATGGCACGCCATGCCCCTACACTCTTTATCTTCAAACGTAAGGGAATTTACCGTAATCCACCCTACGTATTTTTTAGCCCGGGCGTGACTCGGATTGAACTTCTAAAACGCCCGGATCATCAGGCGGAATATTCAAAATACGCAGCGAACCTTCCATGATTTTCTCAAAGACAGGGCCTGAAACATAACCGCCTAGGAATTGCTTGCCTTGAGGATCATGCATCACCACGGCCACGACCAAGCGCGGGTGACTAACTGGCGCGATACCGACGAATGAAGAAGTATAGTGATGTTTTTGATAACCTTGCCCTGCAGCAGAAATCAATGCAGTGCCGGTTTTACCTGCCACCAAATAGCCTGGCACGCGCGCCGGTTCACCCGTACCGCCTTTCGCTAATACCGATTGCAACATATCCAACATTTGATGCGCTGTTTTTTTATCTAAGACGCGTTCACCGACAGGTGGCTTTTCTACGCGTAATAATGAAAGAGGAACTTTAATGCCGTCGTTTGCCAGGGTTGCATAAGCATGCGCTAACTGCAACGTTGTCACCGAAATGCCATAACCAAACGATAAGCTCGCCAATGCGATAGGCGTCCAAATTCGCGGCTTAATTAATCGGCCAGCTTGCTCGCCAGGAAAAGCAATTTCTGTTATTTCACCGAAACCTAAATGTTGCAAGAAATTCCATAAATTATCAGGCGGAAGGGTTAGCATAATTTTGGAAACACCTACGTTGCTGGAATATTGCAACACTTGCATAACATTAATTAATCCTTTGTTGTGTTCGTCATGAATCGTATAACGATCAATATGAATCCAACCGGGTGTCGTATCAACCAGGGTATCGGGTTTAAACTTCTTACTCGCCAATGCAGTGGCAATGCTAAATGATTTCATCGTTGAACCGGGTTCAAAACTATCCGTGACGGCTCGATTACGAAATGTCTCTTTTTTTTGTCCTGCCATTTTGTTGGGATTAAACGAGGGTTGATTAACCATCGCCAGCACTTCGCCTGTTTTGATATCGAGCACGACAACCGACCCTGAGACAGCAAGATTTTTCTTAACACCTTCCAATAGTTCCAGATAAGCCAAATATTGAATACGACGATTGAGACTGAGATGCAAATCATTCCCAGGTTTTTGTTGCTGTAATTTCCGCACATCATTAATCACACGGCCCGTGCGATCTTTGACAACTAACGTCTTGCCCGCGACCCCACCCAACCAATCATTATAAGCAAGCTCTATGCCTTCCTGACCATGAT
Source organism: uncultured Coxiellaceae bacterium (assembly GCA_964612855.1). Taxonomy (GTDB): domain Bacteria; phylum Pseudomonadota; class Gammaproteobacteria; order DSM-16500; family DSM-16500; genus DATIJJ01. Next base: position 1,306 of record CAZTDR010000073.1, read on the forward strand.
CATCAATATTCGTAAATCCCAGTACGTGCGCTGCTATTTCTCCTTCTGGATAGAAACGCTTATAATCTTGTTGAAAATAAACGCCTGGAATATTTTCTGCACGTAATTGCTGGGTGATAATAGGCGGAACTTGACGTTTGATATAAACAAATTGACGATCTTTCTTGAGAGCGTGCTGTATACTAGCCTGGATGGCTTTGGGTTTCAGATTTAAAAGATGAGCAAGGGTTTGCAATTTTTTTGACGTAACATCAAACTCTTCTGGATTGACCCAAACCGAAAAAACAGAGGCGCTAATGGCTAATGGATAACCATTGCGATCGGTAATCATCCCGCGAAATGCAGACGCTTCTTGCACTCGCAAAGCACGCGCATTTCCTTGGCCTTGCAAAAATTGCCGCTTGATAACCGTAAGGTCAATGATGCGTGCCATTAACCCAATTACTACTGCCACAATAAAAAAATTTAATAAATAAAAGCGCCATGCGCTAAACGATATCGTTATTTTTTCTTTCACTCGTTAATCACTACCAGAGATTTATTATCAGGAACAAACATGCCCAGTTTACCTTGCGCAAGATTTTGAATGCGCGCTTGCATGATCCAAGTACTTCTTTCCAAAAGCAACTGGCTCCATTGCACGTGAAGTTGTTCACGCTCCGTTAATTTCTGCTGAATCGCTCCATTCAATCCACGCGTTGCATTGGTAATATAAATCACGGTCAATGCGGTAACCAACACAGCAATCACCATCATCAACAAGGGCAATTGAGAACGTTTTAAAATGACAGATAGTATAAAGCTGCGAGAGGGTACGCTTTCACTGAGTATACGGGCTGCTGCATTCATAGTCGTTTCTCCCCTATTCGTAAAATGGCACTTCTAGCACGTGGATTCTCCGCAATTTCTTGTTCACTTGGTTTAATAGCTCGGCCTAAACGTTTAAAACGCATTTCCACATCAACATGTTTAATCGGTAAACCAAAGGGAAGATCCTTCCCTTTTTCTTGATGCTGCATAAAATGTTTAACCACTCGATCTTCTAATGAATGAAAACTGATGACGGCTAAACGCCCTCCCACTTGCAGTGCGTCGATTGATTGCGCCAATCCTTCTTCCAAATCCTGCAATTCCTGATTCACGGCAATACGAATGGCTTGAAAACTGCGTGTTGCCGGATGCTTGCCTTTCTGCCATGCTGGATGCGCTTTTTTGATGATCTCAGCTAATTGCAAAGTTGTGACAATGGGCCCCTGTTCGCGAGCTTGCACAATCGCTTTTGCGATACGACGAGAAAAGCGCTCTTCTCCGTATTGCCATAAAATGTCTGCCAATTCTTTTTCATCTACTCGGGCGAGCCAAGTTGCCGCATCAACGCCCTGTGTAACATCCATACGCATATCTAATTTTCCATCACGCATAAAACTAAATCCGCGATCAGGATTGTCTAACTGCGGGGAGGAAACACCTAAATCAAATAAAATTCCGCTGATTTTGCCCAGCAAATTATGTTTTGCAACACAATCTGCCAATTTAGCGAACGTGCCTTGCTGAATAGAAAAACGCGCATCATAGGAAAAATTTTGCTGCGCGTAAGCCACCGCTTCATGGTCTTTATCCAGTGCAAGCAACCTACCTTTAGGGCCCAAACGCTCTAAAATAGCCTGCGCATGACCACCGCGACCAAATGTCGTATCGAGATACACCCCATCGGGTTTAATCGCAAGATTTTCGATGACTTCTGCGAGTAACACCGATTGATGTTCATTAAATTTTTCATTCATTCGACATGCCGCCATATTTTATACCTATTACAATGACAGTTTTTTCACTTCATCCGGTAATGTTGCATCCGTGTTCGCTTCTTCTGACAACCATTGATCACGACGTTCTTGCCAATGTGTTTCATCCCACAACTCAAGTTTTTTACCTTGCCCAATCAGCATGGCGTGTTTCGTCAAGCCAGCATATTCGCGCAATAAGGGCGGCAAGAGTATACGACCTTGTGTGTCTAATTCAACCTCAGTTGCATGACCTATTAATAAACGTTGGATGCGGCGAGCCGCAGGGTTAAAACTGGGTAATTGGGCGAGTTTATTTTCAATCTCTTCCCAGGCGCTGAGAGGATAGAGCAATAAGCATTTTTCTTCGGTATCAATCGTCAATACGATAGCGCTGCGGCCTTCTTGTAACCGCTCACGGTAACGGGTAGGAACCATAATCCTACCTTTCACATCGATATTGACTCCATTGACGCCTCTGAACACATCATCCTCCCTGCGACCGTGGGCTCCTGAATTCGTATTTTTTATGCCCTTTCTTAAAGAGAAATATACCACTAATTCCCACAATACACCACTTTTTACCACTTTGAGGGCGTATTTGCGGTAATTCTTCAAAAGATAGGGAGAAACCCGGATATGACGTGGCGCAGCGTGCCCATCAAAATCAACACATCAAATGAATAAAGCGAAAAAACGGGCGTTGTTGCGTAATTCACTGATTTTTCGTGCCCGAGCCCGTGTGCGTGCCCGCGCCCGTCTTTTCTTTGCGGAAAACACTAACCTTTTTCTTTAGCCATCTTAGGGTCTGTTGACAATTCTCCGCCCTTTAAATAATAAGATCCTGTAATAATCTGAAGACGCTGACAAATATCAAAAATACCCGCGCATTCGGTCGCAGATCTTTTGGCTATAGGTGGCTCGCTTCGTGGACGAAATTTTATTAATCAAAAAATAGAGGCTAAGATTATGGCTAATATTCTAAATAAAATGGTTCATCTTGGTATGCCAAAATCAGAAAAGCTGGATGCTTAGTTGGTTTGTAGAGGAAAAGACGGGCGCGGGCACGCACACAGGCTCGGGCACGAAAAATCAGTGAATTACGCAACAACGCCAAAAAAACGTAGTAATTAATCAGAAAAGATTCAGAAAAAAGAAAGAATAGAGTCAGCCAATAAGCCGGGTTCTGTCGTGGACAGTCATTTATCTGGGATGTTTGTCGCCAAACACCTCAAGCAACCTACCCGAACTTAGTGCGGGCCGCACTTGGAAAACTTACGCTTTCCTAAGTTCCTATTTGGTCTTGCTCCAGATGGGGTTTGCCGTGCCGCTCCTGTTACCAGTCGCGCGGTGCGCTCTTACCGCACCTTTTCACCTTTTCCAAATGATTGCTCATTCGGTAGTTTATTTTCTGTGGCACTTTCCGTAAGCTCACGCTTCCCAGGGGTTACCTGGCATCTTGCCCATGGAGCCCGGACTTTCCTCCGTTTGAGAAATCTCAAACAGCGACTGTCTCGGCCAACTCTATGATGAAGGATAGCCTACTTTTCATTCTTTTTTAAGCTCTAATGCGCGCTGATAAATATCATTTTTGCGTTTATTGGTCATTTTTGCTGTTAATTCAACGGCTTGCTTAAGTGGTAAATCTTTTAATAAAAGCGCTAAAATGAAATCGACCGAGAGTTTTTCTGATTCAGTTGGAGACTCTTCTGCACCTCGTACCACCAAAACAATCTCGCCTCGTTGCTGATTTTCGTCTTTCTTAACCCACTCAATCAACTGAGCAACAGGTGCAGAATAAACGGTTTCATACATTTTTGTTAATTCACGAGCTATTACGACTTCTCTCTCAGCACCCCATATTTGTTGCATATCTTGCAATGTGTCCAACACACGATGCGGTGCTTCATAAAAAACGAGTGTTCTGGTTTCAAAGCGTAATTTTTCTAATTGTTGCAGGCGCGCTTTACTTTTTGCCGCTAAAAAACCTTCAAAACAAAATCGATCTGTGGGCAGCCCGGAGATACTTAATGCTGCAATGAGCGCGCTAGCGCCGGGAATAGATGCCACCCGGATACCCGCTTTTCGCGCTTCACGCACGAGAAAATAACCCGGATCATTAATGAGAGGTGTGCCCGCATCGCTAATCAATGCAATTGATTCGCCTTGTTGCAGACGTTCCAACAATAGATTGGCACGCTCACGTTCATTATGTTCATGCAGTGCAAATGTCTTTGTATTAATCATAAAATGGCGTAATAATGAAGCACTGTGGCGGGTATCTTCTGCCGCGATACAGCTCACCGATTTTAATATTTCTATGGCACGCAAGCTCATGTCTTGCAAATTGCCAATAGGCGTTGCCACTACATATAACGTACCAAAATGATTTATATTCATAGGGTAAAATGCTATCTTAGATTCACTTAATTGCCTGATCGGATCTTCATGTTATGAGAAAAAATATCTCTGCTCTACTCTTGGCGTTAGTTGGCACATTGGTTTTAACGAGTTGCGAAACTACCCAAAATCTATTTCATTCAAACCTTTCTGGCTCCCAAGCCGCGCTACAAAATGCACCGGTTAACTTACAAGGCTTCCCCAATGATCCTGTATTTTGGCAAGGTGATACTGCTACCGTTTGGAATAAATTACAACATATTCCGTTATCCGAACTACAAACTGCAGCAGCCAGCGCCACTGATCCTAGCATCACAGCGTGGTTAAAATTAGCAGCAATCAGCAAACAATATAGCACCGACACCAATCAACTCGTTAATCAGTTAATTGCATGGAGAACGGCAAACCCAACGCATTCTGCTAATACATTATTTCCAAGCAATAGCACACTCATCAGTTTACAAAATACGAGAGCGCCCGCGCATATTGCATTATTGCTACCCTTACAAGGGAGCTTAAGTGAATCGGGTCAAGCCGTGCGTGATGGTTTTTTAAGCGCTTATTACGCATCACCGATTCAACGTCAGCAAACCATTTCTTTTTTTGATACTACACAAAACCCCAGCATGCCTGCCCTCTATCAACAAGCTGTCTCGAAAGGTGCCGACAGCGTTGTTGGGCCTTTGACTAAAGACGATGTACAACAACTGGCTGGATTGGGTAACTTTCCTGCTCCTACCCTCGCATTAAATTATACTGATCTTTGGTTTGGCTCACTCCCTAGCAATTTTTATGAATTTGGTTTGTCACCTTTAGATGAAGCAAAACAATTAGCTGAAAAGTCGTGGCAAACAGGTCATAAGCGTGCGCTATTAATTGCGCCGCAAGATGCATGGGGGCAGCGAGTGGTGAAATCACTGACAGCCAATTGGCAATCACTCGGCGGCTCCGTTGTCGACACTTTTTATTTCGGCAATCAAACTGATTTAAATAAAGGAATTGCAAGCTTGTTGCATGCAAATCCCAACAACAATCGAGATCAGACCCTTGCTCCAAAGCAACAACGCCGTCAAGATTTCGACATTATCTTTTTATTAGCGCCGCCACAAACCGCGCGTCAAATTGTGCCACTTTTAAAATATTATTACGCAGCCAATGTGCCAATTTATGCCACTTCTGTCGTTTACTCAGGCTCACCTTCGGCATCCGATTCTGACTTAAATGGAGTGACATTTGCCGATATGCCCTGGACCTTACAAACAGGTGGCGTTGCAAACAAAAACTCGCCACGCTCTAACCGGCTTTATGCCTTAGGGCGCGATGCTTATATGTTAAATAATCAGTACAATCGATTAAGCATTTTGCCCAATTTTCCAATTTATGGTGCAACGGGTGCGCTCACGCTCACATCACAACATAAAATTTATCGTCGTTTAGCTTGGGTGCAAATGCGAAATGGCCGCCCATAAAAAACAAGCAGGCCATGACGCCGAACAACGCGCGTGTCAATTTTTGCAAACAAAAGGACTATTGTTGATTGCGAAAAATTTTCGTACGGTAATGGGAGAAATTGATTTAATCATGCGAGATACAGACGAAGTGGTATTCATTGAAGTCCGTTCGCGTGTAAAACAAAGCTATGGCGGCGCAATCGAAAGTATCACCCTACCTAAACAAAAAAAAATTTTAGCCACAGCTCTCTTTTTTTTACAACAGCGAAATTGGTTAGATAAAATCAACTGCCGCTTTGATGTGATTGGCATATGCCAAGACCAATTAGAGTGGATACCAAACGCTTTTACTGCGGATATTTTATGATACTAGATCGAATTAAACATAATTTTAGTGAAAGCATTCAGACTAAAATTAATGCGGCCGATAGCATTACTGAGGTCATTGCTGCGGCTTGTGAACGCACTGTACAATGCTTGCTAGATGGGCACAAAATCCTGAGCTGCGGCAATGGAGGTTCTGCATGCGATGCCATGCATTTTTCTGGCGAAATGTTAAATCGTTTTAAGCACGAACGTCCCAGCTTACCTGCCATTGCCTTAACAGCGGATATATCTACCATCACTTCCATTGCGAATGACTATAGTTATCATGAAGTCTTCGCGAAACAGTTGCGCGCATTGGCACAATCGGGTGATCTCCTGTTGGCGATTTCAACCAGTGGCAATTCTCAGAATGTTTTAAATGCCATTAAAGCTGCACATGATCGAAATATTAATGTCATCGCACTTACGGGTGGCGATGGCGGTAAAATGGCAGAGCTTTTGAAAGAAGGTGATATTGAAATTCGCGTTCCTGCTCACGAAACAGCGCGTATTCAAGAAACGCATTTATTAATTATTCATTGCATTTGTGACGCGATTGATTATCAATTATTTGGTCATGGAGAAGCAATTCCCTAGGGACAAACCGTAATCCACCCAATCAGCGCCAAAAAAAGATGGATTACGACGCTAAAAACGCGTCTAATCCACCCTACATTTTTAGCATTTAACGAGGCAATATATGAGAAAGATCCTAACCATCCTATTATTAACTTCTTCTTTGCAAGGGTGTTTTTTTGTAGCAGGTGCTGCTGCAGGTGCCGCGGGTGTGGCCGTGGTTTATGATCATCGAAAACTTGCAAACATAGCCAAAGATCAAGATATTACCAAGCAAATTTCTGATAAAATTCGCACAACGTATGCCCTACATACCAACAGTCATATTGAAGTTACCACCTTCAATCAAGTGGTATTATTAACCGGCGAAACAAGCACTGACGCAGAACGGCAACAAGCAGATGATATTGCCCATAGTATTAGCGATGTCACAAAAGTGTATAATCAACTTACCGTGCGAGGCACCACTTCTTCATTGACTCGTACCAGCGACTCCTGGATTACGACAAAAATTAAAACACAAATGCTCGCAACCCAAGATTTGAAATCGGGAACCATTAAAGTAGTGACAGAAAACGGAACAGTCTATCTCATGGGGCTCGTTACTCAAGACCAAGCAGAAATGGCTGTTGATATTGCACGACAAGTGTCAGGCGTGCAAAAAGTGGTGAAGATTTTTAAGTATACAAATTAAATCAAATAATGGATTTATAAAAAGATTACACCGTACCACCAGGAGTTCCCGCTGAAAAACGCGAGAACTCCTTTCCTGGTTAGATGCTGCGTAAAAGCAAAGCGTTTGCTTGCGCAATGTCAGCGGGAACTGCTGACGTGCCACCCTACATTATGGACTTGAGAAAAGGAGATTTCTCATTGGCTCAATTTATCCTGCGCGTCGTTTTACTCGGATTTTTACTTTTCCCTTTATTAAGCTGCATCAATGCTGCTGTCACTGGTGCACAAGCTGTTTATAACCGTCACACCATTCAAGCCAGCTTGAATGACAATTACATTACAATGAAAGCAGAAAGGTCCATTTATGTCGATACGAGCCGATTTGAAAATACCCATGTTTCTGTCTCCTGTTTTAATGGTGTGGTCTTAATTTCTGGACAAGTTGAAAATGCGGCTCAGCGTCGAGAAATTGAAAACATCGTCAAAAAAATTCCTGGTGTAAAAGAAATTCATAATGTGACGGTCATCTCAGCTCCCCTCTCTGCGTTAACGCAAGTGAGTGACACTTGGATTACTACCAAAATTAAGAGTAAATTGATCGCCACCAATGAGATAGATCCCAGCCAAATTAAAGTGATTACTGAAAATGGAATTGTTTATTTAATGGGCATCATTCCGACTGAACAAGCTGAAATTGCAATTGATTTGGCACGAACGACAGACGGCGTTCAGAGCGTCATAAAAGTCTTTTCTTATATACACATAAGCAAAATAGGTTAGTAAATTTGATTCCTCTTTCTAGACCTTTCTGTTAAAATAGCGCGCATATAAATCCCAGAATTCAGGATATTGCATATGAGGGATACAATGCTTTCTGAATTCTAATTAAAATAATCAACTATAAGCGATTTTCTTTCATTTTTTATACAGTCAAATGGAAGAACAATAGCAACTTCCGCAAAACAATTTTAAAAATCCTAGTATAATTAATATATTACGAGGTTAATTCATGTCAGAAACAAGATTTGACGTTTTAGCAATAGGCGCAGGTGGGTCCGGTTGTGTGAACACGCTTGCAGTAGCAGATCCGAATAAAATGAATAAAAAAAGTGCTCTCATTGAACGACTAAAACAGGCTCTAGGTAGCACCACTGATGCAACAGCATATCGTGTTGGTTCAGGTGGTCATTACAATAATATCACGACCGCCAAGCATATCCTCGACCAAGGAATAGAATTCTATCATGCTTACGAAACATTTATAGAACCCGGTGTTGGTACCGAATACCGTTTACTGGATGGCTTTGAACCTGAAGAGTATGAGGCTTATGTAAAACAAATTACAGATCATTATAGAAAACGTATACAAGAAGATCCTAAAAATGCCGTTTTTGGGTTGCCCGAAAAATTATTTCAGCGACTACCAACAAAATCAGAAAAACTTAAAACAGACTATCTTAAGTATGTTTCTGATTTAAAACAAAACAACGTGGCTTTTGCTCAAGAAGATTGGTTTAACCAACCCCTACAAACAGCAGGGCAAATTACCCAACATTATGCTCAACTCCTAAAGCATGATACCACTGTAAATCAAATTTTTGGTTTACCAGGTAAATTATTTGTCGATTTACAACCTGAAACTCTCGAATTCCCTGATCCCCAAAATAAAGGGCAAATGCAAAAACGAGAAATTAAAGCGCGTTACTGGGTATCCGAAAAAATAATTGCCTGGCCGAAAATGAGAGAACATCTCATTCAGCGCATTAATTCTCATCCTAACATTACGCTCCATACCAATACAGAAGCACTGAATGTCACAAAATCAGTTGAAGTGAAACGAGTTGAAGCAACGGATAATGAAGGTAAATTGCATAGAACTTTCGTAGGGAATACGAAATATTCAGTTGAACTACGGAATATGCAGCCAGATGAGCAAACAACCACTCCCGCAAAGGTCGAAGCAACTGTTCTACTTAATTGCTCATCTCCTAGTATTGAAAAGCTAGATCATAGTGCAGGCTTGTATTCCAATGCAGAAGAAGGACGGCAAAACCGCACGAAAGCCATGCTAAGATTAAGAGTTTCTCCTGACTTCTTTGTAAAAGGTGTGCCTGAAGAATTTCATGGTAAACACTATGGCGTATTATATTGCTATGGCCCCTTTGCAGGTATTACGTTTATTGAGACAGATCCTACTACGAAAGAACATACCGTATTAGTGAGTTATGAGCCTGGAACAAATATAGAAAACAATAATGGACTAGAACTGGAAGCACTTTCTTACGCTCTATTAACACAAACAGCAACAACAGAGCAGATAGATAAATTAGCAAACATCATACTTAAAGGGGCGAACTATTTCTTTCCCGGCCTGGAAAAAGCAGCGATAAAAGAAAGTATGTGCCTTAAATCAGGAAATGTCCGTAGTGAAAGCGGCGTTACTGTTAATATTTTTGACCAAAACAGTCCGCATCATTTGCGCATTGGGGATGGGGTAAAAAGCCGTGGACTCAACCATTTTGCGCTTCCTCTAGTCAAATTAGCAGCGCTTAAAAAACTCGAAGAAAAAACCCAACGTCTTATTCAAAATCATGCTGATATTTCCACTCAAATGAATGAGATTTTAAATGACAACCCTGTTGTGCAAAAATGTCCTGATACCGCGCCCATCATTTACGGATATATGGACGAAGCATTATCGATTGAATTACAACAACGTCTTAGAAAGCCGAAAGCCCCAACCGTTCACGAAACAAAAGAATCTGAGGTAGAACAACCTATTATAGAAAAAAAATCCTTAACCAATATCGTGAAGCTTATACAAGCGAAAGCTGCGGGAGTTGCTCAACTGCTCGGACTTGGCTCTAAGC
>CAZTDR010000074.1:0-6126 GCA_964612855.1 uncultured Coxiellaceae bacterium
CGTGCTGCATATCTCGCTGAAGCCGCCGGGCATGGCACGCCATGCCCCTACAAGTTTTGCCACTCGATCCCTACCTCCACTCTTTACCCCTATCCCCCGGCACAATCCGCCGCAATGTATAAATATCTGAATTTCTAATTTCATCATGATAGTCAGAAAACCTCTCCCACGGATCCCAAACAGCACTAATTAATTTTCCGGTGATCCCATTGCTTTTTGGCGATGCCAAAAACAAGCATAATCTTGCGGCCTGTTCACTATTATCTTCCGCATTTTTTGCTTGTTGGAATTCTTTTTCACCCGCCTTTGCGATACCTGCTTGAATAATCTCCTCAAGCAATTCAGTTTTCATCATGCCAGGTGCTATGCAATTCACATCAATTTGCTCAGCTTTAACTTCCTCGGCTAAAATTTCACTAAACCGCACTAATCCCGCTTTCGCTACTGCATATGCTGAAAATTGTGGTCGGGCTTGTGTGCTACCGCCACCAGACAAATGAATTATTTTGCCTGTTTTTTGTTTTAACATCCCAGAAACAACCGCACGAGACAATGCAACCGGAGCTAACAAATTGACTTGCAGCGTTTCTTGCCAGTCTTGCCAATCATTTTCCCACGCTAATCCAATAGGCCCTTGAATGGCTGCATTATTAATTAAAATATCGATGCGCATTGCTTGAAGTTCAGTCGCAAAATTTTCAACTTGCTTTGCATCAGCTAAATCCACGGGAAAAATTTGAACGTGTTGATTTTTTTGAGATGAAATTAACGAAGCGTGTAAATCCATTAAACGATCTGAATGGCGCGCCACTAATAGTAAATTTGCGCCCGCTTGCCAAAAAAGAGAGGTGAGCTTGGCGCCAAAACCACGTGTTGCCCCCGTTAACAAAATCGTTTTACCCGTGAAATCTGTCATCGCCTCTCCACTACCCAAGGGTTTTCTTGCAGAAATCTTAACGTTTGAATAATACCCTCACGAATACTGTGTTTTGGCTTCCAACCTAGTTCCCGAATTCGCCCACAATCTAAAAAAATAAATGGATTATCCCCCACCCAACCGCGCTCACCCCCCGTATATTCATAATGAGGCACGATATTTAAATGCTCACAAATCCACCGTATAGAATCATTGACTTCACAATATTCATCTGTACCTAAGTTAAAAATATTTATTTTTTCTTGGGCATTTTCCATCGCGAAAAAAATCGCATCGAGACAATCTTGAATAGTTAAATACGATTTTCGTTGTTTGCCATTGCCTAAAATTTTTAATTTACTCGAATCAGCGCGCAATTGTTTGTAAAAATCAAAAACATGGCCATGTGTGTAGCGCTCTCCTAAAATCGAAACAAAACGGAAAATATAAGCTTGCATCGCAAAGCCTTCTACATACGCTTGAATAAGACCTTCTGCAGCAAGTTTGGATGCCCCATACAGTGAAGTTTGCACTGGAAATGGCGCATTTTCAGGTGTTGGAACCATTTTCGCCTCGCCATAAATTGAACCGGTCGACGCAAAAATTATTTTTTTAATTTGATTCACGCGCATGGCCTCTAATACATGAAATGTCCCTATCGTATTTTGCTCAAGATCTTTATGCGGATGCTGCGTGCCAAAACGCACATCGGCGTTGGCCGCCAAATGAAACACGCCATCACACTGCTGGCTCGCGCGTATCAATGTTTCTTTATCTAATAAATCGCCTTTTATTAAAGTAAATTGAGGTGATTGTTGCGCATCATCAAGAAATTCTGCCATGCCAGTTGAAAAATTATCATACCCCACCACATGATCACCTCGTTGCAACAAGTGATCCGTCAAGTGGCTGCCAATAAATCCCGCGCAACCTGTTACTAAATATCGCATTTCTTTTCCTTTAAGCGAAACACCCAAAAACAAGATAATAAATAACCCACCACTACCGTACCGGCTATGCCCACGACAATGCCGAAGTACGGTGAATAATGTAATATATCCACGACCCAATAGGCTAATGACAAAGTGACCGCATAATTAATGCTAGCCATCACGAGATAACGTGGCAATTGTTGCAATACAGAGATTTGATAACTTTTAAAAGTTAACTGCCTATTACCAATAAAATGCGCGACTATTGACAAGAGATAAGCGAGTGAAACAGCGACCCGATAATCTAAATGTAAAATGCGCCAAAAAAATGTGAAAGAAAAAAAATTAACTAAGGCCGATAAAAAACCCACGGTAAGAAAAAGAAGAAGTGATATTTTATGTTTCTGATATAACGTGTTGATCTTGCTCATTCGATTTCACTTTTTCTAGGTTTGAATTTTCAATCACACGATCTACAATATACATGGGACGTCGTTTTACTTCATCATAAATACGCCCCATATACTCGCCCATTAATCCTAAACAAAGCAGTTGCACGCCAGAAAAAAAGGTAACGACTAATACCGTAGTCGATAATCCCGGTGTTAAGCTCATGCCTATAATTTTTTGTAAAACATACCACATGCCTAGCAAAAAACTAAACCCAGCGATGATGCCGCCCATAATGGACATGAGCTGCAAAGGTCTGCTACCAAAACTAATTAGCCCGTTCAAACCAATTTTCAGTGATCCTATCAATGGATTGTAATTGCCTTTTCCAGTGTAGCGCTTATCACGATCATATTCGATAAAGGTTTGCTTGAATCCCACATAAGCAACTAATCCACGTAAGAAACCATGTGTTTCATTAAGCTTACGTAATTCATTCATGACACGACGGCCCATGATACGAAAATCACCCGTGTTTCTGGGCAAATCAACATCGCTTAATTTGTTGATGATTTTATAACCCCAATAGGCGACTAAGCGTTTCAAAACAGTTTCACCCTGGCGAGATTTGCGTTTGGCATAAACGACTTCATAGCCTTCCAACCATTTTTGATAAAGTGCTGCAATGAGTTCGGGTGGGTCTTGTAAGTCAACATCGATCACGACACCGGCATCTCCTTCACACAAAAAAATTCCCGCCATGGTTGCTGCGGGCTGACCAAATCGTCGTGAAAATAAAATTAATTTAATGTGCGGATTGCGCTCAATTTCTTGCTCAATGACTTGCTGAGTTTGATCAGGGGAAGGGTCCAAGCAAAATAAGAGCTCATACTCCACTTTCATCGCTGCTAAAACAGGCTCAATTCGCTGCAAAAAAGGCTGAATGTTGTTGGCTTCTTTATAAACAGGTACAATGATGGATAGCTTTTTATTAAGCATGATTTCTCCGCCGCAGCAATGACCGATGATAAGTAACGTTCACGATTGTAGTCAAATACCAGTCATCTTGTCATGTTTTTCTGGATTACTTTCCTGAATAAATTAACGGCGTTGGGTTACACTTTTAAGGACAATTTTTTGAAAAAACAATGGGCTTATTGGTACTTACCGCTTACCATCCTCGCACTGCTGACTTGTTTTCTGCAAACCCAAGGATTGCTGAATGACGATGTGATCAATGGAATACATTTAGCAAAACAAATGTTAGCTGGCGGGAACTATGTGACCGACTTTTTTGAAAATAATCCGCCGCTCATTCTGTATCTTTACAGCCCGCCGATCTTGCTTGCCAAAGTCACTACTCTCAACATCCATTTAGGTATGCCGCTTTATTTTACTTTGCTTATTGTAGGCAGCCTCTTACTTTCGCATCGAATGCTAACTACATTTTTTGGAGAAAATAGTGGATTTAATTATCTTGTTTCTTATATTGCAGCCTATGTTTTATTGTTGTTGCCCGCTTATCAGTTTGGCCAACGTGAGCATTTAGTCGTGGTATTTACGTTGCCCTATCTAATCGCAGCAGCGCTGCGTTTAAAAAATAAATTAATCCCTCCTGGATTCGCGATAGTGATTGGAGTTGCTGCTGGTATTGGATTTTCTATTAAACCCTTTTTTTTAATCACCCCCATTTTCATCGAACTTTTTTTAATGGTTGCAACAAAAAATTGGGCTGCTTGGTTTAGAACCGAAACCCTTATTGCTTTATTTATTACAATAAGTTATTTAGCGTGGGTGTGGTTTGCTTATCCGGCGTATAGCCATATTGTCGCGCCCTTAGCATTGCAATTCTATTACCCTAGCCAAAAACAATCTTGGGCTATCATTTTCCACTATAATACCGTTTTATTTAGTTTGGCTGTGGCGATTTTTTATTTGCTTGCTGCAAAAAATGACCGCTATCCACAGTTAGGCCGTTTATTATTTTTAGGTTTGCTTGGCTTTATTGCTGCATTTATTATTCCGCGCAATGCCTGGGGCTATCACACGCTGCCCGCTGTTAGTATGGCTTATTTTTTGTTAGCTTTTTTGTTTTCACAAATTATTTTGGAATTGGCGGGAAAAGCTACGGGGGTTGATTCTGATCTTAAAGTAAAGGCCGCCGGGCGGACACATGAGCCCGCCCCTACGAATGCCGTGATTCAAATAGATAAAAGTGCTGGCGCTGGGCGAGTGCCGCGTATTTTGTTACTAAGCATTATTGGTTTAATTTTTATTTTGCCACTTTTAAAAAGTTTTCTTGATATCATGGAATCTATTGAAAAAAGAAGCCGATTAAATTCGGCGCAGCTCATCACTTTTTTTAATAAACAACAAACCGCAAGCACATTTACTTGTTTATCCCTCGGCTTTCTTACCTATCAACCTTTAACGCACTACTCTAAAGCTCGCTTTGTCGGCAAATTTTCTAGCTTATGGTGGGAAATAGGCTATCATGTTCTTCTGCACCATTCAACCAATGAAGCCGCATTAAAACAATTACAAAACCGCAGAAAATTATTGATTGATGCACTCGCCATCGATATTAGCGCACAGAAGCCCCACTTCATTTTAGTCGATGTGACTCCTTATCGCGTGGGGTTTGATTTTTTACCGGAACTGTTAACTTATCCCAGTTTTAATAAAGTTTGGAAAAATTATCACTATGTAAATACGTTTGAATTAAATTCGATGAATCGAGCTATCTATCAAGTTTTTATTCGAGCGCAAGAAGCGGCCTAATACATATTATACCAAACCAAAACGTAGGGTAGATTAGATGCGCTTTTTGCATCGTAATCCACCAAGCTAATGTTACAGCCGTGCCCCTACACCCTTACACAGTTTACGACCTCTCCCTAAATGGCGTTGGTTTTTAGTAAAAACGCCTTCAGGGAGAAGCGATTAGATTGATTAAGTGCTATAGCTACTTTTACGTCCTACCTCCACATCCACATTGAGTTGTTGTGACGGCTTTTTAGTTGCAGGATATTTTAACTCCGCAATCTTTCCTTTTAATGCCTCTATTGCAGACTGTATTTCATCGTTTTTATTCGGAGAAATTACAATATTTCCCGCAAATTTTGGACATAAAGAATTAAGATCTTGCTTGCCAAAATGTTCTAGATCAGCCACGAGTAGCTTTTGCTTTATAGAGCTCATTTTGGTGTTAACCTGCGCCGTGCATCCAGAAAAAAGATTAGTTGAGTCTTGGCAATACTCATGGATTTTTTTTAACATTTTACCTGCCATGCGCGCAGAAAAATGCCCCTTCGAAAAAGGAACAGGAGCCGTTAATTTTGCTTCAACACTCTGCTCAGCCGATAAAGCTTGTGAATTTTCTGCTGATTGTATTTTTTTAGCAATACGTGGATTATTTGTTAAAAAGCCATTAAAACGGTTAACGAGTGAATCTAGCCCTTTGTCTATTTTAGATTCGGGAGTGGCTTTAACATCAGCAAAGATATCAACAAATTGTTGTAGCTCGAGATCACGAGGATTACTCTTTCCGAAAAAACTACGCACCCGATTAGTCGCCGAATGCTGAACCAAATGGTCATACTGCATTGATAAAGCCATCAAGTTAAACCAATCAACAAGAAATTGTTGCGCGGCTTCTACTTGCGAGTCTGGTAGTTGAAATTGCTCTGCTGCTTTTGCTTGCTGCTCTGCTTGTTGATGTTGCTCTACTTCTTTTGCTCGCAGCTCTTCTTGTCGACGTTGCTCTGCTTCTTTTGCTTGCTGCTCTTCATGTTGGCGTTGCTCTGCTTCTTTTGCTTGCTGCTCTGCTTGTTGGCGTTGTTCCGCTTCTTTTGCTTGCTGCTCTGCTTGTTGGCGTTGTTCCGCTTC
>CAZTDR010000074.1:6226-11403 GCA_964612855.1 uncultured Coxiellaceae bacterium
TTGCTGCTCTGCTTGTTGGCGTTGTTCCGCTTCTTTTGCTTGCTGCTCTGCTTGTAGGCGTTGTTCCGCTTCTTTTGCTTGCTGCTCTGCTTGTTGGCGTTGTTCCGCTTCTTTTGCTTGCTGCTCTGCTTGTTGGCGTTGTTCTGCTTCTTTTGCTTGCTGCTCTGCTTGTTTAAGCTGTTCTGCTTCCTTTGCTTGCTGCTCTACTTGTCGACGTTGCTCCGCTTCTTTTGTTTGCAGCTCTTGTCGATGCAGCTCCGCTTTTGCTTCTTCTTGCTGGCGCTGCTCTTCTGCTTTCAACCCTTCTTCCTGGGGTTGCTCTACTTCTTTTGCCTGCTGTTCTACTACTAACTGTTCTGTTTTTATTGGCTGCGCATCTTGTACGTGAGACGTCTTTAGTTCCTGCACTTGATCTGGCTGTGTCTGTGTTACATTCTGCGCCACTTTTTCTTCCGAGCTTTGCTGATTTTCCGGGGAAATTACGACAGGGCTAGAGGAAGAGGGAGCTGAAACTATTTTAAGAAGACTTTGGTTTAATAAACTCGCCGCTTGTTCAGAGACAGTAATTTGAGATAGTTCTGCCTCGCTTAGAAAGGACTGCATGCTGGCACGAAGAGATTGCGTTAATAAATCAAGATTTTTCTTCAGCGTTTTCTCAAAACTCCGACCTGTTACACGATTTGTTCGCACAAGACCCGAAATATCATAGCCTTGCTGATCTTTTTTCATTTTTTTCGGTTTACAATCAAATGATTGCCATACGAAAAATTTTTTTTCTTTATATAAACATAAAGCTTTGGAAAAATCCTTTCCATCCGTTACAACTAATTTATGGTCATAAAGCCTAACTTCCATCTGTCTTGAATCCATTTAGTACTACTCCAAATTTTTGTTAATAAAAAACCTCCTTATCCTACTCAATTTAACCGTAATTTAAATAGCTTCTTTTAAAAATTTTTTACTTGACAAAAAAAGAATTGGCGTCAAGTAACCCAACCCTAGTACCATTTCAATTTGATCAGTAATTCTCCTAATATTATTTTTTGCCAATAAAACTTAATTTATCTAATTATCAACAGACGCTATATTAAGTAGGGGGAATTTATGCTTAATCGGTTTCTAAAAAAAAACCAGATCAAAAAAATGATATCAAAAATCTCTTATTTTTTTGCTATAAAACCCCCTTTAGTAGATATGTAAAAACATGTTATCGCTATGGTATTGAAAAATCCTACACATCAAAAGCTATAAAAGTAGGTTCTCTCTCTTTACTTTTTTCACCCTTGAGAGTAGCTTCCAATTTTGTAGAGCATGTAGAATTTCACAATCAAATTGCAGAAGAGCGTGTAGATCCGTCTCCTATATTTATACTGGGTCTTCCAAGAAGCGGCACAACTTTGTTGCACAATACACTCACACAAGATCATCAACATGGTTATCTTACCTATTATCAAGAAGCGTTTCCTAAAGCTTCATTAGCGAGCCACCCAATACAAGAATGGCTAACAGACATTTTTCTGGCAGAAAAACGACCTCAAGATAATGTCAAAATGGGACCAGGTTTACCTGCCGAAGGTGAAGGAACTTTAGAAAAATTGAGGGGAGAGATTAAACCAAATTTTTATTTATTACCGCAGGCTGGATATACTCTTTTTAAAAATGTTACTTTACCTAAACACATTATTCTTGAAAATTTAACCATTAAAGAAAAAGAAGATTGGAAAAATGCATTTCTCTATTTCATGAAAATAATATCCATAAAAAATAATCACAAACCTATTATAATAAAAATTCCAGAAAATACAGCTAGAATTAAAATGATTCTTGAATTATTTCCACAAGCAAAATTCATTACTATTTATCGCAACCCATTCGATACATTCGCATCAATGAGAGCACTTTATTTATCAATGCACAGACAGGCTTCTCCTTGGCTACTTGGACCACCATGGACTAATCAAATGGCTGAGAATATTGCGCTCGATTTAGCTGAGAAGGTAATGGGAAAATATTTTGAACAAAGATCGCTTATCACTCCAGGGAATTTAGTGGAAATAAAATTTGAGGACTTTCAGGAAAATCCTTTAGCTACGCTAGAAAAAATTTATCTTAATTTAAAAATACCTAATTTTACACCAGATCATTTCCATAACTTTATATTATCGACAAAAAAGTATGATAAAAATAAACATGCTCCGCTTACTGAGGACGAAATTCAAAAGATTATTGATCGATGGGAATTTATTTTTGATAAAACCAATTATCCATTAGAGTACAAAAAAGAAGCATTAGTCAATAGGCGTTAATTTAGGGTGTTGAGTTAAATTAAAGGTAAACTCCCATAGCGAATGTCTTTTTATTTGATTTTTCCGCAGTAATGCATTGAATTGGTGTCAAGTAACCCCATTAATCATTTAGTCTAGTCAAAAAATATTTTATAATTTTCTTAACATCATTTTTCAGCTCTTGGCTAGTTAAAATATCGTCTTCCATGCGTTTAATTAATGTACTCATGCTGTTCGATGCAATACCTCCAACATAATCAGAAATTTCCTGATGTGAATATTGTCCATAACATCTAGTTAGTAAAATCGCTATTTTTCCGGGTAAATTTAATAATGGAATTTCATTACGTAAATCTAAAAAACATTTTCTGTGTCTCTTTTAAAAAAAAATTTTGATAATTAATTCCACAATTCATTATATGGTAAAAAGCTCCTTCATATTCAATGCGCAAAGGTCGAGCCATAATATCTCCATTTAGTTTATAAAATTTTTTAGTCACTTGTTGGTGATGTGATTTTTAGATACAGCTAGAAAGGATTAGATGAGAAAAAAGACATGGGCAGGATAATGTATGGCATTGATTGTTTAATGGGGTTACTTGACACCATTTCCAAGTTGCTCCACTTCTTTTATTATCTGTGTGCTATACTTAAACAATGCAATAGTGAGGTATAAGCTCATGTTTTTGAGACGTTTTTTTAATCGCAAACCAAAATTACAGAAAATTAATCTATATAAGCAATTGAAAAACAATATACAGCAACAAGCTCAGCTTCTATTTAATGCCATGATACATGCCAATAATTGGGATATCAGTAAATATTCTACTCGCCTCTTAGATTTAATTCGCCAGCTTAGTATTATTAATGAAAAATATGCTTCGCAAAATAACGAAATTGCATCTAGCTCCTTGAATTTGTTGAAATCTTTAAA
Organism: uncultured Coxiellaceae bacterium; assembly: GCA_964612855.1. Classification (GTDB taxonomy): domain Bacteria; phylum Pseudomonadota; class Gammaproteobacteria; order DSM-16500; family DSM-16500; genus DATIJJ01. The sequence goes on from CAZTDR010000074.1 coordinate 9,446, forward strand.
AGAAGATATTATTAGCAAAATAAAAGAAATAGCTCACGCTCAAAGAGCACAATACGAAGAAATCTTTTTAGAAGAATATTTATCTACTTTTTCTTATAATAATGCGGAAAAAAACTTGCTTGATCTATACAAAGAAATAGATAAGGAAATCCAGTATGAAGAAAGTGAATTAAATGACATTAAATTAGGAAAAAGCAAGACCACACAATCTAATGAAGAACAATTTATTGGTGCGATTATCTACAACATGAACAAAGAAATTCTTGCGGGGATTAACTCCTTCATTGTAGACCAAATAAAAACAAACCATATTAAATTACATCCCGATCTCTTTCCCGAATCCAAGTTTCCTGATGTTGTTACAACAGAGGAGCTGGGGAGCTCGAAGTTACTAGAGGAGATAGAGAGAATTCAAATAGATATAAAGCATAGCGTATTTCCAGATTATCCAACGATGTATCATAGCGTAACATCGAATGATTCAAATTTTTCGCAAGAAATAAAAGAAATACTCCAAAAACTTTGGGAAAAGCAAAAAGAACTTGTTCAGGGTAAATTAACTAAGGAAACATTGCTCAATTTTATTAATAGCACGATTAATAGAATAAATTTTTTACTTGGTAAGATTTCAAACGAAAGTGATAAAAAAACTCTTTCTGCAATTAAAGTTGTTTATGAACACGCTCAAGAGCGATTAACACCACCATCCTGCGAGGGCAATAATATTGGATCCCATCGTAATGCTATTTCCAAATAATTCCATTTCACCCTAACTTGATCCCATTTTCCGTGGAGGGTATTAAAAAAATTCTAATCTTTCTCTAAAGAATCTTGAAGATTACCCATAATATTGGATAATAATTGATTTAATTTTTCAATATCTTTTTTCGCAATGTCTACAGTAGCAACATCGTGCATCTCGTTCGCATGGTCTTCAAGTTTACGACAAGCCTTCTTTGCTTTGTCAGTCAGATAAAAATTAAAAACTCTCCTATCATCCTTATTGCATTTAGCCAAAAATTATTTTTATAACTTCCTTAACATCATTTTGCAGCTCTTGATTAATTAAAATATAGCCTTCCATGCGTTTAATTAATGTACTTATGCTGTTCGATTCAATACCTCCAAAATAATCAGAAATTTCCTGATGCGAATATTGTCCATAACGTCTAGTTATTAAAATTGCTATTTTTCTGGGTAAATTTAATTTTGATTTTTTTGAATTTTTCAGATAGGCGGGAGAAACTGAATAATATTTAGCAATTGATTCAGCAATTTCTTGAATATCTGGAATAGGCATAGTTTTTTTAATATCAGGAGAACAGAATTTTTTTTGTTCCTGTGAAAGCATAGAAAGATATTTTTTTATGAATTTCTTTCCGCCTAATATGCATGATGAAGATTTATAAAAATCTTTAATATCTTTGCTTGTTCCTTGAAAAATAAAATTCTCGTATGATTTTACATTGTCAAAGCGAGATAAAATTAAATTTTTTTTCAACCAAGTTTCTTCTTCTTGATCTATAAAAGCAGCATAACTTGACCATTTGTAATTTGCCGGATTTTCGCATAACCCAGCCTCCACTGGATTTAAGTGAATATATCGACTGACTTGTAATAAATAAGATTCCTCTTCAATCAAAATTGCTTTATATCGTCCTCTAAAAATTGACCCATCTCTTCTTTCTTGAATATTAAAGCGTCTTGTATAAAGCCCATCCAGATGTCTCATTGCTTTGCTTAAATTTGCGAAAATAGTACGTATCAATAAATGGTAATGATTATCCATTAAACAAAAAGAATGTATTTCTACATGAAACTTTAATGAAATTTCATTAAGTAAATTTAAAAAACATTCTCGATGTGTATCTTTTAAAAAAATATTTTGATAATTAATTCCACGATTCATTATATGGTAAAAAGCTCCTTCATATTCAATGCGCAAAGGTCGAGCCATA
>CAZTDR010000075.1:0-10653 GCA_964612855.1 uncultured Coxiellaceae bacterium
TGTCATTAAAGCCTACAGTCGCAGCGCTTTTATGACTTATGGGTAATGATATGCTCATGGAGTTCAGTATAAGGATTTAAGCTAACCCTGGCGGCGAGGAATAACGATTAGCTTATGCATTATTTTCTACCTGTGTAATGTCACCACCAAAAAATACTTTCATGGCAATTAACATATGGTGGGCGGGCGAGGATTGGGCAAATTCGCTGGTTAAATCATTCGTCCACTGGCCGGTTTTGAGATTCACCAGAATTGGCATCATGATTTTATTTGTTTGAGGATAAAGTGCCAGCACCCAAGTACCGTAATAATCCGCGTATTGTTTACTGGAAAGAATCATTTGCAACATGCTATCTCTAACCACAATGCGGGTAGTTTTTGGGTCAATACGGAAATAATCAATACCTTCAAATAACACTTTGCGCTCTTCAGGATGTATCGTTCGAATCGCTTCCGGTGAAAAATCGCTTTCAACAAAAAAATCTTGTTTGGGAGCAACGAATGTTTTTTCGCCGAAGAGATAATCTTGTAAAGGATTACCACTGCTACGGCCGAGGGGTAAATTTAAAAATTCGAATACGGTGGGCTTAATATCCATAACTGATACCAATCCTGATATCACTCGTACTGTATTGGGCTTCGTTCCAAATGTTCTGAACGCTAAAACCGTATGATATTGAGGCAATCCCAGTACATCCGTGCCATGGCCGCCAGACATATTCATTTTTTCCTTTGCCGAACTCGGCGGATAAAAATGCGGAGGAACCGCATTTTTATTTTTTTCACCTGGGACAAATAAATCTTCCGATGTTAAACGATCCCCGGCCATTTCCACCGCTTCACCATGGTCTGATAACAAAATGACTATGCTATGTTGCAACCATTGATTTTGTTGCAATAACATCATTAAATTATGAAATTGCCTATCGACGCGAGCTAATGCAGCTTGATAATGATGTAACGATACTTTTTTAACCGGCAATTCGGCCCATGCATAGGGAAAATGCGGTAAACACAAATGCGTAATTAGCACGGTGGGTTTTGTGCGGGACGCGGCTAATGTCGGCTGCAACAAAGTTAAAAAACTATCGGGATCGTAGGTTGCAAATACAGCACGATTGGCATAGGTGTGGGGAAAAAGAAGCTTACCCAATGCAGTATTGACGATTAAATTTGAAAAAGGAAAATCATTAATTGTTCCCAATAAAAAATCGTTAAATCCCATGGGGGGCGTCAAGACTTTATTAAATCCATAACGCTGATCAATATTACTAAACCGGGTCTCATCGGTGGCAAAAATGGTGTCATAGCCTTCTTCGCGCAAAACAGCAGGCAATGTTTCTGATAAATCTAAATTCGTTTGATCGGCTAAATTGGTGCGTATTGTGTTTAATTTAGGATAAACACCCGTCAAAATACTGACCCACGATGGATAAGTACGTGCTAAGGGTGTGAGCGCATCAGCAAAAACGGTTGCATGATTTAAAAATCCATCAATATGCGGTGTTTTTTTCGCATAACCAAAAAAACCAAGAAAATCCGGTCGAACAGAGTCCATGCCGATAATAATAATATTTGGTTTTTCTGCCGTTGCGGCATCTAACACAGAATGATGAGCATGAGAAAATAAAGGGATATAAAAGAAAATCGCGCTAAGCAACGCTAAAATTGGCGCAATAACCATCACTCTCTTGCGCTTGATATGGCGCGCCAAAAACAAGCCAGCCCCAAAGAAGGCCAGCAATAAAATTGAGATTAAAAATATCCCTAAAATCGCCAAACCCGTTTTGGCAAAAGCAGGCGTTAAAAAATTCAGTAAGACACTGGAAAATTTAGAGTTGGGAAAAGAAATACGATTTGCCAACAACACAGCAAATAAGGCGACAAACCAAAGTATAATGCCCAAATAAACCGTACGTTTTGCTGAAAAATGTAATGCTCCTCCTGCGAGCGTTGCCGTTATCCAAATCGCCAGTAAAAAAAATAAATGCAATAATAATTGAATAAGAATAAACGAAACTATTTCCGGAACAATGGCTAACGGAATAGAAAGATGATTGGCGATTAATTTAAAATCGCCAAAATATAAGTTGCTACATTCAATTAAAAAACTGATTTCGGCTAAAATTAAAAAAGCGGTTAAAAGTACTAACGCTAAAAATAACCCATTTTTTTTAATTTTGGGTTTGCTTTGTGTTTGCATAAAGTTTATTTCTCGTGGTTCCGTGTACCAACTCATCAGGCGCAAAGTCATCGACTGCTATCGCTTTCTGACGAGCCTCTTCGGATTGTAAAATACTATCGAGCTGTTCTTGATTAATAATTTGTTTAACAAAAGCTTGTTTCGCTTGCGTCACCATATTACCGCTTTCTAATAACCCATCACTCGCTGCCATTTTGACGATTTTTTCGTTGGGCTCGGCAGCTATCGTTTTGACCAATGCATCTTCCAATACCGCTAAGGTATTTCCGGAAACGTCCGTCACAAACGTGCCTTCTGTTAATCGATAACGTGCCGGTGTTTGATCCAACATAAGCTGCGCCACTTTGTGGCTTAACTTATCAGAAGGTCTTGAAAAACGCTGGCCCCATGGAAAAACAAAAAATCGTAACAAGCCGCGCAACCAAGGGCTAGGGAAATTTTTTAATAATTCATCGAATTTTTCTTGAACGGTATAAAGACAAGTTAAGCCTGCCCAACGCACAATGGGTAAATCATCCCCATTTTTACCTTGATCATGATAATGTTTTAAGACGGCTGATAATAAATAAAGTTGGCTTAAAATGTCGCCCAGTCGCGCGGAAATAAATTCTTTGCGCTTAAGCGATCCGCCTAAAACCAACATTGAAATATCTGCCATTAAGGCAAATGCCGCACTAAATCGAGTCGCTTGTTGAAAATAGCGCTTAGTTTTACCCATCGGCGCCATGGCAATGCGGCCCCCGGTCAAACCTAATACGAGACTACGAATTAAGTTACTGATGGTGAAACTGATATGCCCGATCAGCGCCTTATCAAATGCCACCAATCCTTCTACCGGATCTTTATTTCGAGCTGCTTCAAATTCTGCAAAGACATACGGATGACAACGCATCGCGCCTTGGCCGAAAATAATTAAATTACGGGTTAAAATATTTGCCCCTTCTACCGTAATGGCAATAGGAATCGATTCATACATGCGCCCCATAAAATTTTTGGGGCCCAAACAAATACCCTTGCCGCCTTGTATATCCATCGAATCATTGCATACCACACGGCCTAATTCCGTGACATGGTATTTGGTAATGGCAGAAGCAATCGCCGGTTTTTCTCCACTGTCAATGATGGCTGCAGTAAAAGAACGCGTCGCATCCATGATATAAGTCAAACCCGTCATACGGGCCAGTGCTTCTTCAATCCCTTCAAATTTTCCAATTGGCGTATTAAATTGCCGACGAACTCGCGCATAGGCGCCTGTTCCGTATACGGCTGTTTTTGCAGCGCCCATGCTGCTGGCAGGCAAAGAAATCGCTCGCCCTGCTGCCAAGCATTCCATTAACATGCGCCAACCTTGCCCTGCCATTTTTGTCCCACCAATAATCCAATCCACCGGGATAAATACATCTTTACCGTGTATTGGCCCGTTTTGAAAAACAATGTTAACGGGAAAGTGTCTGCGCCCAATGCTCATGCCGGGTGTATCACGCGGGATCAATGCGCAGGTAATGCCTAATTCTTTCTTACTTCCTAACAAATTATCAGGATCGTATAATTTGAAAGCTAAACCTATCACCGTCGCCACGGGTGCTAACGTGATATAACGTTTGTTAAAATTCAGACGAATGCCGAGTGTTTTTTCACCTCGCCATTCACCCCAGCAAACAACGCCTGTATCTGACATAGCGCCTGCATCGGATCCCGCTTCAGGTCCTGTCAAGGCAAAACAGGGAATTTCCTCGCCTTTTGCTAAACGGGGTAAATAATAATTTTTTTGTTCGGTCGTACCATAATGCATTAATAATTCAGCAGGCCCCAACGAGTTAGGCACGCTCACCGTCGTCGCGACAGTGCCACTCTTGCTATATATTTTTGTCAAAATTTGTGAATGCGCGTAGGCTGAAAATTCTTTACCGCCATATTCTTTTTTAATAATAAGCGAAAAAAAACCCTGTTTTTTTAAGTAATCCCACATTTCAGGCGGTAAATCTGCACGATTATGAGTGATGTCCCAATCATCGATCATGCTGCATAACACTTCGACGGGGCCTTCTAAAAATGCCTTCTCTTCTTCTGACAAAACGGGTTTCTGAAAACTTAATAACTTATTCCAATGTGGATTACCGCGAAACAACTCGCCTTCAAAGCCCACTGTTCCGGCACTTAAAGCTTCTCGTTCTGTACGTGACATAGAAGGCATAACGCGACGATAAAATTTTAAGACAGGTTTGCTGATAAGCTTGTAGCGCCAGGATGTGATATATAAGGGGAAAAAAATAAGAGCGGCAACCAGCCAACTTGTTAATAATGCCCAAGCAGAAAAATGACTCAGTCGAGTCATTAATATGAGAAAAAGCGTCACGGCCAATGCCCAAATCGTTAGTTTAGCGCGGTTATAGGCCAACATACCGAATAATGCTATAAAAGCTAATGACCAAATCCATCCCATGGAAGATTCCTCTTATACTAAAATTGTAATTAATGATGCTCATCCGCTACCGCATAAATACCGGGTGCATTTCGCAGATATTCTTCATAGTCCAAACCAAAACCCACTAAAAAACGATTTTCCGTGGTGACACCAATAAAATCGGGTTCAAAGTTAACGCTCGCTTCTCGTTCACGTAGTTTGTTTACCATGACTGCCGTATAAACCGCTTTTGCACCAAACTGTTTGCAATAATCTATAATGGCAGCCAACGTTAAGCCACCATCCATAATATCATCGACAATGAGAATGGTACGGTCTTTTAAGGATTTTCGCGGCTCCACTAACCAATGTAAATCGCCTCCTCGCATGGCACCACGATAACGTGTGGCATGAATGTAATCCACCTCTAAGGGAAAATGTAATCGTGTTAAAAGATGACCTGTTGGAATTAAAGCCCCCACCATCACACATAAAATAATGGGATTTTCATGCTCTAACTTTGCTGTAATTTCTGCAGCCATGTTGTCCATGGCTTTTTCTAATTGCGAAAAATCATGCAAACATTCAGCTTTTTCTAAAACATCTTTTACTTTATCGGTTATTTGCATAATTTTTCCTGTAATGAACATTGAACGAATGAATTAAATTTATTTTTCCAAAGTGAAGTGCTATGTAGCATTTTTAAATCAACAGACGCTTTTCCTCGTAAATTCTGCAACCGTTCTGCAGAAAATCGATATTTTTCGGGTAAGTGATCAATAATTTCAAGGGCGCCTGATCGATTGTTACAAATTAAGACGCTATCACATCCTGCGTCGAGTGCCGCCATGGCACGATCGATATAACTTCCAGCGAATGCAGCACCTGCCATATTTAAATCATCACTGAAAATAACGCCAGAAAAACGCAACTGCTTGCGTAAAACGTTTTGTAACCAATACCGAGAAAAACCGACAGGCTGATCATCCACGGCTGAAAATAAAATGTGGGCAGGCATGAGCGCGTCAATGCCGGATGTGATTAATGCGCTAAAAGGTTGCATATCTTCACACTCAATTTCAGCAAAAGGCCGTGAATCCACGGGTAAGTCTAAATGAGAATCCACTTTAACCGAGCCGTGACCTGGAAAATGCTTCGCTGTTGCCGCCATACCTGCTTCATGCATTCCTTTTATCATAGCTTCTGCCAGACGAATGACAATCGCCGGGGTGGCCGAAAAACTGCGATCACCAATGACCGTATTTAATTGCTTATCCAAGTCTACGACCGGCGCAAAACTGAGATCGACGCCAACGGCTAATAATTCGGCTGCCATGATCCAGCCACAATCATAGGCCAACTGCAGCCCAGCCGCGGGAGAGGCTTGATAAAGCTGCCCCACTTCCCCCATACTCGGCAAACGAACAAAGCCATCTTTTAAGCGCTGGACTCGCCCACCTTCCTGGTCCACAGCGATTAAAAGAGGCAATGGGGACGCTTGGCGAATAGCGCGGCATAATTGGGTAATTTGAGTAGTTGACTCATAATTTCGAGCAAATAAAATAACACCGCCGACGAAAGGATGCTGAAGTAACTCACCTTCTTCCGGCAGGAGTTCCAAACCGGTTAGATCAATAATGACAGGGCCTTTGGCTTGTGGCATAAAGGAAAAATCCTTGAGAGAGGAGCACCGGCCGATTATACGAATATTTTTTAAAACCACCAAACAATTGTAAAGGCACCTATGAAAGAAATTTCCGAACTTCTGACAATTCGTGATGTACTCCGATGGGCAACAAGCCGGTTTAATGAAGCTGGCTTGTTTTTTGGGCATGGAACAGACAATGCCTGGGACGAAGCAGTTGCATTAGTGCTGCATACTTTGCATTTGCCTTACACCATGCATTCTACTATTTTTGATGCCAGATTGACTTTTTCTGAACGTGACGCTATTGCAAAACTCATTGAACGTCGTATCCATGAACGGATTCCCTTAGCTTATCTGACGCATCAAGCTTGGTTTGCGAACTTGTCTTTTTATGTGGATGAGCGTGTGCTCGTTCCGCGCTCCGCCATTGGTGAGCTCATTCAAAATCATTTTGAACCCTGGATAGATGCCTCCTTGGTCGAATCGATTTTAGATATAGGGACAGGCAGTGGTTGTATTGCTATTGCTTGTGCGGCTTATTTTCCCGAAGCACGAGTGGATGCGGTTGATATTTCACCGGATGCCTTAGCGGTTGCGAAATTAAATGCGGTGAAGCATGAAGTCGAAGACCGGCTCACGTTGTATCAAAGTGATTTGTTCGCCTCGCTTGGCAAGAAAAAATATGACGTCATTGTGAGTAATCCGCCTTATGTCGATGCGGAAGACATGGCGAGCTTACCGCAAGAATATCAGCATGAACCTAAGCTGGGTTTGGAAGCGGGTAGCACGGGCTTGGATATCGTCATGCGCATTTTACAACAAGCAGGCGGTCATCTTCATGTGCATGGCATTTTAATCGTGGAAGTGGGAAACAGTGAACGGGCGTTGATTGAAACATTTCCCGATATTCCATTTACGTGGTTGGAGTTTCAGCACGGTGATGGAGGGGTATTTCTGCTAACAGCGGAACAGTTGCGTGAGTTAGCTTTTTAGTGGTTATCGCACAATGGTGGGCAGTTACGCTTTGCCCACCGTTTGGCAATTAGGGATTTAAAATCTGTATCCGTAACGCATGAACTTCATCCGGAATTAAATCCTTCAAACTATCATAAATATCGCGATGCACTGCCACACGCGCCCTGCCCGCAAAACACGCCCCTGCAATAAGAACCGTATAATGCCCCGCACCACCTGCACTCCCGGGATGCCCCTTATGTTTTTCACTATCATCGATAATGTCTAACTGGCTAGGGGAAAACTGTTGCTCTAATCGTTGTCTAATCACTTGCATTCGTTCACTAGGATTCATATTTTTTCACGCCACGTATTTTGCTAAGCAAACTGCTTGTAAAACGCTAAATAAAATTAACGATCCTAAAATTCCATAAAATTTAAAATTGACCCAAGTATCGGTACTGAAATGATAGGCAATCACAATATTAATTGTGCCCAGTAGTAAAAAAAATAGGGCCCAGGAAAAGTTCATGCGTTTCCAAACCTGCTCTGGCAGCTTCTTATCTTCCAGCACAGGCTCCATCATACGCTGCATAATGACTTTTTTGCCGATAAAATGACTCCCCAATAATACGACACCAAATAACCAAAAAATAATGCTGGGCTTCCATTTCACAAAAATAGGATTATGGAAATAAAGCGTCATGCCGCCAAAAACAACAAAAATAAATAACGTCACCAATTGTTTTTTATCTATCTTTTTTTTCCATATCGTGGTGAGCAACACTTGAAGCGCCGTAGCAACAATGCCCACTGTCGTTGCAACATAAATGCCATACCATTTAAATGCGATAAAAAATAATAACACGGGAACAAAATCATAAAAAACGTTTAACATATTTTTTCCTAATGAATTTGGGTTGAAGAACCCGACCGGCCGTCCTTAAAAATCCGAGCAATATCCACACGATCAAAACGATATTCTTGGCTACAAAATTCACACGTCACCACGAGCGCCTGTTTATCACGCAGCTCTTCTTCCACTTCCTCTTCACTCAATAATCGCAATGCATTTTCACTACGCACCATAGAACAAGTACAACGAAAAACAACGGGGCTGGGTGAGAAAACACGCACATCTTCTTCTACATATAAACGATGTAGTAAGATCGTATTATCTAAATTTAACAATTCATCCGCTGTGATGGTAGAGGTTAAATGATTAATATGCTCCCAATCCTCTTGTTCCTTCGTTTCTTTATCTAATTGACTGGCGGCTTGCGGCATAACTTGAAGCAATAAACCAGCTGCTCGTTTCTCATTCACGGCCAACCATAAACGGGTGGGCAGTTGCTCAGAATGATTAAAATATCCCTCCAAAGAACGTGCTAAAGAATCCCCTTCCCACGCCACAATACCTTGGTAACGCTGGCCACCTTCCACATCGGGATCAATCATAATAGCTAAGATTCCCTCTTTGAGCTGCTTCAACAATTCCTCTTGTGTCAATTCTCCTTCCCATTGCGCCAAGCCTCTAATTTGCAACTCATGATTGGACTGCGCCAATAAGAGCCGGACGTTACCTTTTCCTTGAAACTGGACGGTAATACGCCCTTTCAGTTTAATGCTAGCACTTAATAAACAAGCCGCTACCAGCATTTCACCTAAGATTTTTTGAATAACACGAGGATACTGATGCTGTAGCATGATGGTAGTAAAACTGTCCTCTAAACGCACAATCTCACCACGAACGGCAACATTTTCAAATAGAAAGCGTTGTAAGCTATCTTTATCATTCATAGTAATTACCACACAAAATCGAGTTGGATGAGCTAAAATGGTGGATTACGACGCAAAAAACGCGTCTAATCCACCCTACATTCTCTGTACACGACAAAAACTTTTATCCCTTTGAACGGAAGGCCCTTGTACAAAAAGCGTTTTTGTCGTGTCCAGGGCCCGACATTTATTAGTTATTTTTTAATCTTGGCTAAAGGGCGTCATGTTAGCATAGTATGAGTAAATTTAAAAAAAACAGCGATCAGGATGAAAACCAACTTTTCCGTGAGGCCATGCGAGATGTGAAGCCATTGGCGCATACAAAAGTGGAGGCGCCACGTAAATCGCCAGTTAGTTTTAAGCGCCGTCGTCAAGAAGTCAGAGAAGACCCTGATAATCAATTTGAATTTTCAGATTATGAAAAACTCCCTCCGGTCAGCAGCGAAAGTTTTCTAGAATTTAGTCGCCCAGGCATTCAACATAAAATGCTTCGCAAATTACGTTTAGGGCAATATAATGCAGAAGCTTTTTTAGACTTACATGGGAAAACGTCCGACGAAGCACGTGAATCCTTGAGCGGGTTTCTGTTACAATGCCAAGAAAAGGGTTTGCGGCATATCATGATCATTCATGGTAAAGGTCGACATGACAAAGCCCCTATATTAAAAAATAAATTAAATCATTGGCTGCGCCAAACGCCTCAAGTTATCGCGTTTTGCACAGCAACATTGAAGGACGGTGGTACGGGTGCGATGTATGTATTGCTACGCGCACCTGCATGACCGTCCATGCTGTCTCCGGGCAGCTTAGCCGAAGCACTGAGGAGAAACTCTTGACAAAAAAAACGATTATTATTGGCATCTCGGGCGCATCCGCTTCTGGAAAAAGTTTATTATCCAACACCATAGTCAATGAGCTGGGCTCAGATCAGGTCGTTGTTATTTCAGAAGATTCTTATTATAAAGACCATAGTGATATTCCGTTTGAAGAACGCACGAAAATTAACTATGACCACCCTAACTCATTAGACCATGAATTGCTTTATCAACACTTGTTGAAATTACAACAAGGTGAAGCAGTCAATGTGCCAATTTATAATCACTCCATGCATCTGCGAGAAAAAGAAACGCGAAGAATTGGGCAACATACCATTATTGTCTTGGAAGGCATTCTCTTATTTATTGAATCGAAACTACGCCAATTGATGGATATCCGCATTTTCATGGAAACCGCGTTAGACATTTGCCTCATTCGCCGCATGAAACGTGACATGAATGAACGTGGTCGCTCTCTCGATTCCGTCATTTCCCAATATGAAGAAACCGTACGCCCCATGTTTTTGCAATTCATCGAACCCTCTAAACGGTATGCGGACATTATTGTCCCACGCGGCGGCGGCAATCGAATTGCGATTGACATGATTAAAGCTAAAATGCGCGAGTTATTGGGTGATCACGCAGTTAAAATAAGCGATGAAAAATCAGCTTGAGATTCTGTAACGCTTTAGGGGCGGACCCGTCATGTATGTGTCCGCCGGGACTTTCTGATTGAGGTCGCCGAGCATGGCACGCCACACTGCTGTCCGGTAAATCGGTATTAAATTTTCACAGCCGGTTTCTAATAAAAAATGTAGGGTGGCACGGTGCGTTTTTTGCACCGTAATCC
>CAZTDR010000076.1:0-10644 GCA_964612855.1 uncultured Coxiellaceae bacterium
GTAAACCCATAACTGAAAAACGGGCGACTGTCAGATGACGTCTAAACTTCTACACATAGTTGCATCTCTTTGAATACAAATTTTCTCCGAAGAACGCTCAGCTGCTCAAATTGAATTTCGTCGTTTATTCCTTGTGTTATTATCTCTTTTTGATGTGGGTTTATATTCCCAATCATCGATTGCTTTTTGCTGAGAATACAAAGATGATGGGCAATTAGTAATAGGATGCTTAACTGTTCCTGTCTCTTTGCTAACATGGCTAGCTTTATAAAGCTTTATACCTTCTTCGAGTCTTTTAATAAAAGAACTCAGAAGGCCCTTCTTGCTTCCTGGAGCGTATAAATCATATAACAATAAAACACGATCTCCTTGGATAGCTTTTGTGAGTTCATCAAGTTCTAATGACTGAGGGCTAAGGAGTTGCAAGAGATGAGAAGTTAATTCTTTTTCCTCTTTAAACTCACGTGGTGGCAAATGGTCTATGTCAAATAATTTCCAAGATTTTTTGACAACATTGTAAAATAGCTCGACTGAATGAAGACTCCTAGAGCTGCTTATGATGATACCCAGGGATTCTTTAGCTTCTTCCATTAGCTTTTTAGTTTCTTCAAAAAAAAATAAAGCAAATTTATCATTTGATTGTTCGATTTCCATCTCAACAATACGCGTTAACCCGCCAAGTTTCTCCATTTTTACAGAATCGGTAAGTTGACTGGCTAAGTTTGCATCTAGTGGATGCCCAGCAAGAATACGCTCCGATGACGGAGACACTTTTTCTTCATCTGTTCTAGACCACAATTCAAAATCTTTATCAGCATGGTGATACTCAACCTCTGCTGCATCGAATAAAGCGAGTATATCCGCTTGATCAGATTTTGAAAAAACATTGAAATTTTTTCTAAAATATCGTTCTAATACTTCTTGCATTAATTTCATTTGTTCCTGAGCAAATTTTCCATCTGCTGGAAAAGCTTTTTCACCATCTTCTTGTAATTCGGCTTCATCTTGATATTTTATAGCAGCTGCATCTAGTGTTTCTTCAATTTCTGCTTGAAGCCGGCCATCCTCTTTTGTTAAGTCTTTTTCGTACTCATCTTTACTTTTTAAATAAAGATCCAAAATTCGACCAAATCGGTTTAAATAAATATCAGCTTCATCTGTAAAATCAGCTTGAATGGCTAAGTGAGAAGCTGCATAACATACCCCATTCAAATTACCTTTATAGCCCAAAGCTTGCATCGTAAGAGTAAGCCAACTGGGATCGTCTTGTGGAAAATCTCGTGTAATTGCCATATCAACCTCATTTATGTAAATAATTTTAAATATTTTCTTAGTGTACTTTCAGGATTTTCTACCATGAATAGACTACGCCAATAAACGTGTCCATCAGGACGAATTAAAACAGCGCCATTGGCTGATATATTATAAGTCACATGCCAACTATTATTTGGATCAATTAAATCGCCATTCGGCGCAATTGTATAAACGACTACGGGAAACGGCAAAGTTGCAGCTATCTGATTCATAGCCGTACGCCATGACTCACCCTCTGCCCCAATCAAAAAAACAAACTCTTTTTCAAATAAATCCAATGTTGAAATATTCTTCCCATTTTTAATTAAATCTAAATGAGGCGCACGACTTCCTGGCAATGTGGTTGGCAAATATTTATCGGGCAACAAACTTATGGTTTGCTTACCTTCAGAATTCACTGCATTTGAATGATAAATAAACCCTAAATCTAATCCTTCATAATTTAGATTTTTTTGCTGCTCATGTAATTTTATTTTTAGTGTTTCATGATCGCCTTCCTGAATCGCTTTAAAAATAGCAAAAAATCGTTTTGCATTCTCCGTGCTCCATTCAATATTCTGTTTAGCAATGGGAGCGCGCTCAGCATAATAAGAGTCGAGTAATTGATCAGAAAGCTTATACTTCAACACGAATGCTAATTTCCAGGCAAGATTATGTGCGTCAGCAACGCCTGTATTCATACCTAAACCACCCGTCGGCGGTAAACGATGCGCAGCATCGCCTACTAAAAAAATTCTGTTATGACGATATTGTTTCGCAACTTGAGCGGCCATGGTCCAAAAACTTTTATTGAGGATTTTAATGTCAAGATTAGGCAAATCAAATACACGTCTTATCTCACTAATACAATATTCATCCGTAAAATCCTCTTTTGTATTGTCTGGTTTAAAATGCATACCTACTATCCAACGATTTTTCCCATAGGCAGTAAATAAAGAGCGGCCCAGTATGTTAGGATCAGTAAAGAAAAATCCAGCGCTAACTCGATGTTGTGTCCATTGTGATATATCAAATTCACAATAAACACTACACGAGCGTCCTAAATTATCAGGCCCTTCCATTTCAATACCTAATTGTTTGCGGATAGAGCTGTGTGCGCCATCGGCAGCAATCATATATTGAGCTTGTACAAATTCTTCTTCATTACTTTTTCGATTAAGTAATTTTACTTTTACACCGTGCTCATTTTCTTCGAAAGAAATCATTTCTTTTAAAAATTGAATCTCGGCTTCAGGATAACGCTGCAACGTATCGTGCAAATATTTTTCTACGCAATCTTGAGTCACGAAACTTGCACCAATAGGACCATGAGTATAATTTTCTAAATTTTGCATTTCTACACGCGTTATTTCATTACCTTTTAATGATTCAGACCATATAAAACGTATCGCTTCTCTAGGAAATTCATATTGCAACAATTCCTCAATATTTCCCCATTGCCTAAAAAGCTCCATAGTGCGCATGCTAACGCCGCGGGCACGCGGATGTTCTGTACGACTAGGATGTCGTTCAATTAATAAAGAGTGAATACCTTGACGGGCTAAAGCTAAAGCCATGCTAAGCCCAACAGGCCCTGCGCCTATGATGAGTATGGGAGTATTTTTCATAGAAAAAACTGCTCAATTACATGCTTGATAAAATAGGACTAATTTATAATTTTAAAAAGAAAAACTTAAAATTATTTACTTAATCGTGATTTTAGCCTAAATTATGCACAGGTTCAAGGGGCGCCTCTACCCACAAAAGATGACATCACCCTAGTTTATATCGGTTAATCTGATATTATTAAAACCTTTTTGTTATGCCGCAGTGGGTAGGCTTAAAATAACAGAGGTATTTATATGAATAAGCCACATCCCTCCTTTAGTGTTAAAGAATGTAAAATCCAAGCGTCTTTACTCTTAAAATCATTACGTTCGCCTGATACACAAAAAGCCTCTGCTGCTGCGAAACGATTTCAAAAGCTGAATAGATATAAAAATATATCCTGTGAAGAAATCACTAAATTAGATATGAAACGCAAAGACGTTTTAGCTGTGATCGCTATCGAAAAAAAGTTTACTTCCTGGAACGAATTAAAATGTCAATTACCTTTCGTTCGCGGCGGTTTTCTCAATCAATGGTTTAAAAACTATAACGTTGCATCATCATTACGATAGACAACAAAATAAAAAACAAGTTCATCATTTTGGTAAAGGGCATTTCCATTGGAGCCGATTTTTGTTCCACGATCACAAAATGCGACAGAAGGAGATGGATTTTTATTAAGTTATGTCTATCGCGAAGCGGAAAATTGAAGTGAGCTTGTCATCCTGAATGCCATGCAGGTAGATAATGAGCCCTTAGCGATTATAAAGCTCCCTCATCGAGGGCCTTTGGGCTTTCATGGATTTAGAAAGGCCAAGAAAAATAAGGCTAAATAGGTATGATCCTTCTGTGTTGTTATCAGAAAATAAAGCATATGCACTTTATAATAAATTTAAATACCACCCCAATAAACAACAAGGCTATCTCGATTATGGAGCAACAGCTAGAGTAAAATTAACCTTAGAAGTATTTAGCAAAAAGTGGTATGCCGTAAAAATAATTAATAAAAAAGGTTTTGCCACTTGTGTAGCCTGGACAAGTCGATGTTTCAAGCTAACAACGCTAAACGAGGTAAAAATATTAAAAGAATTGGGCTTGCTACAGGATTTTATAGCTATTAAAAATAAGCAATATATTATTCAAAAATTATCGGAAGGAGTATCTCTAGGTAATTTTGTTAATTCACTGCTTGATAAAGTTAATAATGCTAATAGCATTGCAGAGCAACTGGATAAAATAATTATTTCTATAGTTATTCAATTAATGCTAGCTGTAAAGAAACTACATGCTAAAAATATATTACATACGGATCTTCACCCAGGTAATATTTTGTATGACATCAAATCAGATATTTTAAGTATTATAGATTATGGAGAAGCGTTATTTGCAAAAAATGGTGAATCTTGGAGAAGTTATAGATGTGGCACTCCTGAATTTTTGGCGCCTGAAGTTAAAAAATATGACTGTTTTTATTACAAGTATAGCCAAGCATCTGATTGGTATGCAGTTGGACAAATAATTAAAAACCTCTTTTTATCTAACCTTACTTTTATAAGTTATTTGGAAGTTAACACGCGTTTTTTTCTAGGCGATATAGCACATAGCCTGACTGACCAAGATCCAAAAAAACGTATGCAACATATTGATACTTATATCAGTGAATTACAGGAGTTACATAGGAATGCATTGGCAGTAAAAAAGACAGCTGCTCAAAAAGACTATTCTGCATATAGACACTCAATTATTTTTACAGGTAAAGCGCCTATTGAGAGAGTTTTGCCAGTGATCGAAAATACTGCCGGTCAAGTATCCGATAATTACAGTAAACCGCAGTTACTTTCCGCATGCCCCAAAATATAAACTGAATTGGTAATTTTGACGGTTTACGCTTAGTCCCTTAAAACAGCATTTTTTGGGGGCTTCACTCAGATTCGACAATTTTGGGGGTTCTTGCACTGACACCATTTAGGTGCAAGACGCATTCAAACAGAGTTAATTAGATTGCATGGTTGCTCCCTCTCTTTGGCAAGCATTCATAAAGCGTTAACCACTCAGCAAGCTCAATCTATAAAAAAGCTTAGGCGTAAAAAGAAATTTAAGCGTTACAGTCGGCCTATTCAGGGTACTGGGCGGATTCGTGCGAAAATGCAACACAACGATCGTAGGTGTTTGATAATTTTATTTTTTTAACACGAAATATTTTTAAATTTTCGCTTAAACTACGCAAAATACGACGCTAGAAAAGGTTTTATTATTCAATATCATATTGAGCTTGTGTTGCGTTTCCGCACGAATCTGCCTAGTACCCTTTTTTCAAGAGTGACTGTCAGATCAGATTTGAGCTACTACACATAAAATGTTTATACATTTCTGCCCTATTCTCACCTCTTGCTGTTGTCAAAAGTAGATCCTGCCCATATAACCCAATATCTTCCACAATTCGCTCGTGCCGATAATAAGCTAATATCGTTTTATCAATTTCTGTTTTTCCGTAGCCTTTGTAGAATAAAATTTCTTCGTGTAACTCATTCCAAACATTCGCAACCCCTCCACCAATAAACATAAGATCACGTTCTTTGGGTGCCATTATAGGATCATCCCAATCCACTATATAGAAATTATTATTTTCATCTATCAATACATTGCCGCCATGAATATCGGCATGACACAGTACAAATTTAGATGATTTATTTTGCAATACGCCAGCCAGCTCTTCTGCTCGGTCGACTAAACGATGGATAAGTTGCACATTTTCTCACATGAAATTCCATAGTTTTCGTGTTATTTCATCATTTATCGGTTCCACTTCAAGACAAGGATAAAGTGACCGCACGCTGTCTCGCCATTTAGATGAATATGCTTCTCGCCGGATTTGATGTTGGATTCTCAACGGTACATCTATTTCGTGAATATGTCTTAACGTATTGCCAAGCGTTAGCCATTGCTCGTCGACTAATGTGCGATTAAACCCATTTTCTCCTTTGATAAAGGGATAAACAATCAAGGTCAAATTATCAATCAACTGAATCGATTGCCCATCAATCGTTTTAACAGGAGGAATAATTTGCTGAATGCTCGCATTATGTAAAAGTTCAATGAGAGCAATACCGATATCATGATGGCGCTCTTTTTTTAGCTTGATAAAATAACATAATCCATCACGAGCCTCGGCTTTGTAGATTGATGCATTCATATCAGCACCGAGGTTAAGGAGTGTAAGCATAGAAATGTTGATGCCATAATGAGTCCGAAGACACTCATTAATACGCTGTTCTGTTAGGAATGGTTTTTTTGCCATGGATGTACACCCTATTATGCTAATTACCGGATAACGGATTTTGAGTAACCGTGTTGACGAAGAATGGATTCAATAAACTGATTTTTCCCGTCTGTATACGCCTCTCTATCTACTGCATATTGATGCGATAGTTTCATTTTAAGCAATTCATACTCTTCTCGTACTTTTGCGTCTTGCCGAAGAACATCTCTAAAGAGAATTCGCTGTTCTACTATTGGGTGAGTGACATCAACCATATGCACATGATGCGTTCGCTTTTCGCCAAATGGCGGCATGCCTTTGAAAAAACGGAGATGTATTTTGTCAGGATTGTCTTCCCAAAAAACATAGCCCAATCTCTCAAGCGGTTTAATCCATTGCGTAGCTTCTGTGATGGATTGCAAGACAATAAAAAGATCAATAATAGGTTTACTTGAAAGATTAGGTACTGCGGTGCTTCCTATATGTTCGATAGAAACATAAGGCAATAAAATAGTTTCTTGGATAGTTTTTATTTCTGCTGTCGCTAATTTTTCCCAAACAGACGTATAAGGTTGAATAACAATATTATCTTTCGCATTCAGCTGACCATTGCTTGCATTTCCTGTTTTATAATTAATAAACTGCACAAAAGAATTTTTACCATTGACATAATTTTCGAGGTCTGTCGAAAAAACGCTAGCGAGATTTTGTTTAAGACATGAATAAGCTTGTGCATAATCGGGATGTTGGCGCATGAAATCTCTGAATGCCAAATGGCGAAAAATTTCAGGGGCGTTTTTTTGAAATACATGAACGTTATGCGTTCTGGCTGTTTTTGATTTCTGATAATAACGCCGGCCAGGAATGCCATATTCTCCCTTACAAATATAGCCAGATGCTGCAAATTGTGAATTAAGCACATCCATCAATTGAATATCGTTAACAACGAGCAGAATATCGATAATGGGTTTGGCATAAATGCTTGGGATCGCCGTACTCCCAATATGATGAATGTCAACAAGATTACCTTGTAGAATCTGTCTTAGCTCCTTTTCCGTATCAGCAAAAAGATGCGGCCAATCCGAATTAGGTGGGACAACCTCAACTTGTCTGATTTTTTCATTTTTATCAATCATAGTAGCGAGAAAATTTTATTAAGAAATAAGAAAAACATATTACCATGAAAGCATTTAATTTTGATAAAATCCCTTATCTTTTTACTAGGCAATAAAAACCCTTATGCAATCCATTATTTCATATGAAGATTTTGAAAAAGTTGACTTACGCTCTGGTACCGTGATTAAAGTCGAGGAATTTCCGAAAGCGAAAAAACCCGCTTACAAAGTATGGGTCGATTTTGGGGCTGAAATCGGTATCAAACAAACATCCGCACAAGTCACGACGCATTATACGCCTGATACATTGGTGGGAAAACAAGTCGTTGGCTGCATTAACTTAGGCACTAAGAATATTGGCGGCTTTCTTTCAGAATTTTTGCTGGTCGGTTTCCCTGATGAAGCTCAATCTGTTTGTTTAGTGACAGTCGACCCGTCCGTACCGAATGGAGGAAAATTATTTTAACATAAGGAAATAACAGAATAATGACCTACCAACCTACCGTAGTACAAACCAACGGACTTGAGCTTTGGACTGAAAGTTTCGGTGACAATAAACATCCAACCATTTTATTAATCATGGGAAGTGGCAGCCAAGGCGTATTATGGCCACAATCTTTTTGTGAACAATTGGCTCTGCAAGGATATTATGCCATCCGTTATGATCACCGTGACACGGGACTTTCCTCCTCCATTCATTATCAAGATCATCCTTATACCCTGCTCGATCTTGCAAAAGATGCGTTAGGCATTTTAGATTATTATCAAATTGAACAAGCGCATCTTGTCGGAGCCTCTATGGGTGGCAGTGTGAGCATGCTACTGGCAGCACATTATCCTGAACGCGTTGCAAGCTTGGCATTGCTTATGTCTACGATGGATTTACGGCCGGCATTTAGGGTGCTGGGCAGATTCGTGCGAAAATGCAACACAACGATTGTAGGTGCTTGATAATTTTATTTTTTTAACACGAGATATTTTTAAATTTTCGCTTAAATTACGCAAAATACGATGCTAGAAAAAGTTTTATTATTCAATCTCATATTGAGCTTGTGTTGCGTTTCCGCACGAAACTGCCTAGCACCCTTATCTTGGCGATACAAAATAAAAATGAACAATTACAAAAAGCAATATCATTGATACACTTGATTCCATTTTCACTAAAATAGCAACTAAAAGTTAGCATTTAATTTTTCCAAAAGGTGTTTTAGCAAATGCTTTTCCTCTTCTTTAAACCCATTTAAAGCAATTTGATTAAGTTCACATGCACATTGCTCAATAATTTTTTGATAGTTTTTTCCCTTTTTCGTTAACTTAATTTCGATGGCGCGTCGATCTGTTGAACTGGATGTTCTTAAAATGAAACCATCGCGCTCCATCCGATCAAGCGTTCTCACTGCAGTGGGTTGCTCAATACCAATTTTTTTATGCATCTCAGATTGAGTCAAACCGTCTTGCTCATAAAGTGCCATTAAAAAATAGGTATAAGCGTCCGTCAGGCCATGGGATTTCAATAATTCATTCGCTTTTTTAATTAATAATCGATTAGCTTTTTTTATGAGAGTAGATGAATACATTTTTTCCTCTTTTAAATTAACATAGCTTGCTATATATTAGCAAGCTATGTTAATTTAGTCCAGTGCATTAAAATGAGGTTTTATATGATTAAACAATCTATTTATCAAGTAGATGCTTTTGCTTCTACATTGTATAGCGGTAACCCTGCTGCGGTGTGTCCTTTAGAAAGTTGGTTAGATGATAGAACCATGCAATTGATCGCTAGAGAAAACAATCTATCCGAAACTGCATTTCTTGTTCCAGATGGAGAGCATTATCAAATACGCTGGTTCACGCCAAATACAGAAGTTGATTTATGTGGACATGCCACATTAGCAAGCGCTTATGTATTATTTAATATATTAGGGTATACAAAAAAACAAGTGGTATTTAATAGCAAAAGCGGAACATTAACAGTAAAAAAAGAAAATGACTTATTGCAAATGGATTTTCCAGCCTTGCTCTTTACTAAAATAGAGCCATTGCCTAAATTGTTACAGGCAATAAATATGACTCCTGATGAAATATATCAGAGTCAATTTGATATATTATGTATTTTTAATGATGCAACACTTATTAAACAAGCCAACCCTGATTTAAACTCGCTTTCGAGCATCTCATGCAGAGGCATTATCCTCTCAGGCCCGGATATTGATAGCGATGTTTATTCACGATGCTTTTATCCCAGCTGTGATGTGCCTGAAGACCCAGTAACCGGTTCTGCGCATTGTGTAATTGCCCCCTATTGGTGTAATCGCTTAAACAAGAAAAAAATCCATGCTCGTCAAGGTGGGGAACGCCAAGGCGAATTATGGTGTGAGCTTAACCAGAACAGAGTCATTTTATCTGGCTATGGTCAATTATATTTAAAAGGAGAGATTTACATTTAGATATTCGTCGGTTTTACCAACTCCGCTGTAAAAGATATTTTGCGATAGCCAGCGTAAATTTCATAATCAGGGCGCGGCACAAACAATAAAAATTTATCTGGCTGTCATCCTACTATCAATAATTAATTCACTGCCGGTCATATAACTGGATTCATCCGAGGCTAAAAATAAAACACCATTGACAAGCTCATCATAGCTTGCCAATCTGCGCAGAGGAATATATTGAGCTCGAGCCTTTTTGGCCTGCTATTCTCCTCCTAATTTTTTAACTTGCTCATGCCATTGTGATTCTTTTTCTACCATTCGAGAATATCTATTATAATGGTAACCCTTCACACTCTATTACGCCGCAATAGCTAATGAAGAATGACTGACGTCAGCTTGCGGCAAAAGCGAAGGAAAAGCTGATTTTTCTATATGGCTTTTAACAGCAGAGGTTAGATATTCAAGAATATTTCTTTTTTGCAATTTACAGGTTGCAACAACAGACATAATTCGGATTTGTCAAAACTGAGTCCCTAATAAGGCTGTTGAAATAAAATTTAGTATAATGCAGGGCATTTTCTAGCCAAAAGGAAGTCGTTATGAATTGCCCTGACTGCAAATCGAAGGATACCAGGCTGTGCCAAGAGAAAACAGACTTGGGTTATAAGCAATATCGCTGCCGTTTTTGCAGTAAACAATATAATGAACGGACAGGCACAGCTTTGAATTACATTCATTATCAAATAGAAATTGTGATGCTAGCGGTGCACTATTATTATCGCTTCAGGACTAGCTTGGATGATGTTGTTGAATTGATGCAAATGAGAGGGATTCATGTAAGCCACCAAACGGTGCATAATTGGGCGCAGCAATTTGGAGTAGAACTGGGTTTAAAGCTGCGCGAAAAACGCTATGGCCAGTGTGGAAAGAAGTGGCA
>CAZTDR010000077.1:0-10526 GCA_964612855.1 uncultured Coxiellaceae bacterium
ATTAACAGCTCAATTCATCCAGCATCTCATATGCATTTATCTGTGGAATCCGCCCTAGGCCCAAAAACAAAAATTCCAGTAAGGAAAATTACTGGAAATAGAGGATGGCTTTTATTTAGAAACTCAGTATTAGTATATGTTTTCATCGTCATTTGCCCCATAATTACCGCCTCCCTTCGGTAACAGGTAACTTGGCTCAATTCGTAGACCAGTTGCCTCAAAATGAAATGTTACCGAAGTCCATAAAATAACCAGCTATCGTTGCCTCAAAATGATGTTACCGAACGATAGCTTTGGTTAAAGAATTTTACCTTTATATCTTACCTCGTTTTCCTTGATAAGAAATTTCAAAAAGTTATCTGATACTAATCTCAAAAATACTCTCGAGCTAACTATCGCAGCAAAAAAAATATTTGCACTTTGTTTGCAGAAAAATAAGTTTGATTTTTCGGATACCACAAAATCAGGTAAAAAAATCGAAATGCTTTTGAATAGCAAAGAATATTCAAATTTAAGAGAATTTTTATTTCCCGCAGTATCGATTGTCCAATACCGTAATTTAGTTTCATTTGTGGGTGTCGGTTCTATTAAGTTTTTTTCGTCTCATAACAAAAAGAGCAAGATGTACGACTTTTACGAGCAAGACAAAGATGGCTTGTCTGATCCCGCTAAGTTTGACGAATTTTTAGCGTATGGAAAGAAGCGATGACATTCATACTTTACGCTACGAAACGGTATCTTTAAAAAAAGATGTTAAATCCGGAATGCTGACGATGGGGTCTCTTAAGCGCTTATCTTGCATGCACTCAACAAATTCTTCGTATAATGGGTGTGATTCATTGTAAGGCGTAATTTTGCGAAATTCATCGTCAGTAAATGTTCCCCAATTGGAAATTTTAGAAAAATAAATTAAAGGCGCTCCTACTTCTTTGGCGATATCAACGGCGGCACCCATTTCCCGGAAATTTTCGGTTTGAACTACAAAAGTAATATGATAGTCATCAATACATTTTTGTTCGTAAAGTTCGCCAATAAATTTCATGTTTTCTAGCATTGTTTCCCAATCTGAACCACGACGTAAAAGTTCGTGAGTTTTTTTGGTGGCAGCGTCAATGGAAATACGGACACGTGCCACCTGCCCGCTCAAGTGAGAAAATTTTTCCCATTCTTTGCGCGTTAACAACATTCCATTTGTCATAAAATCCACTTTTAATTGTGGAAAATCAGTTTTATTGATCGTAACAAGTAATTGCCTGAAGGTTTTACTGGCAAAAGGATCGCCTGAGCCTGTCATGCTCACCCATTTGGCTCTTTTTAACAGGGGGATAATATTGCGTTCTTGCATGTTCGTATAGATTTTTCGCATTTCCGAATCAGCCGCGAAACGCTCGCTGCGACAACTTGGGCAAGATAAATTACATGTTTTGTCGTAGGCGAGATTAATAATATCCGGGCCCTTTTCTAAAATGGTTTTTCGTTCTTCTATCATTTTTTTCCATTCAGGTGAAACATTTTTTTGTTTTTCTGTGGGAACTAATTGATTGCCCTGAATACGTGGGCATAATATTTTATTGCAATAACGATAAGATCCATCAAAAATACTGGCGCGAATTAATTCTGCGCTAGGTGAATTCCAAACATCATTCCAGGCTTCTATTTTTAAATTCCCCACTGTTGGTTTTAACCAGCTTGCGCAACACAGATGAACAGAATCTTCTAAAATATCCATGCGCTCAAATGGCACGGAACACATTTTGTCTTTTAGATCAAATTTAGGAAGATGGGGTTGCTGTAATTTTTGCAGATAAAATAAAGCACCAGCGACTAAAGGACATTGCGAATATTGAATAGAATAACTTTCTAAAATTTCTAGCGCACTTTTCATATTGTCTGTCAGCGCTGAGCAAACGGCGAATAAAATAGTTAACAATTTTTCAATCACCGGCTCTTGTGGTAATGAAAGTAATTGTTTTAAGAAGCCAGTGTAATTGGTTAAATGTTCTTTTTGTTGTGGATTGCTTGCGAAATCTTCGAATAATTGCCATAACTCGGGGTGATCTACTTGGTCGCTGATAAGTTTGATTTGCTGATTAACGAGAGTAGTTAAGTCCATACTGATTCCTTATCTGAAATCCCTATGCCTTTATTTAGTATATTTTATAAGCGGCCTCTCGAGCAACCTAATCCTGAGGGTGGCTTTTAAGTGTATGTATGTAAATGATTTTAAGCTTGATGTTACTCTTTTCTTACTATAATCTCTCGGTTAATCGACATTAAAAAGATCGTAAGCGGAGTAAGAAGGCATGGCTCTATCTATCCGTACAAGCACGCAACGTATGAATCAAGCAATGGAAAATGGTGGCACAGGCTCGGTATTGGTCGTGCCTGATGAACCTGTGCGCCCAGCGGGTCATAAAAAATTATCTGATTTTATTAAAACGGAAATTTCCAGTAATGATACAGCCCATATAGTGGAGCAAGTTTTATTAGAAACTTCATCAGAGATTATTCCCTGTTTTTTGAAAAATAATCAGAGTGGCACAGCTATCTCAGAGTTAGAGGCAACCGCTGCTAATTTTGCAAAAGTAGTCGCGCCTTTTCATGTTCCTTCCACCTTTGCAGTATATGATGATAATAAATATATTGGCGTTGCTTCTTATGAAAATGCTGGCTTTAAAACATTAACCCAAGATAAATTAAGCCCCGGTGATATTGATACCAGTTTTCTGGAGAAGAAAGCTATTTCTATTGGGGTGATGGAAAATCTAGACGATGAATTGCAAGTATTAGAGGGTCAAGTTTTATCCCTCAAAAGACAAATAAATAAATTAAAAACCAATGCCAATAATTGTGTTGTTGTTGAAGAATTTGTCATAGTTAGTGAAAAGAAAACAGAAATTATTAATTTGCAAGAAGAATTAAAAAAAGAACAAGAGAAAATTAATTTAAAGATTGCTGAATTAAAGTTAACTACCGATGAAGTTAAGCGTTATCGTATTGTGAAAGGCTTAGCAATTGGCTTAACTACGAGTTATATTTTTATTGAAGATGACCTGCATCGAAATAATATCTCAAAAGACGGTAAACGAGTGGATTTTGATATGACACTCTACCCTATTTTGTACCATTTCAAAGATAAAAGTTATTTTGAGCAATGGGTTGGTTTGCGTCGTCCAGATGAAAGTACGAACCTGGTTACGGTGCATGATATTGTTAATTTTCCTGATATAAAAGACTGGAAGCCGCATTATTGGCCTACGCTTCCTCCTTCCAAAATGGCGCCTCCTGCCTTAAAAAGCGCTTTCAATTTTGCCGCGAATGATTACATAGAAAGTGAAAATGAACTTTTTAAGAAATTAAAAAATAATCCTGTTTTTATACAGCATAAAAATGCTACGTTTGCCCGTTATGTCTTAACTTCAGCGGATATTTATCGGCAAGTAGCATTAAAACATATTCATGATGAATATCAGTTTGAGGGTAAGTCGTTGCATGATCAATTGGTTGATCAGCAAAATTTGCGAATTAAAAAATTTAGAAAGGCGTTAATTTTAATTGAAGATTTCGGTAGTTTTTTTGAAGAAAATCATAAAGAAATCGCCACAAAATTATTGGAAGATTTGCATAAAGAAGGAATAGATTATGCCGTTCAAACAGACAAAGACATAAAAGTCAAAAACGACGGAAAAGCGGATGCGGAAAAAATACAAAAAGAATCAAAAAAGCTACTGGATGAAATTAAAGCCCACCGAGCAAAAATAAGAAAAGCGGCGGTTGCTAAATCCAAATTCGATCTTGTAAAAGAAAATGTAATCAAGGCAATGAATGATTATAGCAATCCTGGATTTTGGAAACTGGGAGGTATTTTGCGGAATCATAAAAATCTTGCACTTGATATAACACTTTTTTGTAATCAGCAGCAGCCTGATCCGAATGACAATGTTGCTAATATTGAGGCGATCCGATCCATTCAGGGATATATCAATGAGCATATAAAGGGTTCGGCCATGTCTGATGTCTTGAATTCATTATTGATAATGATTTCTAAACAATTAGAAGGGCTTTCTCCGGTTTTACCTACTTTAAAACCTGTTGAGAATTTGACGGCATTCGTGCTTGTCTAACTGAGTGAAACTTATGGCGCAGGTTTAAGGTGGGCGCATCGCGCTCATACCATTACCCGCAAATTGTTATGGCTTTAAAAAACGTAAAATATTAAATTGCAGCATTGTTTGGTGGATTACGATGCAAAAAACGCATCTAATCCACCCTACTGTGCTAAGCGATCTTAAGCTTCGAGTTTTTTATACTTAATCCGATGCGGTTGTTTTGCTTTATCTCCCAAGCGACGCAAACGATCTTCTTCATAATCGGTGTAATTGCCGGTGAAAAACGTTGCGTTACTCTCTCCTTCAAATGCAAGGATATGTGTCGCAACGCGATCCAGGAACCAGCGATCGTGTGAAATCACCATAGCACATCCTGGGAAGCTTAACAGAGCTTCTTCTAACGCACGCAACGTTTCAACATCCAAATCATTGGTAGGTTCATCGAGTAATAATACATTGCCACCACTGCTTAACAGTTTTGCCAAGTGGACGCGATTACGTTCCCCACCCGATAAATCTTGAATAAATTTTTGTTGATCCGTTCCTTTAAAATTAAAACGTCCAACATAGGCACGAGACGGTGTTTGATAGTTGCCGATGGTCATGATATCGGCGCCTGCAGAAATTTCTTGCCACACGGTATTTTTGCCATTCAGCGAATCACGACTCTGATCCACATAAGCTAATTTCACTGAATCGCCGATACGAATTTCGCCTGAATCGGCTTGCTCCATTCCCATGAGCATTTTGAATAAAGTCGATTTACCCGCTCCATTTGGACCAATAATGCCGACAATGGCGCCTTTAGGAATGTTGAAACTTAAGTTTTCAAATAATAACCTTCCCTCAAAACGCTTGCTTAGATCGTTTGCTTCAATCACTAGCTCACCTAAACGTGGGCCAGGTGGAATATACAATTCTTGGGTTTCATTGCGTTTTTGAAATTCTTGTGACGATAATTCTTCAAAGCGGGCGATACGCGCTTTACTTTTCGCGTGTCGGCCCTTGGGATTGGTTCTGACCCATTCTAATTCCGCTTTCATTGCTTTTTGATGCGCAGTTTGCTGACGTTCTTCTTGTTCCAACCGTTTTTCTTTTTGTTCTAGCCAGGAAGAATAATTGCCTTCATAGGGAATCCCTTGTCCACGATCCAATTCTAAGATCCAGCCAGCCGCATTATCAAGAAAGTAGCGATCATGCGTGACCGCGACCACAGTGCCAGAATACTCTTGCAAAAATTGTTCCAGCCATGCCACACTTTCAGCATCGAGATGGTTAGTTGGCTCATCCAATAACAGCATATCGGGTTTTGATAACAACAAACGACAGAGCGCCACTCGGCGACGCTCACCCCCCGATAATTTCGTGACATCCGCGTCCCAAGGCGGTAGACGAAGCGCATCCGCTGCAATTTCTAATTTGCGCTCTAATTCCCAGCCATTGATAGCATCAATTTGGCTCTGGAGTTCACCCTGCTCTTCTAATAACTTATTCATTTCATCATCGCTCATGGGTTCTGCAAATTTCATGCTAACTTCATTAAAGCGATTTAAAATAGCGATGGCTTCCCCGACACCTTCTTCTACATTGCCTCGAACATTTTTCTTAGGGTCAAGTTGGGGTTCTTGTGATAAATAACCAATTTTAATATCAGCTTGCGGGCGTGCTTCGCCAATAAACTCTTTATCGATGCCTCCCATAATTTTGAGTAAAGAGGATTTGCCTGAGCCATTGAGCCCTAATACACCGATTTTGGCGCCAGGGTAAAAGGACAGCCATATATTTTTTAGAATTTCTTTTTTAGGGGGGACAATCTTGCCTACCCCTTGCATTGTGTAAATGAATTGTGCCATGAGCGAGCTCTTTGAATAAGGACTAAGATAGTTCGTTAATATGCCATAGAAAATAAAAGAGTAAATAAAAATAATAGATTATTGCGAATATTCTTTTTATAGCGGAATCCTATCTGGTTTGCATATTTAGAGCGAGTATCATACTGGTTAGCAAGGCGCAATTTTAAAAAATGATGAGTTTAGTTCTTCTAAATGAGTTATTTTTTTAAAATTGCAACGCAGCTAGTCAGCATGAGACGAAGCTATAAATATGCAAACCAGATAGGATTTCGCTATAAGCTCAAAAAATGGTAAAATGCCGAAAAATTGATTATTTGTTCAGGGGTGTCATTACGCCCTATTATCACGAGGGGAAAATGACCATTCTTAAGCGATTTTATGCTTTAACCCGCTATATGCCTATCGAAGTGAGTGAGCCTTGGGATGTTCCCGTCCTTAAAACAAGGGATACCGCAACGAGTGTAGTGGAATGGCAAGATGAAACAATAACCCATCCTACCGAATTAGAATTACGCAATACGGCAATACAAGCGGCAAAGGAATTGGGAAGCTTACCCTCGCTGTTATTGTTTGAAGATTTTGCGAAAGCAAAAGAACATGTTGAGCAAAACCCAGAAATTACTAAAGATACTAGCAACGGTAAAATAAAAAACACAAAAAAACAATGTGGTATCGTTGAACTCGTCATGGATTGGGAGGCAGTAAAAGCTCATATTTCTGAAGAAGATACTTCTAGTCCTTATCTAAAATTAACCCAAAACAATGCTCGAAATTATGTAATCCATCAGGTTTGGCCGCATAATTTATCGCCCATTCCTCTTTCAGTAGGAACTAATGCGTCGTCAAAATATAAAAAGTTTTTTAATAATGGGCTCTCCCCTCAATATCAAGCAGCTGCCTTGTTTGAAGATTATTATCAGCCTCGTTTTTTCTCGCTGCACTGGTATCATCATCAAAACAAAGCGAAAGTCATCGGTCAAGCGCTAATAGATTGTCAAGACGCGCAAGAAGCCTATCAAACATTATTTTCTGCGCGTCGAATTATTTTCAACAAATTTCCTACCATTAAGCGCAGAGGCTCCTTTATGTCGAGACTCGATTATGCATTAGACCAATTAAGCATTCCGGCAATTGCTGCACAAGTTGTGTCAGAGGCTGAAATGGCTAAAGAAGCAGCAAACTTAATTAAAAAGACACTGGAAGAAGTGCGAGCAGATAATGCTACGGTAGCAAAATTATTTGTGAAATCATTGAGAGCTGATAAGGCAGTTGTAGTAGCCACAAAAGCCGCTGAAGAAGCAAAAAAAGCGGTCAAAAATGGCAATGCAGAGACTGCTAAAGCGCATGCTAAAACTGCTAAGAATGCGGCAGAAAAAGCAGTTCATGCAGCCGAAGAAGTGGTAGAAATAGTTAAAAAACTTAAGGATGATGAGGCGAGTTATTATAATATTTCGGGGAGTTTGGACCTATATAAACTGACAATGTAATTTTTGTGAACGAGCTCTGCGTTGTGCTCGTTCACGATAAAAGCCGCTAAAATACGGCGGCTAACCGGACATCAAATCCACCCTCTCCCACGTTTGCGAACGGCCAAATAAAGGCAAGCCTAAGTAACCATGCACATTGAGTTTCTTACCGTTTTCAGTTAAGCGAGCGCTGCATTTATAGGTTTTACCATTTTCGGGGTCGAGAATTTGTCCATGAGCCCATTGGTTTTCAGCGTATCTTAAGCCAGAGATAATGACCATTCCAACGATGGGTTGATTGTGCTGATTGCCTGAGCAGGCGGTACAAAGCTTGGTTTGAAGGGTTGTCTCTGGAAAGATTTTAACGACTTTGGCCATTAAAATTGAATCTGGATTACGCCAGACTTGGACAATGCTTTTGGGTTTTCCCGTTATATCATCTATGGTTTTCCAATACCCAACCGGAGAAGTCGTAGGCGGAGTTGCGGCAAAAACGGCTGTGCTTAAGCTGAGTAAAATAGTTCCCAATAAGGTGGCTTTAATGAACATTGATTTCTCCTTAAAATCCATTTAAGAAAACAGCGTCGGCCCAGCACGTTTTTAGCTGGGCATCCAACTCCTAAACCAGCTGACCTAGCTAACTCTAACCAGCTAAGGCCGTAAAAATCCTTTCTTTCACTTCTTCAACCGTTCCTCTCCCATCAATGCAGATATGAATGGGTGAGTGGTCTGCTTCTTCTTTTGCTTGGTTAATATAATAGCTTACTAGGGGCTCGGTCTGTTGGTGATAAACGGCAAGACGTTTGCGTATGGTTTCTTCCTGATCGTCGGGTCGTTGAATTAAAGGTTCTCCTGTCATATCGTCTTTTCCGGGGGTTTGAGGTGGATTGTGCTCTATATGATAAACACGACCGGATGCAGGATGTACGCGTCTGCCACTGAGGCGTTTAATTAACTCAGCATCCGGTACCTTAATTTCGACGACATAATCCAGATGAATGTGATTTTCATCTAAGGCTTCTGCTTGCGGGATAGTGCGGGGGAAACCATCCAATAAAAAACCATTCGCGCAATCGGATGCTTGAACACGGTCTTTGACTAAGGCAATCATAATATCATCCGAAACCAACTTCCCTTCATCCATGATTTGTTTAACCTGCATGCCCAATGGCGTTTTGGCATTGATGGCTGCACGCAGCATATCACCGGTAGAAATTTGTGCAATATTGTATTTTTCCTTAATAAACTTAGCCTGGGTTCCTTTGCCTACCCCGGGACATCCAAGTAAAACCAAACGCATTGATGACTCCCCATGTAAATAACACTGCTGTCCAAAATCAGGAGCAACAGAAAATGATTCATTTTAGTAAACACCTCGAGGTTTCGCTAGAACTTTTTATTGTCTTCGTTGCCAATAAAAATAGGAATAGCGTCTGTTTGATGCGTATAGTATTTTAAGATGGCAAGTGCTCGTTGGCTGCCTGTATCATTCCATATCTCATACGCTTCTAAAGGCAGTAAATTCGGACAGTTTTGCGTGTAGTGACGAATGGATTGTAAGATATCCATCAGTGGCACAAATTGATGACCCAAGTCATCGTATAGGTCATTAGTTTTCTTTGAAATTTTAACGTAAGCCGCTTGGCCTATTTTAACAAAATAACTTAAGCGCACGAGCCGGTTTTCAGCAATACGAGGAAATAAGCCAGCAAATAATAAACATTTATCGCCAACTTCCCGCAGTAGGGATTCTTGTTTAACAGAAAATTCCTGCATTCCTTGAAGAAATTCTAGCGCCATAATTTGCTTCACAAATTCGGGTTTATTGATATAACGCATAAGTAAAAAAACTAGGTAAGATTCAAGTTCTTCTTTGAGGGTTACTGCACAAGATTGTTCTGCTTGGTGGATAATCTCATGCCATAACGCCGTTGAGGTAGGGCCCGTGACGATGCTCATAAGATACTCCTATATAAAATAGGTTCCCTATTTATTATTATATCGGAAAATGAGAATTTTTTATAAGATAAGAAATTTTTGCTAAACCAATAGGTTACCTATGACGACTGCTTTTATATCGGATCTGCATTTGGAAGAAAGCAATCCCTACATTGCGGATATATTCAAAAAATTTCTCCAAGATTGTGTCGCAAATAACACGGTGCTTTATATCTTAGGGGATTTTTTTGAAGTCTGGATTGGCGATGATGATCTGACTCCTTTTAATCAAATGATTATTGATGCACTGGCAATGGCCACACAAAAAGGATTACCCATTTATTTTATGCACGGTAACCGGGATTTTTTGATAGGGAAAAAATTTTTAAGGATGACAGGATGTCAATTACTACCCGATGAGCATGTGGTCAATCTCGCGGGTACTCCCACCTTATTGATGCATGGGGACACGTTATGTACAGAAGACACGGCGTACTTAAAATTTCGCAAAAAATCGCGTGGTTGGTTATTTAAAACTGTCGTACGCGCTTATTCATTGGAAAAAAGACGCCTGAAAGCACAACATTATCGGGCAGTGAGTAAAGAGCATACCAGTAAAATACCGCAATACATTATGGATGTGACGCAAGCAGAAGTGGAGCGCGTCATGCTAAAAAATCAAGTGTTACATTTGATTCATGGGCATACGCATCGCCCTGCCCTGCATCATTTTCAGTTGAATGAGCAGCAGGCTACACGCACGGTACTGGCAGCATGGCATGAGTATGGTAGCGCATTGTTATGTGACGAGGATGGCGGGCGACGTGTGATTGAGTTGCGATGATAGTTTGTCATCGCCAGCATCACTTCCACCCTCCACCTCGACTCCCTTCAAACTCCTTCCTTTCACCCGCTACCCTCTCTTCGAGTTTTTTATCGGGGGTCTCCTTAGGTAAACAGATCTCCGTTAAAAGCATCCAGGGATGACGACGTGTGATTCTTTACCCCTCACCACCTCGGTATTTTACTAAAAATATCAGCGTCTTATTTTTTATTTCATGAGGTTAGAGCTTTTTATTGTGCCTAGAGGGAGTGACGCTCTGTGCACGACAAAAACGCTTTTTGTAGGGGCGGACCCATGTGTCCGCCCTGACTTTACA
>CAZTDR010000078.1:0-10362 GCA_964612855.1 uncultured Coxiellaceae bacterium
GCTGCATATCTCGCTGAAGCCGCCGGGCATGGCACGCCATGCCCCTACAAGTGTCGTTTTATTTCTTCCTTTCTATTTATTCAACAACGCCGAACAAGTCGCGGGACGACGATTGCGAATTTTTGTCGTGCACAGAGTTACCCTTCCTTTATCAATCCCGTTTTAATACTTCGTTAAGCTACCTAACGTACGATCCTCCTCCATAAGAAATTAATATCGAGGAGAAAAATAAATCATGTTTCGTTTCATTCAAAATCTAGCCGCGCAAGGAAAAGACATACCCCTCCCAACTCACTTTGCAAAACTGATCGCTGACCAATCGAAATTTCTAGAAGACATCCAAAGTTATGGAGAATTGATCACCTCACTCAAAAATATTCTTGATGCTGTTATCCGTAATGAAGAAAATGCTCTCGCCAACTTATTAGCCGCACAAAATAACGTTCTTTTAAATTGTTCTCGTACTCCCGATTTAGACTTTCTTTCCAATCCTGGTTGCTATCAATCTTTATTTAGTAATCGCAATAATCCCTATGCATTAGAAGCGCATGGATTGCTTTGCCTTATGTCAAAAGATCAGCTGATTCAAACAGTCGGTTTCATCCACCTGGATCAGTCGAGTAAAATTGGCAATAAGCGTGCGAAAGAATGGATTAAAAAAGCATTACAGGAATTAGACGGGGCTCAAATCCAAGCGCTTAAAGAAAAAACTGCCGGTAAACCCTGGAACATTGATCTTGCTGTTGCGTAATGCCCTGACTTTTCGTGCCCGAGCCCGTGTGCGTGCCCGGGCCCGTCTTTTCCTCTACAAATGTTTCGTTTGAAAACTTAAGATGGCTAAAGAAAAAGTTTAGTTTTTTTCGCAAAGAAAAAACGGGCACGCACACGGGCTCGGGCACGAAAAATCGGTGCATTACGCAACAATGCTATACAATTTTGTCGCGTATTGAGGAAATTACATTCTCATTCGCAACAACAGAAAATACCCAACCCCTGCAAACAGCAAAATGGGCAATAACGCCGCGAAAAAAGGCGGTAATTGATAAACCACACTCAACTGGCCTAACAAAGAATCCAAAATATAAAACACAAAACCGATGACAACGCCCAATAGCATTTGCCAGCCTAAATTAATCGAACGCGGTGCGGTAAAAACAAAAGGCACAGCTAAAAATAACATGACTAAAATCGTTAAGGGCTGCAATAGGCGCTTCCAAAATGAAAATTGAAATTCTGTGGCTTGCAAACCATTTTTATGTAAATGTCGAATAAAACCGGATAACTTGGTAAGCGGCATTTCTTCAGGCTCTAATAATCCCACGCTTAAAATATTCGGATTCAACGTTAAGTCCCATGTCGCTTCCGATAAACGTTCACTCTTGGTCCGATTATCTAAGAACGTTGTTTTTTCTAAATCATGTAATTTCCAACGACCTTGTTGATAATCCATCGTGCGCGCAAAATAGGCAGCAAGCAATTGATGCGCTGCCGTAAATTCATAACGCGTTACGCCTTCTAAATGTTGATGCGGCATAACACGATCGATGTGCACGAAACTATTGCCTTCATGCACCCACAATCCTGCGGTGGTTACGACAGCTTGCCCACCGCTTTGGGCAGTGGATTTATGAATATCTGCCAAATAATGGGTTCGAGGTGCAATAATTTCCCCAATTAACATGCCCATGATAATCAACACCAGCGCTGCGCCAAATACCGCGAAAATAATGTGACGAACGGACATGCCTGAAACACGCATAACGACTAATTCTTGATGCGATGCGAGCGTACTTAATCCAATCAACCCACCCAGCAACACGAGCATTGGGAAAAAAGCATAAATATTGTAAGGTAATTCTAGCAAAGAATGGAGCGCGGCTTGTATAAAACCATAATCACCAACGCCAATATCGCGCAATTCTCCTAACAAATTAATAAAAAAAGCAAGACCTAAAACAATTGCCATCACCAATAGGGTGGCGAAAATCACCATTTTTGCAATGTAGCGAGAAAGAATAGAAATCATATACGTCGCGTCCGCCAAAACAAACCCATCACAAGCAACAAAATAATCAAATGTACCCAACTCAAACCTAGCCAAATAGGCACGGTTTTTTGTTCCATTAAGTTACGTCCGACAAATAATAAATTCATATAGGCCACATAAATTAAAACGGCAGGCAATAATGCGGCATAACGTCCTTGACGTGGTTTAATTTGACTGAGCGGGATGGCTAATAACGCTAATAAAAACGCGGAAAAAGGAATGGATAAACGCCATTGTAATTCCGATGCATGCTCTGCATTGCGATAATGTTGCATTAATTTTTTTGTAGGAATCGCTTCTTCAATTTGTCGTAAGGTATTGAGGGAGTTATCGGGGGTACGAATAGCATATTTTTGAAATTTAATGATGCGATAATCATTTTGCCCAGGCGTGCCCGCATAGCGATAACCCGAGTCCGCCACAATGAAGGGTTGCTTGGTTTCGGGATCATTTGCTTGATAACCACGCGCAGCAGATAAGACGACCCAGGGAGTACCTGTCATATCCACCGCATTTTTTTCTTGTTCGGCAATAAAAATATTATCTGCCTCTTTATGGTTACGCGAAATTTTTTCAACATAGGCCACACGTCGTCCATCGCTACTGACTTGAAAACGTCCTGGCATTAACGTATCCAATAAGTTATCGGCGGAACCACTCGCTAAGACTTTTTGTTTATTGGCGGCGATCGTGGGATTGATCCATAGCATCAACATGCCCACAAAAACCATCACAAACAGAGCTAACGTTACCGTCACTCCGATAAGTTTTTTGACGCTAAACCCACAGGCATGCAAAACGCGCAATTCATTATCTGCGTATAATCGCCCATACGTTAGAATAATGCCGAGAAATAATCCTAACGGTAAAAGCAAAGCGAGCAAATTAGGAATTTCAAAACCGACAATTTGCAATAAAATAGATGAGGCGATTTTGCCCGATGCGGCATAACTGAGATAACGCACAAGTTGTTGACTGATAAAGATCAGCATCAACACGAAGGTAACGCCGATCAGCGCTTGAAAAACTTCTTTATTTAAGTATCGAGAAATAATCATTAAAACTTTCGCATTTGTAGGTGCATTCTTATAAAATTATCCGTCAGATGACATTTATTGGGGACATTATACGGGAGCCACTATGAAATTTAAATTGATGAATGAGGATATAACAAAAACCACCCAAGATTGCCTAGTCATCGGTATCTATGAAAACCAAGAACTCACTCCCAGCGCAAACCAGCTCGATAAACTGAGCCAACAGTATATTAGTAAATTGCTTAAGACGGGTGGATTAGAAGGAAAAACCGGCCAAACGTTGCTATTACACCACGTACCTCATTTACGCTCGCAGCGAGTTTTATTAGTAGGTTGCGGCCAACATTCTCCTCTTTCGGTGAGAAATTATCGAAAAATTATTCACAGCACGATCACGGCCTTAAACACAGCTAAAATACGAAACAGCCTGATTTGTCTCACTGAATTAAGCGTTGAAAACGATGAGTTGCCTTGGAAAGTCAAACAGTTCGTCGAAGTCAGCGCTGCAGCCCTTTATCGTTTTGACCAATTTAAAAGTCAAAAAAATCCGGTTATTTTGCAGCAAATTAACATTAATCTTGCTGAAAAAACGGCATTAAAAGCCTGCGAAACCGCCCTAAAACAAGCACTCGCTATCGCATCCGGCGTAGAATACACGAAAAATCTAGCTAACTTGCCCAGCAATATTGCCACCCCCTCTTACTTAGCTGACCAAGCCAAATTATTAGGAAAACACTACCCTTCCATCAAAGTAAGTATCGTTGAAGAAAAAGAAATGAATAAGTTAGGCATGGGCGCCTTTCTCGCTGTTGCCAAAGGCAGCGATCATCCACCCAAATTAGTCTGCCTAGAATATAAAGGCACAAGCAAGAAGCAAGCACCCATTGCGTTGGTCGGTAAAGGCATTACCTTTGATACCGGCGGTCTTTCCTTAAAACCAGCCGATGCCATGGTAGGCATGAAATATGATATGTGTGGGGCTGCCACCGTGCTGGGTACGTTAAAAACGGCTGCGGAATTAAAATTACCGTTACATATCGTGGGTATCTTAGCCCTCGCAGAAAATATGCCCAGTGGCACGGCAACAAAGCCCGAAGATATTGTCACCAGTCTTTCGGGTCAAACCATTGAAATTATGAATACCGATGCCGAAGGCCGTCTTGTCTTGTGCGATGCATTAACGTATGTAGAACGCTATTATAAACCGGAGACGGTCATTGATATTGCCACCTTGACGGGTTCCGTGGTCATGGCATTAGGGCATCATGC
Organism: uncultured Coxiellaceae bacterium; assembly: GCA_964612855.1. Lineage (GTDB taxonomy): Bacteria > Pseudomonadota > Gammaproteobacteria > DSM-16500 > DSM-16500 > DATIJJ01. Next base: position 4,354 of record CAZTDR010000078.1, read on the forward strand.
TACGGGTTTACTCACCAATTATCAGCCCTTAGGCGATGAATTATTAGCTGCTGGCATCAAGAGTCACGATCGAGCTTGGCAAATGCCCTTGTGGGAAGAATACCAAGAACAACTAAAAAGCCCATTTGCTGATATGTCGAATGTCGGCGGTCGTGCCGCTGGTGTTATTACAGCCGCGTGTTTCTTGTCGCGTTTTACGAAAAAGTTTCACTGGGCACACCTTGATGTCGCTGGCACGGCTGCTATGATGGGGGGCAATGATCGTTACGCGACAGGACGCCCCGTCCCGATGTTGGCAGAATTTCTATTAAAACGCGCCAATACCTCTCCCCTCGTGGGAGAGGTCGGCGCGAAGCGACGAGTGAGAGGAAGCGGCGCTGCGTAACTCGTTTTGAGGATTAAGTTTATGCCAAAAATAGATTTTTATATTTTGCCCGATGCCTATGCGCATGCACGTTTGCAATTCGCCTGTCGTTTGGCGGAAAAAGCATATAAACAAAAGCATCGGCTGTATATTCACGCGGAAAATCTAGCGATGGCGCATCAATTAGATGAAATGCTTTGGACTTATCGAGAAGATAGTTTTCTGCCGCATAATTTATATGGCGATGGTCCCGAGCCTGCACCCCCAATTCAAATTGGTTTTGATGCGGTACCCGAAAAACATCGCGATATTTTAATTAATCTGCACTCCGAGATACCCGAATTTCATCGCCAATTTGCACGGATTTTAGAACTTATTAGCAACGAACCTGCTGAACAAGCGGCTGGGCGAGAACGTTATCGTCTCTATCGCAGCAATGGCTTTAACATTAATACTCACAAATTACAGACAATAGAAGACTATGGATAAAACATATAACCCATCCGCAATTGAACAACATTGGTATCACATTTGGGAAACCAATCACTATTTCGCGCCAAAACAGCAAGGACATCCTTATTGCATCATGCTGCCACCCCCGAATGTCACGGGCAGTTTGCACATGGGGCATGGCTTCCAACATACGTTGATGGATATTTTAATTCGCTATCATCGTATGCAAGGTGAGAACACCTTGTGGCAGCCTGGCACGGATCATGCGGGAATCGCCACCCAAATGGTGGTTGAGCGCAAACTTTTCCAAGAAGGCAAGACGCGTCATGATCTCGGTCGTGAAGCTTTTGTGAAAAAAGTATGGGAATGGAAAGAAGAATCCGGTGACACCATTACCCGCCAAACACGACGCCTAGGCACATCGATGGATTGGTCGCGCGAACGTTTCACCTTAGACGAACCCCTCTCACACGCCGTGCGTGAAGTGTTTATACAACTGTATGAAGAAGGACTCATTTATCGCGGCACGCGTTTGGTTAACTGGGACCCTAAATTATTGACGGCGATCTCAGATCTAGAAGTCATTAGCCAGGAAGAAGAAGGCAAATTGTGGCATATTCGCTATCCCTTAGCCGACCACTCAGGCCATATAACAGTGGCAACCACTCGTCCTGAAACGTTACTGGGCGATGTGGCTGTCGCTGTGCATCCGGATGATGAACGTTATCAACATCTCATCGGCAAACAAGTTGAATTACCGTTAACAGGTCGAACCATTCCTATTATTGCCGACGATTTTGTTGAAAAAGAATTTGGGAGTGGCTGCGTTAAAATTACCCCCGCCCATGATTTCAATGATTATGCAATGGGACAACGTCACGAACTGACTCCTATCACGATTTTTACCCCTGACGCACGCATTAATGACAATGCGCCAAAAGCGTATCAAGGATTAGATCGCTTTGTTGCACGCGAAAAAATTCTCAACGATTTGGAAGCGGCAAATTTAATAGAAAAAATCGATAAACACATTTTAAAAGTGCCACGCGGCGAAAAATCCGATGCGGTCATTGAACCTTATTTGACGCAACAATGGTTCATGAAAATGAAACCTTTGGCCGAGCCTGCCATTCGGGCTGTCGAAGAAAATAAAATTCGTTTTATCCCAGAAAATTGGTCTAAAACGTATTTTCAATGGTTGAATAATATTGAAGATTGGTGCATTAGCCGTCAATTGTGGTGGGGACACCGCATCCCAGTTTGGTATGATGCAGACGGTAATACGTTTGTAGGCCACGACGAAAGCGACGTACGGAAACGCTATCAATTAGATGCTGCTCTTCCTTTGCATCAAGAGACCGATGTCCTAGACACCTGGTTTTCTTCCGCACTATGGCCGTTTTCCACATTAGGTTGGCCAGAGAAAACCCCTGAATTAAGCACTTTTTATCCCACCAGCGTCCTTGTGACGGGTTTTGATATTATCTTTTTCTGGGTTGCCCGCATGATCATGATGGGATTGAAATTCCTAGGTGATGTGCCATTCAAAGAAGTCTTCATTACTGGCTTGATTCGTGATGCACAGGGCCAAAAAATGTCGAAGTCCAAAGGCAATGTGTTGGATCCTTTGGATTTAATTGATGGTATTGAATTAGATAAATTAATTCAAAAACGCACGTATGGCCTCATGCAACCGGGCATGGCGCAAAAAATAGAAAAAGCAACCCGGGCTGAATACCCAGAAGGGATTGCAGCCTATGGCACTGATGCCTTGCGTTTTACCTTTTGTGCATTGGCCTCTTATGGCCGTGAAATTCGCTTTGACTTAGGCCGTTTAGAAGGTTACCGCAATTTTTGCAACAAATTATGGAATGCGGCACGCTATGTCATGATGAACACGGAAGGAAAAACAATCGATGCGGAAGGCGAACTTTCGCTGCCTGACCGCTGGATTTTATCGCATTTACAAACAACGATAGCGACCGCGCATGAAGCCCTTGCTAATTATCGGTTTGATTTATTCGCGCAAACGCTTTATGAATTTATTTGGAATGAATTTTGCGATTGGTATTTAGAATTATCTAAACCAATTTTAACATCTTCTGACAGTACAGAAGCCCAATTGTGCGGCACACGCTGGACGCTCGTTACGGTGCTCGAAAATGTGTTGCGTTTATTACATCCGATTATGCCCTTTGTTACCGAAGAAATTTGGCAACGTATTGCGCCACTGGCGAATATTTCTGCAAAAACAATTATGCTGCAACCGTATCCGCGCTTTGATAAATCACTTAAACAACCCGAAATCGAAGCAGAATTAATTTGGTTGAAAAATATCGTCATTGCTATTCGCACACTGCGTAGTGAAATGAACATCTCACCTGCCAAGCAGTTAACTGTTTTACTCAACAAAGGCACTCCACTCGATCAACAACGCTTCGCCAAGCATCGGTTTTTAATTTTGACATTAGCCAAATTAGCCGATGCAACTTGGCTCGTCCCACCAGCAATCGCTCCTGAATCTGCAACAGCCATGGTCGGGGAATTGGAAATGTTAATTCCGATGGCAGGACTCATTGACAAAGCGGAAGAGTCGGAACGGTTGTCACGTGAAATTGCTAAATTAGCCAAAGAGGCCGATCGCGCAGAATCTAAATTACAAAATCCCCAGTTTGTGGATCGCGCGCCGAATGAGGTTGTGGAAAAAGAGCGCATGCGTTTGGCTGATTTGCAAAACACATTGCAAAAACTAGCGCAACAATTAGAAAAAATAGCTGCATTATAATATTACAAAACAAGGCATAAAAAATGAGCTTCTCAGCGCTACGACAAAATTCAAATAAGAAATTCGATCTAATAACGTGTAAAGTCGAAGCCTCGACTCTATTTCGGATGATAAATAAACTACCCGGCACAAGTGCCATACAAAATAACAATGGGAATATTGTTATTGAAGTCACGCCCCCACAATCCTTTGAAGCAAAGACAAAAAAACAATGTTCCTTATTAACAAAAGATAATATTGAAAAATTGAAGACCGAATTACCTCCCATACTATTGATATTATCAAAAGGGGGAGGATCTTCAGCCGATTCTTTAATTAATCAGATGGAGAGAGATTATTTTGAAAGAAATAAAAACTTACTTGAACGCTTACTATTAAAATATGCTAAAAAATATACTCAAGAAAAATATGAAAAACAAAGTGAGATAAGAGAACCGATGCACGCGGGAGAAGAAAAAGAACTCGTTATATTAGCTCCCATCAAAGATAACCTAACTCAATTATTAGAAGAACATGGAGAAAAACAGGAACTCGGCTGGAAAATAGTCTCGACATTATTCCAAGACTGCAATATTGCTAAGGTTGATATCGCTCTTTTGCCTGAAGAAAATCATTTCATTAAAAATGAATGGATAGAAAAATTAAAGCAGCAAAAAGATCTAACCCTACGTGACATTAAAAAATCCCTATGGAATTACTGTACTGATAATGGCAATGTCATCCAAAAAAGACGTCAAGAAATACAGGCTAAAAGCAAAGATGCTTTGTCTGCCAGCGTGAGTGAAAATAAACCGAAAAATGACCCTATCAAAAAAGACAAGCTAACAGCAAAACAAAAAGGCGAAAAATTTTTGCAGGAACAGGCACAACGCAAAAACGACAGAGATATCGAAGAGGCAAGAAAATTAACTGACAAGAAAAATAAAGCCCAAACGCAAGCTAGACCGCTGGCCGCTGTAAGACCAGCTCGATCGGCATCAGCAGCGACCAAGCCTAAAACTATCTCAGCTGATCATATGCTACGTTTAGAGATAGAAAGGATGCGTGCTGCCCAACAACAAAAACAGCCTGTTGAAAATAAAGAACTCACAAGAGAAGATCAGGTCGTACGCTATCTGCATGCAAGCTGTCATCATTTAGAAAGAATAGTCGATATTTTATTAAGTGAGCAAACGGAAAAACAGACTACGCGTGCGCATGCGGCCATCTATCATCATGCTTTTTTATATCATATTTCGATGCTTTTAGAAGCGCTCAAAAAAAGTCATGAAAAAGGATTGAATTCTCTTGTTAGCGTGTCTTTTTTATCCTTCGCTAGTTTTAATCATGACGATATTATAAAAGGCTATGAAGCCATACAACATTTTGGCCTATATGCTAGCCAAGAAAGCGTTAAAAATTTGGCACGTGCCATTGTGACGAGAGCGCTTCCTGATATGCAACGCCTTCAAGGTCAAACCGGCATACTCAGCTCTCACCAACAATCCACTCTCCAACTCGCTGATTCTCTTGTTAAGCAAATAGGCAAATTAACGCTATTACAGGATACGTTAGCCGGAAAAGAATTTGGGGATTGTTTCTCTGCACAATTGTCAACCGCCCGACCATCCGAAGAACTGAAGCAAGAAGCCCATAAAACTACGCATACCACCCAAGTTGTTTTAGCAAAATTAATCGATATTTCCCTCATTATGCAACGTCTGCAAAAAATTTATCCCGTTTGTCCAGAAAGAGACGAAATCCAAAAGTTCAAGGCGATGGAAGCGCATTGTGGGCGTGAGATAAGAGCATTGAGCATGGCCTGCTCTTATGCAGCTCAATTTTTCTCGGTTGACCTGTGTGCGGATTTATTAAAAAAAGGCTATCCGGACAGCATTTCGCGGAAAATTACTCCATTCCTACGATTCATTCAGGCTTGTCGAAGCAATCAAGATGAAGCGCCGTTTGATCCTCTGAGTCATCATGTTTCCTGGAGTAGATTAAACGGGTTATATACTGCTTATCGATTTTTACAACTCGATGGACAAGCTGTGCAATTTTCAAAAGAAGAAATAGATACGCTCACGCCTTTGTTATCTTCTTATATGCAACAAATTGAGGCAGCAAAAAATAATGATATTAAGATGCCGACACCGCTGGATCGGGCTTCGAATGTGCCAGTCGTTTATCCTGTATCAAACTCCCCGAGTTTAAACGCGGAGAGTACTCCGTCTACATTGGGTTACTTTGCTCACCAGAGGAGTATGAGTGTAGATAGCGTATTGGGTACAAGATTGAGTTCGTCTGGATTAAATCCAAAAGCTTCTCCGTTTCTACCTATGCGAAATAATTAAGACAGATGGTGGGCACGCTGCGCTTGCCCGTAGAATACACAATTTTTTTTGCAATGCCCGGGCATGACACGGCG
>CAZTDR010000079.1:0-10328 GCA_964612855.1 uncultured Coxiellaceae bacterium
TGGGGGACATTTTTGTTTTGGCGACGAGGGGACATTTTCCCTTTGGTGTCACAAAAGTTGGAAATAAGTGTGGTACCAACGGGCGATTTCACCAAAGTTTAAAAACCGATCACTTTCCTTAAATATCTGGTACTTAGCGCAAAAGAGACTGGCATTTTAACCACATGCCATCACAAAACGAGAATGCATCATGCTTAGAAACAGTATAGAAGTAGCTATTTTAAAATCTGCAGCTGATAAAATTATTAAAGATATAGATAATATCCGCAAATATTTTCTTACAGGTCATGCTTTCTCTTTTTACCAATTATTAGTGGGGCCTGTCGTTCAGATGAAATTATTTCCAGACATTACCTCATTGGACCAAGATGTGAAAGATAGAAATGCATCGTTTATTGAAGAGCAATTAAAATTAATAGATGCATTTGCTACTCGAGCCAATTATTTATCTTCATTTTTTGAATTTTATGCTATAGTCCTTCAGATAATTATTTTGAATTTTAACACGCCATCTTACCGCCATCTCAAGGTGTTTTTCAATCACAAAAACTTGAAATAGCCCTGCTATTCCTGCTTTTTTGTTCAATCAAAACACCTTGATCTGACAGTAATCTGTCATGTTAAAATCCAAAATAATTATCTGAAGAACTATATCTTTATCGCAAATCAAGTGTTTAGATATTTTGAAACAGATCAGTATGAAGAAATGTTGGAAAAAACTATCCAGTTATATGCCATTCCGTTTGACAAGGATAACTTTTTATTTGATCCGACAATAAAACCAATATTAATTAATTATGTAAATTCGAGAAGGTACTTTGAATTTCAGCATAGTTCTCAATGGAATTACGACGTAACCCACACAGATAGCGTGACGACAACAGCGTATGTTTTCACTGTTAAGGGGGAGGGGGTCTTTATCAACCCGAGTCGAAAATTATAGCTTCGCCGGAAGCAAGCGCGATGAATTCACCGTCTCCCTCAATTTAAATAAAGGACGATTGGAGGAAATTTAGTGGATGTTTATTTGAGTTATATTCGTGATCAATTTGCTGCGGAAAGATTTTTTCAACAAGCGCAAAGCACAACTTTTTACGGATCGTACAATAGATATAAAGATAAGCTGTCCGAAGAGAATTTTTAAAAAATTAACCCCTTGTAGTTAAATAAGAAGATATTAATATGCAATCAAGAATAACTAATGGTGCACAACTTGCGATCCTGGAACATACTGTTGAGATGATGGCGCTTACATTGATAGAAGGCGCCGCGGCAAACCACGAGGAAGATAAGGTAGTTTATTTACTGGAACAAATTGTTGCTGATACCCTGGATGAAAAAAATATACCAGCTGAATATCAAGAGGCTATTTTCCTTGTTCGAGAGCTACTGGCGCACCCTTTCGTGCAAAATCGGGCTTTAAGTAATCCAGATGTCATAAAATTTTTAGAATCCAATATGTCTCCTATGGATGCAATAATACTATTTCAGCGCCAGTTATCAACGTCTCGGAAAGGTTTTGTACTGATTGAGATTATGCGTAACTGTAAGACTAATAATATAATGTTGCATGAGCAGACCGTTGAAACCTTCCTAGCGTGCTCTTCAATAGACGCTTTAAATGTAGCGCTGAGTTCCTCAAAACTATTATTTAACTCGAACCAACAAGGCATTATTAAGTCAGTGATTAAAACTGCAATATTTCAAGCTTATATCACGGGCCATTCTGTATATCGAGTAGATGGTAGGCAACCTATAGATGTCAATAATATCACTTATGAACCTATCGGTAAATTAGGAATGTCTCAATATGATGTCCCTGGACGGAAAATTACTGCCGACGATGTGAAAGATGAAATCACAAAGATGGTTAATAATCGGATTGACAAATGGAAGGAATTTATCAGACTAAAAAAAGAGTTTAAGATGCTGACCCATCCGGCGTTGAAAAAAGAACTGTGGGAGCTCACTTCTTCCACCAAGAATGCTGAGAACATGGTCACGCAAATGATAGCTTATGCCTTTGATCTTGCGAAAATGAAAGCACATGCTGTTGAATTAGTCGTTAAAATGAAAGCATGTGCGATTGAAAATATAAGTAATCTTTGCGCAGAAGGAGGGCTGACACCATTGCATATCGCAGTAGCCTATGGCTCAGAAGAACTGGTAGCGTGGTGCATTGATCGTGATATGGATGTCAATGCGATTGTATACATGGACTATACCCCGGAAATTCGGCAAGGTATGACAGCTTTTACTATTGCAGCTTCTAAAACAAATCACTCGCGGCTTGAAAATTTATTACATCTCCCAATTGCGCGGGAAAATGCACAGCAGAATTTTAGAGAACTTACTGTTGATAAACTTGAAACATTAGGACAATCCTGTTTAGAGGAACTACGTACCTGTAATGCTACAATACATGACCTAAAAACAAATGCCTCTGGTTATACTCCTTTACATGTGGCGACAATCATTGATTCTCTTGATGATATGCGTTGGTGTTTGCAAAAAGATGATACTAGAAAGCTCAACATAGCAGATAATGATGGGAATACTCCTCTATTTTATGTAAAAACTGAAAGAGCTGTTAACCTCTTATTATCTGCTGGTGCCTGCGTGGATATCCAAGCTAACGATATTTCGCTATTGCGTTACCTGATAGAAACCAAGTGTAGTATTGAAGTAATACGTATTGTAGTTCGTCGTAGTAAAAAAATTGGTCTTCAAGATCAGGAAAAGAACACACCATTATTTTATGCGGTCAAATCTAAATATACTGAAGCAGTGCAGTTATTACTTAAATCTTATGATATTTTGCTCGATGTGGAAAAAGAAAAACAATTAGCAAAAGACTTGGGAGATCAGCGGGTAATAGCGTTATTTGATGCGCATTTAGCTAGACGACAATTTAGCAAACTAGCTATATCCGATTCTCAAGATAAAATACTCGCCTGTTTCGAAGGATTACAACCTTACCTTACTAACGATATGTTCCATGAGCTCACAACCTCTGATGGATTGTCATTACTCCATATGGCAGCAATGGTTGTCCATCAAGGATGGGTAGAAAAATGTCTCAAAGCCGGAGTAGATAAGGATATTCTGTGTAAAAATAATGGATCCACTCCGCTGATGTATCTTGCATATCGTCTTCCTCAAGATTCTATCGCAGCTCAATCGGTAACTAGATTGTTATTAACATCGGGAGCTGAGGTGAATCGTACTAATAATTCTGGTTACACAGCACTGCATTATGCAGTTTATTTTAAAAAACTATCTCTAATAAAAATCTTACTGAATTGTCCTGGTGTAAGAACAGATATTGCAATTACATCTAAAATAATCACCGGCATTTTCATTTTACCATTTGGTTCAACGGCGCAAACCATGGGTCCAACTTCTTCTCACCCTGGTGTTCGCTATATTTTTGCAAAGAGGATAAAAGAGGAAAAACCATCTGATAAAATCTCGCTGCATGATTTAGCAGAACAGGGCAATGTCGAAGAAATAAAAAAAATACTTAATAAAAATCCTGATAGCATACATACCACAGATCAAGATGGTAATACAGCTCTGCAAGTAGCCATCATGATGGAGCAGATGGATGCTGCCAAATTGCTTCTTCATCACAGCAAACCGCAGCAAAATCACAAAGGTGAGTCAGCTTATGATATAGCTGTTGCAACAGGTAAGCATGAGTTGATTACTCTTTTTGAAAAAGAACATCAAGCAGTTGAGAATATCAAAAAATTAAAATATACAAGCCGTATTGCTGAAATACAGCAATGCATTAATGATATTCGTCCGGTTCTTAGCCAAACAATAATAAAGACTCTGAAAACAACAGACTGTCAGTCATCATTATTACACCTTGCAATAATTGCTGACGATTTGGAAATGGTAAAACAGTGTTTTGCAATGGGAGCAGATAAAAATGTTCTAGATCGATTTAAAAGCACACCCTTGATGCGTTTAGCATGGAGTCGTCATCACAAAGATCAGGATATAGTCTCCCTATTGCTTCAAGACAAGTCAGTCGATATAAATGCAGCGAATAGTTTGGGATTAACAACATTGCATTATGCTGTTGAGGAAAAAAATCTACCGCTGATACGGATGCTGCTTATTGCGGGAGCAAAAACAGATATTGAAAGTAAAAGTGATTGGCCAGATAAGAATCCATTAATTCCTGCTAAATCGACTGCTTGCAGAAAAGATGAAAATCATCCTGGTATTTTATATCTTTTTGAGAAATATAAAACAAAATCTGTGGAAATAACCCATGATTTTAGCGAACAAAAGTCAACAGAACTCCTTCTCTCCCGCAAACGCACTCTGCATGATTTAGCAGAAATAGGTGATGTGGAAGGAATACGAGAGATGCTTCGTGAAAATGCCGATGTCATACATAACGAAGATCAAAAAGGTAATACGGCTCTGCAAGTAGCCATCATGATGGAGCAGATGGATGCTGCCAAGTTGCTTCTTCATCACAGCAAACTGCAGAAAAATCAAAAAGGTGAATCAGCTTATGATATAGCTGTTGCAACAGGTAAGCAGGAACTTATTACTCTTTTTGAAAAAGAACACCAAGCAGTTGAGAATATCAAAAAATTAAATTATCAAAGCTCTATTAGTGCAATACTGCAATGCCTTACAGATATTCGTCCCGTTTTTAGTCAAACAATAATAAAGACACTGAAAACTACACGCTGTCAGTTATCATTATTACACCTTGCAATAATCACTGGCGATTTGGCAATGGTAGAGCAGTGTTTAACAATGGGAGCGGATAAAAATATCCAAGATGAATTTAAATCCACACCCTTGATGCTTTTGGCATGGTACCCTAGCAAAGGCCATAAAATTACTGAGAATATAGTCTCCCTATTGCTTCAAGATAAGCCAGCTGATATAAATACAGCAAATAATTGGGGATTAACAGCATTGCATTATGCTGTTCAGTACAAAAATCTACCGCTGATACGGATGCTACTTATTGCGGGAGCAAAAACAGATATTGAAAGTAAAAGCGATTGGCCAGATAAGAATCCATTAATTCCTGCTAAATCGGCTGCTTGCAGAAAAGATGAAACTCATCTTGGTATTTTATATCTCTTCGAAAAATATAAAATAAAATCTGCTGAAGTCACGAATGGCTCTGGTGGGAAAAAGTCCACTAATAATCTTGAGATGTCAGTAACAAACAGTAGTTCCATAAGTTCTACATCGCAAACATCATCCTATGCTTCATTTTTTCCTTCTATGCGGGACAGTTCGAATAACTTTAAATTGACAGAGAAAAATCATGCAGAGGAAAAATTTTTCAGCAAACCTACTCTACATGAACTTGCTGAACAAGGTGATGTGGAAGGAATAAAGAGAATACTTATAGAAGATCCAGATGCTATACATAGCAAAGATAAATGGGGCAATACAGCTCTTCATGTAGCGATGATGATGGAACAGGTGGATACTGTTCAAGAGCTTGTTCTCCATGGGGATAGTAACCCGCACCTGAATGATAAAGGTGAGTCAGCTTATGATATAGCTGTTGCAATGAAAAACCAGAAATTCACCGATTTTTTTACAAACGAATGTCGCGCAGTTGAAGAGATTAAAAATTTAGAACCTAAAAACCTCATTGCTTACATGCCAAGTTGTTTTGCAGATATTCGCCCTTATCTTAGCCCAACATTAGTGCGGACACTGAAAATCAATTATCACCAATTTTCATTGTTACATCTTGCAATGTACGCTGGTAATCTGGAAATGGTAAAAAAGTGCATAGAAATGGGAGCGGATAAAAATGGCAGAGATGAATTTAATAGAACACCTCTAATGCTTTTGGCATGTTGCCGTTTTTATGTAGGTCCTGAAGTAGTTGAAATCATAGTTAATTTATTATTCCAAGATAAAACTTTTAATATAAATGCAGTCGATAATAATGGGTTAACAGTATTACATTATGCCGTTTATAATAAAAAACTGGCTCTGGTGCGGATCTTGCTGGCTCGTGGTGCAGACAAAACTATCAAAAGCAAAGAGGATGTGAAAAACATGGATATAACTATTGTTGCTGGATCTACTGCTTATGATCTAGCTAAGTATTCTTCCCATTACGGTATGTTATATCTTTTTGAAAAAAACAAGCAAATAGAAGAAAAGCCACAGTTCACTAGCTCTTTACACACTCTAGCAGAACACGGCAAGCTGAAAGAGATAGAGGGTATGCCTCTGGATCCAGATCAGGTAAATGCACAAGATATAGACGGTAACACACCTCTTCATTTGGCAGTCATGATGGAGCAAATTGAGGTAGTGCAATATTTGCTAGAGAGAGGTGATGTGGCGCTTGATTCAGTTAATAGTCAAGGCGTGACTCCTTATGAAATGGCATATTATACTAGTAATGTTCGCTTAAAAGGCTTATTTCCACAACTGGAGCATGTTAAGAATTTTCAAAATATCAAAGTAAGTGATGCCAAGGATAGCATTAAAAATGCAATTGAAAATATTATGGATGAGCAAGAGGGTGCGAGAAATTTAGCCTGTCGGCTAGTTACAAAAGAGAAATGTACATTGCTTCATTGCGCTGTCATAGCCGAGGACATCGATACCATTCAATGGTGCATGACTATGGTAAAAGAAGGGAAAATCGATTTAAATGCAATAAATAATGCCAATCACACAGCACGTAGCTATGCTTATGAGAATTCTGAAATATTCGTTTTATTACAGCCTAAAAAAATACTAGCAGATGTCGGGTATACAACTCCCTCATTACGTCTAAAAGCGACTAAATAATTTCTTTTTTTAACGTCCGACGAATTTGTCCATAGATAAAACAATGCAAATTATCGGTTCTGTCGCAATTTTTAGCGCTAATAATAAAAATTGCGACAGAACCCAAAATTGTACGTTGGTAAACAAAACATCGCTACGGTAATCGCAACCATTCAGAATGCGCGATTGGACGTTACAAACGTATCCTTGGAAATAAGCTTCATGGGCTTCGGTAACAGATAATTTGGCTCAATTCAGATGGTTTTTTAAATAAATTTATTTAACTATTCCTTAAGGTTGATCCGGTAAAACTATACCTATAGGAAATACATTTAGAGGTGATTAATATGGCAAATGAAGAATATCTGGTTGTTGATGGACAAGACGTTGAAATAGACAAATTTTTTATAAAAACTTTCCCGGGGCAACCTAACCTTTCTCCAGGCACTCACAAATTAAAAAGCAAAGAAGCAAAAAATTATTATTCCGCGATGAAAAGTGTTCTCTATTGGCGAACACACCCAGAAATTACCATTGCCTCCGAGCTTGAAAAATTAAAGAAAGCGATACCACGCCCGCCACAACTGCTAAATCAAGCAAGCTTTTTAGCAGTTCGTGAAATGGTTATTTTTTTTGAGGAGCTAAAAAAGGTCAATAAAGGATTGGCAGAAGAGTTACGTGAGCTATTGGATTCGGATGCATACTGGGGCGATGTTGGAGGTTTATTCACCGTATTCTTATATTATGGACGCGAAGATTCTTCACAATTGGCGACCCAAGAAAGGCAAGAATGGAACGCCTATATGAGTAATCTATACTTTCGAGTGAGCGCATTTAAATCACAGTTTGAAGAAGCTCGCCGACAGCATAAGAGCTCTGTTTCTACCGGATGCCTCAGCGATCTTTTCCACTTTAATCCGAAAGAGATGTTAATTCTCGCCGAGCAACGACTTGAGATAGCGCGCACGGATTATTGTGCTAACTGTGCTGTTATTTGTAATTTGAATATCAATGACTTGCCTAATCAAGATGTTTTTACCCAGCGTCGTATATTTCAAAACAGTGATAATGCGAAGGCAGTTTTTGATCATATCGTAGCTAACCTCGATAATTTAACTCGTTTTCCTGCAGATACGTTAAAAGAGGGTTTTCGCTACAATCCTAAAGCAGATCTTCATTTATATCATCTATGGAACAAACTAGGTCATGCAACAAACCTGGGCAAGGACCCGCGTATCGCTCATAAAGATATATTAAAATATGCTTTGATCGAAGCGTTGGACGAAGAGCGATTATTAAACTTTTTAAAAACATTGAATGCAAATGAACAGCATCAGGAATTAGCGCTGAGCGTGGAAGCTTTAGGCAGGGTAGCATCAAACCAACGTGGCGCAAGTGAAATTCTTCGTCTCTTGAAGATTGAGCTGGAGTCTCTGCCAGAGACCACAAGTCGATCAAAAAAAGGCTCTGATAAAACAGCTAGGTTAATAGAATTAGCCTATCGCACAATAATTGCAGTGAAAACACCGGCGAATAGTGCTAATTTACTTCGTTATGCCGCTGCTGCAAAAGAAATCGCTCAGCAATCTTGGGGCCAAGCGCTCGTTTCTTATGTGCAAAGATTTGTCGATTGGATTTTTAGAACACACACATCCATGCACTGGAAAAACAATCGTGAAATCAGAGCGAATGCTTACAACCTGTTTAAGGGGCATCAGAAAGTGACAGTGGGTGAGACGATTGCATGCATAGAGCATGATCAACAGATTAATAGGTTGTAATAAAGCTGGCTACAATGCAGCGCATTTTCTATGCTAAATGAAAGTCATTATGAATTGCCCTGACTGCAAATCAAAGAGACACGGCTGTGCCAAGAAAAAATAGACTTGGGTTATAAGCAATATCGCTGTCGGTTTTATAGAAAACGATATAATGAACGGACGAGCACGGCCTTTTAAGTTGTGTGATTCATAGACATCGTTTTAACTAATTTGCTATCATTCCCTCCTTATGGATAAACAAATAAAAGCACGGACAAGGTGGGTCAATCTTTACTTGGAAACCAAGGATCTGGTTTCGTTTGCCGGAAGTGCGGCATCTCTCGCCCAATGGCTCTGAATTTGCTTATCACGAGATAATTAGTAAGGAATTAGATACCGAATTTTATTTTGCGCATCCATATTCATCTTGGGAGCGTGGTTTAAATGAAAATACCAATGGTTTGATTCGACAGTACTTGAAAAAAGGCTCGTGCTTTATAGATATAAATGATTCGGATTTGGAGTTAATTGCAAGCCAATTAAATAATCGACCACGGAAAAGTTTAGGCTATGCAACGCCAAACGAGGTTTTTGATAAACATTTTGATTTGACTAAGGAAATAAGTGTATGATTAACAGCTCAATTCATCCAGCATCTCATATGCATTTATCTGTGGAATCCGCCCCGGGCCCAAAAACAAAAATTCCAGTAAGGAAAATTACTGGAAATAAATTTGCGGATGCGCATGTAACGAGCCACCAAGTGCACTCTTCTCGCTAATTTGGCTAAAAATTTACTTCGGCATTTCTGATCTTATCTATCAAACCGCCTTTGTTATTTTTGAGTAATGTGTACCTGATGGATTATACGATTTTTCAATTTCGAATTGTTCATCGTTCACTGCTACGTTATTCATTTTTTTTAATTTAAAGTTTCTCCACTCAGGAATATTCGCTGATGAACTTTCACCTCTAATTTGATACGCATGTAATTGTTCTTTGTTGCCTAATATTCCATAAAGATGCGGTTCTACAGTCCTATCATAACCATCATACTTAAATGTTATTGTCTTCTTCTCGGATATTGCATTATCTAGTTTTTCTGCTGTATTCATAAATCACTCCTTTTTTGTTTCCTTATTTGTATATTTTAGTCCTTTTTAAAGCCCTATTTATGTCGCACGCGGTGTTTTTTTATTTCCTTGTTTTTTTATCTTTCTTAGAAGCTGAGAACGCTTACGTTATAGTTTGACATTTGTAATAATAGAAAGTGATGCTACGATGATATATTTTATAAACGAATAAATTATGGACTCTTCAATAATAGATGATTTAAAAGCTGTGATAACTGACAATAATTATAATATTGATGATTTTGAGTTAAACTCCATAGATCTGACTAATTAGTCGCTGGCGCGAAATAGGATTAAATTTCTCTATTTTTTGTTTAATTTTCCGAAAAAACATAGAGAATCAAGCTCTTTTCGTATGCTGCTTGTTGAATTTCAATCGGTAATGTCCGTGCATCGACAATGAACCCATTAAATCCTCAATAGTGCCTAGGTTTTTTTAACCATGTTGCAAAACAGGTTTTGTCGAAAGCAGGTTCAACCTTTTAACCATCAATAACATCTTTCACGGCAATTCTGTTAAAAGAAAAATCCTTATACCCATTTCAATTAAACTTGTCTATATTCACTTTTATTAACCATCATCGCCCACATGATGCGAGCATTTTTATTTGCTAACGCAACTGTCGCACGGTTTCTCCCTCTACGT
>CAZTDR010000080.1:0-10235 GCA_964612855.1 uncultured Coxiellaceae bacterium
CCCCATGTGTCCGCCCAGCGGCCTCAACTTAAAGTCAGGGCGGACACATGGGGCCGCCCCTACAATTTAAACCTCTTTCAATTCACGCCAAGACTGGCGTCCCGCTTCCACTGTATGCAACAACCCATTGCATACTTGCGCCTTCTCAATAACAGGCCGAATTACTGTACTTTGCAGCATAAGATGCTGATTATTTTTTAGCAAAAAAAGCGTGACGCGAACATAGGCTGCAATAGCGTGAACAGACTCTATCACTGCACAAGAATCGATTGCCAGAAATTCAACGATATAATAGTACTTCACTCCCTGAAAATTACCAACACAAGATGAGCCAGTTTCCCACCAAGCGACAGGTTTGATCAAAAGTGTTTCAGGATCAATAATTGACAGCACACATTCCGGCATCTCCATTACAATGGATTGCTCTATGCCCGCCAAGATAGTCACCCCTTGTCGATAAAGTGTTTCATGAGCGAGCATATTTTGACTAAAGCGTTTCACTGATAATAGATTTTCTAAGCCATACCAATTTAATAGCACTAAAATCTGCATCAAACATAAAACAATCAACAAAACAAAGCCATTTTGTTTAGGGTAATGCAACATAGACATACCAAGGTTTATGCAAGTCGCCTGCATGTAATTGGAAGGTGAAAGACAGGCTTTTGACAGCTGTCGCATCCCGTAATGCTTTTAGCGGATAGTCAACTAATTGTTGGTCTTCTAACACAGTATACCTCACGCGCATCCCCTCTACGTCTGCGACGAGTTCGATTTTTTCTCCCGGGTTATTTTTCATAAAAAAACCCGATTTTGAGTGTGTCGTACTCACCAAGAAAGTATCCTGCTCTAATTTATTTATTGCGGAATTTTTTTCATAAAATTGAGTCAGTGGTTGCTCAGAAATTATTTTTTGGATACCGCCCTTTTCTAAAACCACTTGTTTGACACGAAACGTCTCCGCATGTCGGCAATCTGAAATCACGGCCTCATCCCCAGCCGCGAGATGCAGATGATGGGTCGCATATAAGACCGTTAATTCTTCGGTAGCTTTAATTAAACTTGCCTGATGCATACTGAAATATTGCAGCTGAATCGCATCTGTGCCAGGCTTCACATCGACATTGAGATACGGCGTAATTTTATTTTTTAAGCTCACCTCTCGCCGTAAATTATTCTTGAATGGAAAGGAGGGAGTTAATTTTCCACAGCCTGTATAAGCAATTCGGCGCACATATTCTTTGAGAAGTTGAGTAATCACATAAGCATTCTCTTGCAGCGTAATGGCATTTTTTTGCATCAACCGATTTTTTTCGGCCATCACATAAATTTCAAAAAGAGCACTGATGATAAATGTACTTAGCATCAATGCGAGCATTAATTCAATTAAGGTCATGCCAACTGAATGGTTTGTCTTAAACATCCTGTTCGTCCTATTTGTTGTTTTACACAAGCATGCGTGGCATCGCCCCAGGAAAGCGTAACCACATACTCTGGAAAATGGCCCGTGATGGTACCCCAACCTTGAGGCAATGCAGTTTGGTTTTCCGCATTCCAACTGAGAATTTGCGACTCCAATCCAGCCTGCTCTCGCAGCACCGATAAGCGTTCTACTGCATTATTCATTTGATTGGCTGCAATACTAAAAAAATAAGCATTTTTGACTTCTTTGAGCGAATAAAATTGCTCTGCGTCCAAACCAAACAAAACAATAGATAACAGTAATAAACTAATCAGTACTTCTATTAGACTGAATCCTAGCGGGCTGTTTTTTTTATTCACTTTTTTCCTCTGTATTTTATATACCCATTACACATCAAGGTGGGATGGGTATAGATTCCAGCAAACTCCATGCTGAGTTGCTATACTGGTTATATAAGTATGAGGAATCTCTGTATGCAAACACTCCAACACGCTTTTTGCCCGCCTTCTACTAAAATTAACCGTCTGCTAGATAGATCGACCTTACAGCGCTTACATGAGAAATTGGGATCGGATTGGGGATTAACTCAAGACCAACAATATCTTTACAAAAAATTTCATTTCAGCAATCAGTATCAAATGATAGCCTTTGTCAATGCTATTGCTTGGATGACGCACTTTAAAAATCACCCACCTGAATTAGAATTGCGGCAAGATTATTGTTTGGTGCGCTATACATCAACAACCATTCAGGGCTTATCGGAATATGATTTTTTATGCGCGCATAAAGTGGAGCATTTATTTCAAAAATATGAGGGAACCATAGAGTGAACAATCAAGAAGAGGAAGATAACCGTACACTCACTATGGCCGAAATCATGACGCCGGATATGACGAACTTCCAGGGGAATGTACATGGTGGACATATTTTGCGGTCATTGGATCGAGTCGCTTATGCCTGCGCTTCTCGCTATTCTGGAAAGAATATCGTGACTCTTTCTGTGGATCAAGTCATTTTCAAAGAACCGATTTATGTGGGGGAACTGGTTTCATTTTATGCGACTGTCAATTTTGTCGGACGTAGCTCGATGGAAATAGGCATACGGGTGATCGCAGAAAATTTATTAACGCAGCAAAAGCGACATACGAATACATGCTATTTCACGATGGTAGCGCTGGATAAAAACGGCAAGCCAACAGAGGTAAAACCCTTGGAGTTGCATACGGATTTACAGATAAGGCGGTATGAGGATGCAAGGGTGAGAAGAGAAAAAAGGAAAATGAAATAGGGCATGTCCTCATTCTATTTGTGCTGTTTAAAAAGTGGGAAATCGAGGCAAAATGTGCGAAAATTTGAGGCGAATAGTATCGCTATTTAACGAAAATTTTCGCCTATTTTGGCCGATTTTACCGCTTTTGAAACAAATAGAATGCCCGATAGTCTAGGAACGACTTGTGTGCACACCATGACCCACAAGCCGAACAATGATCAGACTTCAGTTTTTGTATTTGGTTATGTTGCGTTTTCCTTAATTTGGGCGGACCTGGTCATGATTTTGAGCGCAAGTCTTTTGTGCCACCTCTGATGCTTTTTTATGAAATCCTTGTGTTGTTGGTAACGTACTAGAAAGCAATCTTTTCGATATTGTCAATGCTAAGGATTCATTAGAATTTTTACTCAATGCAGCAACTGCTTGGTCAATCGCATCGACTATTTTACCTTGTCTCTCATAAAGATCACTTTTTTGAGCAGCGGCAAAAGCATATAAATTTTTATAAGGTGTCTTATCAAGCGCATCCGTTGCTCTTTGCAAATATTGATCTGCCTTAGTAAAGTATGATTGTTTGCACTCTGAGCTAGTAATTTCTTTTTTTCCCATACCCAGATAGATTGCACCAATACGCGCAAATAATTCACCCTCAGGCAAATCAACAAATCCATTTTTTTCTACTTTAAGAAAAATATCGAGCGCACTTTGAAACTCGCCACTCCTACGAAGTGCTTCACCATAAAAATAGTCAATCATGATTTGTTCGGGCTCTGCTTGTGATTTTGCTAGTGTCTTAGCCCGGCTTGCAAGGTCCATCATTTTGGCCAAATCTGGCTTTACTGCACGACCTTCTATTGCACTCAAATAGGCGAAAATAATACTGCTACAATAACGGCTTTGCAGGATTGGTTCCAAGTCAGCACGTATCTCAGCATCCGTTCGCAAACCTGAACGAAAAGCCAAAATGCCGCGCTGCATTTTCAAAAGAAGTTTTTGATTAACATTATTATTGGATTGCTGAATAAGTTGATCATACGCTGTTAATGCATGCTCAGCAAAATTTTTTTCGCCCAATAACGCCACAAGGGTTAGATCTTTGGGTTCGTAGCGCCAACAGCGTGCAGCAGCTTCAGCAAATAACAGCAATGCATGTGAATCAGGCTCACCCTTGATAAAAATAATGCGATAGGTGATTTTAATGACTCGCTCCAAAGCAAATTGATCTGCTTCCAATTGCTCTAATTGTTCAAAATACATTTTTGCAATGTTGAGTAATTCATCTGTTGATTTTTTGGCAAATTCATCCTCTTCAATTTTAGTTAAATGCTGTAATGCAGCTTGACAGGTTTGTTGCGGATGATATTTTTCTAAACTATCCATAACTGCAGCAATTAATTTATAACAATTTATTCGTGTCAATTTATAAAATATATCAACCATCGCTTGATCCGCGAGTTTTTCTGCTTCCGTAAGAGACGAAACTGAAATCTCTTTTAAATTTTTATAATAGCCCAACGCATGTTGAATATGACCTTTTTCATTAGCTAATTTTAAATGAGCGCACACTCGATAAGCCAGTGCATCTCGATAACTGGGTTCATCAGGTGGCCAAGTCTGCAAATCCACATTATTGAGCACTTCAGAAAGCACCTGTTGAGCTTGACCGATAATCACCATTTCTCTAGCAACACGGGTTAAAATATGACGAGCTATCACTTGATCTTGTTTTGGAGCAGAAGCCGTAGATAATACGACACGACAATCACTCAGTGCGTCGGGAAATTTATTCAATTTTACATTCAGCTGAGCCCTACCCAGATGACCTTGCGACTTTTTACTTACTAATTCATCAAAATACTGTTTTGATTTTATGACATGTCCCAAAGCAAGATGCGCATGAGCTAAAGCATGCCTAGCATCAAGTCTAGCACGTGGAACAAATACAGGACTTGCATTCAGAATTGCTTCAGCTTGTTTGATCATATCATTTAAGCGCAGAGTATTAACCACCGCTCCTTCTTGTGTAGCTTCTTCGACTTGGATACGCGTCCAACAGCCAAAAGCACGTTGCATACCGGTAGTGAACGTCATTAAATGGCTATTATCATGCCATCCTCGATAATATTCCAACGTTTGAAATAAATAAGTAAAATCACTCAGCGCTGCTTTAGAATCTCCTAAATCGAAATGAACACAACCACGATAAAGATAAGCAGAGGTAAGATATCTTAATCCGTTTTCAAAAAATTGTTTGCTGATAACCTGAGTAGCATCATTTTCTTGGTGATATAAATCGATTAATTTTGTTAAATAAAATTTTGCATCCTTTAATTCTTGTTTTTGATAAGAAAGAATCGCCATTCCATTCAACCCAATCATACATGCCAACGTGTTTCCTTCTTTTTCTCCTTCCCTGACGGCTTCTTGATATCGCTGATAAGCTTGTTGATCTTGTGCGCCGAGCACGTCGAAGAACACTTCATCATCTCCATCTTTTATTTCGTTTTCTTGTTGCTTAACTTCAGGAACCAAATCAGCGACTTTATGTAAGCGCAGCATTTCGCCTAAACCTGCGGCTAATAATGGATAAGACTGATCTTTTGTTTGAGATTCAACAAGACCAAAGTAAGCGCCTGCTTGATCAAAGTTTTTATCTTTTAAATAAGCCATACCTAAATAGATACGCGTATTCAGTAAATATTCTTTAATAAAAAGATGTTGATGCAGCGTAAAATAATATTGGAAAGTACGCTCAGCACACAGCAACTTTTCAATCGCTCGTCTAGGAGACACTTCTTTTAATAGCAAGACATAGCCATTTAACATATCTAACTGCGCTATGCTTAAATGCAACACCCTATCTTTTGCGTCTGCTGTCGCTGCAATAAAAGGAGCTACGCCCAGATGTAGATGACATATTGAAGCCTGCCGCAACATATTCTCTGCCATTGTTAATTTATCTTTCCAGAGATAGCATTGCGCAAGACAGCAATAAATGTCTAATAATAATTTTTGTATCTCTTTCTCTGTGCGTAATAGGTCAAAATCGGGCTGTACTAATTTAGTCAGATCGGCGATGACTGAATCCAATAAAACTGTATCATGGGTTCGTGACTGCACATGTTTTCGCAATTCCACCGAACAGTTTTCTAATTGTTCTTTTGCTAATTGCGCGTTATTTGCTTGTGTACGTTGTTTTTCTTCTAAAAAACGCTGCTGTCTTTCTTGTTCTTCACGCTCCTGACGTTCACGCTCTTCCTGCTCTCTGCGCCACATTTCCGCTCTTTCTTGACGTGCGCGTTCTTCTCGCCTTCTTTGTTCTTCAACTTGCTCCAGCACTTGATGCCATTCATGTTGATTTCTTTCGCTCTGATCCATCGGTCGAGCTTGATAACGCCAGGTATCTCTTTCCGCGTTGAGCTCTGCTATGGTGCGCTCGGCCGTAGCAAGGCGCGCTGACATGAGATTGATTGTTGCGTTTGATTGTCTTTGTCCCGCACGTAAAGCTGCTAACTCTTGTTGCATTGCTTCAACCTCGACTGTTTTTGTGCCTTGCTCCAATTTTTTTCTTTCTTTATCAGCTAACGATTTCATATTATTAACGTGGATAACTTGAAGCACAGGCGGACGTTTCGGATCGGCCGACCTTACAAGAGGTAGTTTTACTTGAGGAGATAAAGGATCTTTGAAGGTAAAGTCACTAAAATCTCTAAAACCTGGATGAGCCTGATAATCACTGATGGCATCATTATATAAGTCCATTAAGGAAGAGTACTCTATACATTTTCCAACCCCTCCTCCAATTAATACGACAGGATCGACCATAATATCGGTATAATGCAGAGGATCAGCAAAATCCTCGTCAGCAAGGATGTCTACTTTAGTCACTTTTTTAGCTTCAAAAATCTCTTTATCTTTATTGGTGATTCGGCTTGACTGACCCATGGGGTTCCTCTAAAAATAAGTTTACGTTAGCTGTATCTTGCCCAGACTGCTTAAAATGCCCATACTTTAAAGCAGAAGTATTTTGTGGTGGTATATCCTTATCGCTTACTGAAACAACACTTAATGGTTTTGGTATGGTGATCTCGAAGCTACCGGATTTTTGAAGACCTTCCATCACAGTAATAGTCGAGTCTTTTCGTGACCTTCCACTGCTCAAACTGTTACTTGAGTATACCGAGCTTCCTCCTGCTGATAGGGCTCCCATAGAAATTGTACTGTGACTATCGCTGTCAGTTGAATATTTTGATCCCGTATCTGACTCAACATCGGAAGAATCAAAATCTGCATCATTCTTCTCTTCGCCAGTTCGCTGTCCTATCTTTACGATAGCTGGCATATTGGCGATATTCAGGTTCAACCCAAAGCTGGCAGCTAAAAATGGAGTCATCGTTGTTAACGCGGTTTTATTTTTAGTATTGGTTGGCTTAGGCAGAGTGGGATCGTACAAATCAAAATTATCCAGCTCAGGCATAGACAATCGAAGGGATATTGGCATAACGGGTTGACTACCCGAAATGTCATTTTGAACAAGCCGGTCACGCACTCTATTATTAACCGTATTAACCGTATTAACCGTAGTTTTGTTACACACGCCCCGAAATATACAAAGATGACTATCTCTAATAGGGTGCGGGCCGTTCATTTCCCATAGTTCATAGAACAGCTTATAACCTGTCGGATAGATAAAATCATATTTTCGTCGATTATCTAGGGTGACATGCGCCACTTTCAATAGTCTTTTTTTAGTTGGACCAAAGTGGGTTTCGTATTGCATTAATCGTATGGGTAACTTATCCTGCAAGATACGTGGAGCCTCTCTTTCTTCTAATAAAATTTCTGAAAAATGATTATCCCCTTCATAGGGAGCAACAGGAATGCCGTCAAATTTAAAACATTGTACGCCGTTGAGTATTCTTCCTCGACTTGTTTGCCACTCCAACAGCAAAATTTTATTGTTGGAAGTCATATTATTCCACACTTTTTGTTCATGTTCTTGTTCCTCAAGAGTCAATGGACGATTGAGATCCGGTACTAATTTAAAAAATAGACCATACAAAAGCTTGGGTTTGAAGTAGCTGATTTCTACTGGACTTTTAATCACTCCATCCTGAATATCTCCTACCTGTGTCGTGACAGGGACGTGGTGCAACTGCCCGATAACTCCCTCTCTCATCTGAACTTTTTCTTCCAAGTGGGATTTTGCTCTTAGTGGAGACATGAATGCAGGGGGAGCTGGGGTTAGAGAAAGAAGCTGAGGCTTAACAATATCCGGTGAAATGGCTACAGGCTTTGCTAAAACAACTGCCATATTACCCGTCAAAGATGTTGCGACCGAGCTACAAGTGGTACTAACGCTACTAATAGCCTGCTGTCCCTGCATCAACAAAGTGCTGAAATCGTCGAGCAACGAAATAAAAGCAATAAATTGCTGGTGAAATATGCGCCCCTGAATAAGAGTCTGTGGAAAACGCCAAGCGATAAAGCTTTTCAAATTATCTATTTCAACATTTACTTGTTTTTTGGTATCTTCATCCCAGCTCTGAAGAGAACTCGATAAACCACTGACTTCCTGATGCTTAGCTCCTTCAAAAAAATTTGTTTCAACAAAGGCTATTAGCTTATTGTAAAACTGTTCGACATAGCTAAAACAGCTCTCCTTCTCTGGGTTCATAGCAGATTCACAAAGATAACTCTTAAAGCGATTAACACACTCAATCAATTCCGTCTCAAAACTCATGACCCCTCGCTATTAGTTAGAATGGTTTATGCGCATGATAATTAACAAGCCTTAACATTTTTTTAAAGGCATTATAGACGCAAAATTTTAGCTCTGTACACGACAAAAATTCGCGTTATAAATAATTTAAATATATTTGATGATTGTTAGTGTCGATTATTTACTTGATAATATTTATTTCTCGCTAAGCACGCGGGCTCGCTTGAGCAATTCAAAGTGGCGTCCTATAGTCCTTCAGATAATTATTTTGAATTTTAACACGCCATCTTACCGCCATCTCAAGGTGTTTTTCAATCACAAAAACTTGAAATAGCCCTGCTATCCACCTTTATCGTGGCGGTGAGGGCTTATGTGCAGATGACGAAGAATGAGTTTTTGCAGGGTGTTCTTCGAGTTTTTTGCTTGGTTTGCTAAATTTTGTCGCAGGATTATTTGTAACAGATGGTAATGTTTCTGCCTGCGTGACTATCTGCTTGTTGATCTGTAGGATCCATTTTTTTAAGAGTGGTTCATTGGCAAATTTATATTGATTATAGGGAAAATAATTCATAGCGCTATACAAATTCTCACCTGATAAAGGTTGAACGAAAAAATTGTCACCCACTTCATTCTCGGAAATATGGGCGATAGTTAAGGCAGCGCTGAGAAGATTATCTAAGCCTTGATAAGGGGTTACAATTTTTGGATCATACAATGATATTGAAACAATTTCTTCTCCTTGGCTAAGCTTGAGTGACAGGGAAAGGTAGATTTTGTCGAGATAGCGTTGCTAGCTCATATGCGGCTCGCAATTCTTCAGAACTAAACTCGGACTCTGTATTCTTGCTTTCAGGCTGTGAACTGGCGTTTGATGTTGTAGCTAATTTTTCAAATATAGATTTCACCCAGGAGCCATAACTGCCTAATTTTAAACTGCTGCAATTGGGGAACGTTTCTATAGGCAGCGGAAAAGACTTATGCGGATAGCAACGTACAAATTGCTGCACGCCAGGATGAAACTTTCTCTTGGGATGTTGACAAAAAATTTCCTGCAATAAATTAAAATATATTATTTTTTCTTTTAAATTTAACTGGGACAATAATTGCTTATCAAAAAAATAGAGTGCAGCAAGTTCAGGTGCTGCCAGGGATTCGTCGAAAAATAAGTATAACAAGCACTTAACAATTTCCCGATCCTGGGAATTATTTAAATTTAACGCGTTTATAAAGTTTTTAAATTTATTTTCTACATTTATTGCGCTGAAATATTTTGCTAGATCTTTTGTGCTGGCATTTTTTAAACGGTGAGCTTGTAGCAGTGATTCGCTAAATGTGAACCCTTGGTCTATTGGTATCCTGAGGTATTCAGTGGACAGTGTGAACAAGGTATCTACGCTTGATGTTTTTTTATTAAATATTTGTTGATATAAATATTTATAGCACTGAATAAATGGTTTCTTTTCTGTATCCGTATCTGCATCATTAAGGTTGCTTTGTGCGGGTGGCTCAATAGCCAAGAAAAGCTCTTTTAGTTGATCTAGACGACTATCCACTTGATATCCTCATTTTAAATAATTTTGCATACTGCACTAAGCGAAGCTTAAGAAAGTCTTCCAGATTACAATTTTCTGTGGGTACCCCTCTGTACACGACAAAAATTTTTATCGTTTATAAATCACGGCTTTTGTAGGGGCGGACACATGGGTCCGCCCCTACAAAAATTCTTTGCTCTCGCTACAAACGTCGTCCCGCAGACAAGTCGGCGTTGTTGCGTAAATCTATTTTTGTAGGGGCACGGCGTGCCGTGCCCGTGCTGCATA
>CAZTDR010000081.1:0-10112 GCA_964612855.1 uncultured Coxiellaceae bacterium
CTGTGAAAATTTAATACCGATTTACCGGACAGCAGTGCGGCGTGCCGTGCCCGTGTTTAAAGCCGCCGGGCATGGCACGCCACGCCCCTACAAATGCCGTTTTAATGATGATTTACGCAACAATGCCCACCGCCAACCTTAACTACTTAATATATAAAGACCATTAATTGGGCTGGACGTTATAAAACCCAGCTCCACTCCTTCAGTAATAGAAAAAACACGCCCGCTCTGAGTCCCTGCATATAACGTATTATTGGTGTTAACAAACAAACTATAAACCGTCTGTGCAACCGGGGTCCATATACCGCCACCCCTTAACGATGTCGTCGAATACACATATTCATGGGCGGTATTCACATAAAGCGTATTCTGGCTGACGAAAATATGTGTGATAGCGCTATTATCCGGTTTGCCATTGAGAGCAATCCAACTGGCTCCATTATTGGTAGAATAATAAACATGGCCCTGCGCGGTACCAGCATAAATCACACCAGGCATAACATAAATACTCGTGACTGAACTTCCATCCGGTTGACTGGCGCTTCTTATCCAAGTCGTGCCGCCATTAATAGAGTAATAGATAAAACCATTTGCTGTACTGGCATATAAAGTATCGCTTATAACAAATAGACTATTCACGCTGCTACCATCGGGTTGACTGGTACTACGCCAACTGCTTCCCTGATTGGTGGAATAATATATAAAGCCATTGGCCGCCCCAGCATAGAGCATACGATGGGTGGTCGCAAAAACAGCATGGATGGCACTTCCGCTACTGGGCGCCGCAGTCGCAGTCCAGCTCGATCCATTATTAGTAGAATAATAGACATTGCCATTTTGCATACCCGCATAGAAAGTCGTTGGTTCTGGCGCTCCCGTCGTTACATGTAAGCTATTAGCAAGACTGGGTTGATAACAGAGCAAAGAATTAGGCTGACCATTTGTTCCACTTTGACATAAGACAGGCCCCCCATACACCCCCGCCGCCCCTATTTGACTGCCATTCACCTGCAAAGTCAGTTGACAGGATTGTTTGCCGACCAACGTAAAAGGATTCGGACAATTCCCCGCGCTAGTTAATTGTGTAATGCCCCGTATCGGACGCATGACAATAACATGCGTTTTGGGTGATTGATTTTGCACGGTATATTGAATGGTCGCGATACGATTCACAGGCAATTGAATTGTCGTATTGGTAAGTGGCGTGAATGTAAATAAAGGCGCAGCCGCGAGTGCATACGCTGGAATCAGAAAAGTAATGTAAAAGAAAAATGCGATTATTTTTTTCATAAAATCATCTTAAAAATGGGTATTATTTTTGTTTGTCTCGCTAATTTAATACAGTTTGTGTAGGGGCGGACCCATGTGTCCGCCCAGACTTTACGGTTGAGGCCGCTAGGTGGACACATGGGTCCCACCCCTACAGACAGGTTAAAATCCCGACATCGTGGTCAAAAAATTAGGCAAATTGGGCGATCCCACCCCCACACCATCATTCCAAAATTGGCTTTCGGGTGCGATGGTCAATGACGAATCCCAACCAAATGTTAACTCATAACCATATGACGGAAGATGAATCTTGAAAGCAGATAAAGGCGCACCAGCTGGCGGACGCAGCGCACCGCTGATAATTTGATGGGGTGGCGTAATCAATCGCAGCGCTTGGGTCTTAAGCAAGCTATTACTATTCGTATACAGATACGGTGCTGCCTGACCAATCGGACTAGACACACTCCCGTTTAACAAAGCGCGCCGTTGATTGAGCAACGTTAACGCTCCAGAAAACAAAGGACAGGCCAAACTTGTGCCGCCATATACTAGCGGTTGTCCGCCATCATAAATCGTCAAACCCGTGTAAGGATCGCCCAACATGGCGATATCAGGCAACGCGCGTTTGTTATAACTGCCGACCGTTCCTGCATATCCCCCCGCTGTAAAACCACTAATAGAACTCTGCCAGACGGCCGGGCCATAAAACTGACTGATACCGCCTGTGCTGCCTCCATAAAAATGGCCCCCATAGTAAGAGCCCCATACTGTTTCAAACGCATAATTCCACTGATTATCAACAAATAAACTCGAACCGCCAACTGCCGTTGTATAAAGCGAGCTGGCAGGATAATCCACTGTCGGTTGCCCACTTTCCGCCGTACAAGGCCAAGAAGAATTATACGTATTGTCCCCACAATCCATCGATGAAAAATTAAAACTAATACCATGCGTAGCTGCGGTCTCTAAAATAGCTTCCATACTCGGAGAGCTACCCTCCATTTCGGTAACGCCCCAACTATTGGAAACGACATAGGCGTTAGGAAAACCGGCTATCGTGAAATGATGATTGATTAATTGGTTAACGACATCAAAGACCGCTGTACCTAAAGGCGCTAAATCGGATTGAGCCAGCACCAAAACCGTATTCGAACCGGGTGCCAAGGTATGAGACGATTGAATATCTAATGCGATCTCGGTATTCCAGCCCGCATCAGGGCTAGCGCAAGTTGTAAAAGGGGTGCCATCCGGATTAATCACCTTAAAATTCGCTGCACTAAAAAGCGGAAGGCCATTCGCGCTGTTGTAGAGATTGGCATCTGCCCTAATTTGAGCGGCTGTTCGCGTTCCACAGGCATCAATCACTACCAGCGTTTGCCCTGCCCCGTTAATGGTTGTGCCATTGATCGGGGTAATATTGTTCAGTTGATAAGTCGTTTGTAACTGAGCACCGGTAAACCCTGCCAATGATTGTGTAGTGGGTTGTGCCGCCGGTATAAAAGAACGCCAACTAAAATTGAGATTGTAAGGTTGACCGACACTCAACGGAGGCCGTGCGCGAAAAGCGGGTTGGTAACTCGTCATGTTACTCAGGCCGGTAATTTCCGAAACATAGTGTGCAATTTCGGGTTTTAATAGGGGGGCGGTTGCATTGGCATAGCCTGTTTTATGTTGGAATTGATAATAATTTAAGGGTGTTTTCAAGGTTTGCTGAACTTGCTGAGCCGTTGCTGTCACCCGAATACTATGATCCACAATCTTTGCTTGCATGCCTTGGGTTATAAAATAATGGAGAATCGCATTTTCCACTTCATTACTGGGTGCATAATCTCTCTCAAACTCGCCAGGCTGCAAAAACTTCCGATAACGCGGGCTTTTTGGATCATAAAGATCACGCGCCAATTGATCGAATTGGGCTTTATTTCTTAATTTTAGCCAGACGACAAAATCAACAGGCATAGTAGTTTGCACTGGCTTAATGACGCTAGCTCGTTTTATTAAAACTCCTCTATCAGAGGAAGGCACACTCATTAATAGCTCGTTGCCTAGCACACTCGAAACTACTAGTAAGCTACTGATTATAAAAAAAATTCTAGTGAATATAGATACAGACATGCAATCTTCCAAAGATTAACTGATTATTGAATTCTACAGTAAGCTGTTAAATTTGACAAAATTTTAATCAATCCTGTAGAATAAGCGCAAAATATTTATACAATTAGACATACAAAAACGAGGTTAACATGCTTAATAGCAGAAGAGAAACAGATAACTTATCGTCAGAAGAAATAGCAGCAGCCCTGCAAAGTAAAAAGTTGGAGTCAAGTAGAAGACGGGTCGATTTTGTATTAAAAGACTTCACAGAATTTACGGCATGGTATCAATCAAGAGCTGCATGGGAAAAACAAAAAGACCGTAATGGTAAAACAAGATTAATTCATGTCGCCGGTTTTTGTGATAACGGTCAGCCTCTAGAAAATGGCAATATGACTCCCCAACAAAATTGTATCTCCGTTGTTTTATCGGAACGTTTTCCAGCTTCAAAGTCTATTACTGAAGATGAAGAATCTACAGACGAATTCGAATTAGCCATAAAAACTGCCATTAAAGCCAAAAATATTTATTTTTTTATGTTATTAAGCATACGTCAGCTGATTCCAAGAGAAAGAATTTGGGATGAATGCTTAAATGCTCTGAGCGAGAACTCTCGGCATCACAATGGCAATATCGAAAAGATAGAGTATCTTTTTCAAGTTATAAAGCAATTACAATTACCTTGTATTAAAGATTATAGAGCTAGGATAAATGCGGCCATTACTGGCCTTAAAGATGAACATCAATCTCTTATTTCGAAGAAATTTTTAGACGCTTGCCCTATACAACAGAAAAATTTTTCTCTTCAGCCAGTTAAATTACAAGAAGTAACGGATGAAAAAGCAGATAAAAAGTTAGATAGCCCCACTACTTTAATTACAAAAATAAAATCTACGGCTACAGTGATGCGAGCAATGAGCCTTATTTCTCTTGGTAAAGAAGCGGTTCCCTCTAGTCAACAAGATGAGGCTAAAATTACCGAGAATACATTACAGTCCCGCACTTCATCGGTTTCTGATGAATTTAGTCAACCAAGCGATGCTAGGCATGGTTCAGTCGATGTGATCAACCTTTCTACGAGTGACTTTGACTCGGAATTATCGCGTGAGCGAGGTCAGGTTGTTTTTTCAGCGCCAATTGGTGGATTACGGTGCAAAAAGCGCACCTAATCCACCCTACGTTTGAAAATACACCATTCGGGGGAATTAAGCGCGTTGCGCACGCGATCATGCAAAATACGCAATCAATGACAAAACTGTAGGGTGGATTAGACGCGCTTTTGCGTCGTAATCCACCTTCCCACCCTCGCTCAATAAAATTACACCGCAAAAAAAACCCACCGTGTCTTCCACACTCTTTGTTAAAATAGCTATCCACTGCTAGACTATGGCTCTTTTTTATAATTAAAAAACCATTATGCCTATCGCTGATCCCTTACACCCCCCTTTACCCCCATCCGGCAAACAGATGGAATGGACCCACTTACCTGGCGCAAGTTTAAGCCTCGCGTTAAGTGCCGCCATTTCACAACATAAAAAAACGGTGGTCATTATTACCCCCGATACATTAACCGCGAATCGGCTCGAATATGAATTAAAATTTTTTCAGCAAAACATTCCCATTTTACAATTTCCTGATTGGGAAACGCTGCCTTATGATTATTTTTCACCGCATCAAGATATTATTTCAGGCCGATTATCCACACTTTATCAATTAGCCCATTTAGAACAAGCTGCCATCATCACCCCTATTTCGACCGTGATGCACCGCTTATGCCCACGCGATTATTTAGAAGCACATACTTTTTTATTAAAACAAAACGATAAATTGCCGCTAGAAGCCACCCGCATGCGTTTAGAAAAAAGTGGTTATCGTTGTGTGAACCAGGTCAGAGAACACGGCGAATTCGCCGTACGGGGTTCTATTATTGATATTTTCCCGATGGGCAGCCATTTACCTTTTCGGATTGATTTATTTGATGAAGAAATTGATTCCATTCGCACATTCTCAACCGATACGCAACGAACGCTAGAAAAAGTCGACAAAATTGAATTGCTCCCGGCCAAAGAATTCCCATTGACAGACGATGCCATCGCGCATTTTCGTCAACAATGGCGTGCGGAGTTTAGCGGCAACCCGTTAGATTGTCCGATTTACCACGATATCAGTGAAGGTATTTGCACGCCAGGCATTGAATATTATCTGCCTTTATTTTTTAAAGAAACCGCCACGATTTTTGATTATTTGCCTAAAGATACATTAGTTATCACGCTTTATGATGCGCACAAAAAAGCTGAAGAATTTTGGCAAGAAATTACCGCGCGCTATGATCAACGCGGACACGATCGAACGCGGCCACTGCTCGAACCAAAGCGGGTTTTTGTGCCCACCCAAGATATTTTTTATCAAATACACCGTTATTCAACCATCCGCGTACGCGAAACCAGTCATGATGCAAACGATGTTATTTTTAATGCAGAAACACCGCCTAGTTTAACGGTGGATAATAAAGCCGCACATCCCTTACAAGCATTACAAAAATTTTTAGCGAGTTACCCGGGACGTATATTATTTTGCGCAGAAACAACCGGGCGACGCGAAGTATTACTGCAATTATTCAGCACCATTCAATTACGACCTAAACAAAT
The DNA here is from genome assembly GCA_964612855.1 of uncultured Coxiellaceae bacterium. GTDB lineage: Bacteria > Pseudomonadota > Gammaproteobacteria > DSM-16500 > DSM-16500 > DATIJJ01. The sequence continues at coordinate 6,012 of CAZTDR010000081.1, forward strand.
CGATTCTTGGCAAGATTTTTTAACTGACACGGCACCACATGCGATTATTGTAGCAAGCCTCGATCAAGGTCTGGATTTAGTCTCCCCTGCTATTACTTTAATCGCTGAAACACAATTGTTTGGCATGCGTGTCATGCAACGTCGGCGGCGAAAAGAAAGCACGCAAACGATAGACACCATGGTAAAAGATTTGTCTGAATTGCAAATCGGTGCGCCTATTGTGCATATTGATCATGGTGTGGGACGCTATCTCGGTTTACAAGCGTTAAGCGTCGGCGAACAATTGACGGAATTTTTATGTATTGAATATGCGGACAATACCAAATTATATGTCCCCGTCGCCTCGTTGCATTTAATTAATCGCTACAGTGGCGCTGAACCTGAAAACGCGCCGCTACACAAATTGGGCACCGAGCAATGGCAACGTGCAAAACGTAAAGCAGTGGAACAAGTGCGCGATGTGGCGGCTGAATTATTACAAATTTACGCACAACGTGAAGCAACTCCGGGTTTTGCCTACAAAGAATTAGACGGAGAATACACGGCTTTTGCTGCTGCCTTTCCCTTTGAAGAAACTCCCGATCAATTACGGGCGATTGAACAAGTTATTCAGGATATGAATTCCGAAAAACCCATGGATCGCCTCGTTTGCGGGGATGTCGGTTTTGGAAAAACGGAAGTGGCTATGCGTGCAGCTTTTATTGCCGTACAAAATGGTAAACAAGTTGCCGTACTGGTACCAACCACATTGCTTGCCCAACAACATTATCAAAATTTTTTAGACCGTTTTGCGGATTGGCCGTTTCAGATTGAGGTCATGTCACGTTTTAAATCGGTGAAAGAACATGCACAAGCGGGTGAAAGATTAGAGCAAGGAAAAATCGACATCATCATTGGTACACACAAGCTTTTGCAAGAAAGCATTAAATTTAAATCGTTAGGTTTAGTGATCATCGATGAAGAACACCGTTTTGGCGTGCAACAAAAAGAACGCTTAAAATCCCTGCGAGTTAATGCCGATATTTTAACGTTAACGGCAACACCCATTCCTCGCACACTCAATATGGCATTTTCTGGCATTCGCGATCTTTCTATTATTGCAACCCCTCCCGCACGGCGTCTTTCTGTAAAGACGTTCGTACATGAATATCAAGACCCGATTATTCAAGAAGGGGTGCTACGGGAAATATTACGCGGCGGACAAGCGTATTTTCTTCACAATGAAGTCGCCACGATTGAAAAAACCGCACGCGAACTCGAAAAATTATTACCCGAAGCCCGCGTGGGTGTTGCGCATGGACAAATGCGTGAGCGTGAACTTGAGCAAGTCATGTCTGATTTTTATCATCGCCGTTTTAATTTATTGGTCTGCAGTACCATTATTGAAAGTGGGATTGATATACCTTCCGCAAATACCATTGTGATCAATCGGGCGGACAAATTAGGTCTCGCACAACTTCATCAATTGCGCGGTCGAGTTGGGCGTTCGCATCATCAAGCCTACGCGTATTTACTCGTTCCTTCTTTCAAAACACTGACTGCTGATGCTAAAAAAAGATTAGATGCGATTGCTTCCTTAGAAGATTTAGGTGTCGGCTTTTCACTCGCCACCCATGATTTAGAAATTCGTGGCGCCGGTGAACTGCTCGGTGAAGGTCAAAGCGGCAACATGCACGCTATTGGTTTTACTCTGTATATGGATTTATTATCACGTGCAGTCGATGCATTAAAAGCGGGAAAAAATCCTGAATTAGAAAATATCACGCCGTTAAGCACAGAAATAGATTTACAAGTGCCTGCCTTAATTCCGGATGCTTATCTCGCTGACGTCCATTTACGTTTGCAATTTTACAAACGTATTGCCAGCATGAAAACCAGTGCCGAATTAGATGAAATTCAAGTGGAAATGATTGATCGTTTTGGTTTGCTGCCTGATGCAACCAAGAATTTATTTGCGATTACCTTGCTTAAACAAGACGCAGAAACATTGGGTATTTTAAAAATTGAAGCGAATAGTAAAGGGGGTAAAATCGAATTTAACGACAAGCCCAATGTAGAACCTATTAAAATTATTCAATTGATTCAAAAACGTTCGGCCTATTTTCGATTGGACGGCCCGACGCGATTACGTTTTAATTTAGATGCGCATGAACGGCAAGATCGAATTAGTTTAATTGAAAATATAGTACAGTTGTTAAAATAATATTCTGTGGGGGCACGGGGTGCCCCCTACTTGAAATTACAATACATTCATTAAAATAATACCTGTAGGGGCACGCCGTGCCCCTACAGTACATTTGAAACACATTCTAAGGATTAGGTATGTTAAAAAGATTTTTACCCCGACAAGAAGGCTTTTTTAAGCTGTTTCAAAGCACGGCCGATATTCTTGTCTCAGCGACCACCCAGTTTCACACTATGTTGCATAATCTGGATGAGCAACAACAATATGTTGATGCGATTGCCCATGCAGAACAACAAGCTGATCAAATCGCCCACCATACCTTCAAATTATTGCATAAAACCTTTATAACCCCATTTGATCGTTACGACATTCACAAATTAACCAGTGGACTGGATGATATTCTCGATTTAATTAACCGTTGCGCTCAACGCTTTCCTTTTTACCAATTAGATAAAGTACCCGATGAAATTACGAACTTAGCTGAGTTCAGTATGCAAGCCAGCATCTTACTTAACCAAGCTGTTTACCGTTTACATTCTTTGAAAAAATCGGATGAAATTTTAGCTTGCTGTGAAGGCATTGATAACATTGAAAGTGCAGCCCATCAAATGGTGCTGGCTGGCGAAAAAAAATTATTTCTTGAAGAAAAAGATTTTAAGCATTTTTTTAAGTTAAAAGAAATCTTAGCACAGACCAAATTGGTCATTAATCGCTGCCAGGATGTGGGAAATTTAATAAAAGGGATTGTGTTGGAGTATTCCTAGTCGTCTGTGGTGGGCACGCTGCGCTTGCCCACCAGAGCCCTCCAACCAAACACCCCTAGAGGTCAACCATGCACACTGCCGCCCTTTCTATTATTGTCTTTACTGTTGCTATCGCACTTTTCTTTGATTTCCTAAATGGCTTCCATGACGCCGCCAACTCCATCGCCACCATCGTCTCAACACGCGTATTAAAACCGCACTGGGCAGTCATTTGGGCAGCATTTTTTAATTTTATCGCTTTTTTATTTTTTGGTTTGCATGTCGCCGATACCATGGGCACGGGTTTAATAGATCCTGCCATTGTGGATGTAAAAGTTATTCTCGCCGCCTTAATCGGTGCCATTTTTTGGAACATTTTCACCTGGTTTTTTGGTTTGCCTTCCAGCTCATCGCATGCCTTGATCGGTGGGTTACTCGGTGCCGCACTCATTAAAGCAGGCCCGAGTGCTTTAAAATTTCTTGGTATTTTTAAAGTAATCGCTGCCATTGTCATTTCACCCTTACTGGGTTTCATGATTGGTTTACTGTTAATGTTTTTCATCGCGCGCTTCTTTTTTAATTTTACGCCACGCAAAATAGACGGCCTTTTTCGTAAACTACAATTTATTTCCTCAGCTCTCATCAGCTTAGGTCACGGTGGAAATGATGCGCAAAAAACCATGGGCATTATCGCCATTTTATTATTTTCAGCGGGCATGTTGGGTGACAAATTTTATGTGCCGTTATGGATCATCATTTCTTGTAATTTTCTTATCGCACTCGGCACTTTTTTTGGCGGTTGGCGCATTGTGAAAACAATGGGAATGAAAATTACTAAATTGAAACCAGTGGGTGGATTTTGTGCGGAAACGGCGAGTGCTGTCACTTTATTTCTAGCGACGAGTTTAGGCATTCCGGTTTCGACTACGCATACCGTGACGGGTTCGATTATTGGGGTTGGGACGTTGCATAGTATTGCAGCGGTGCGTTGGGGTGTGGCACGGAATATTGTTTGGGCGTGGGTTTTAACGATTCCGGCAGCGGGGGCGGTTGCGGCGGGAATTTGGTGGGTAATGTCGTTGATGTAGGGTCTGTTTAAATAAGCAGCACGGGCGCGCGCCGCACTAGTGTCCGGTTAATCAGTTGATGTTTTATACAATGCATACATTTAGA
>CAZTDR010000082.1:0-9662 GCA_964612855.1 uncultured Coxiellaceae bacterium
TTGGTGCAAAAAAGAGACTGATTAACCGGACAGTAGTGTGGCACGCCATGCCCCTACAACGGTTGAGAATTTTTGTTGTGGACAGAGAAGAAGCAGAGAAAAAAGCAAGGGTAATAATTTAATAATGAAGCTGCGGAAAAAAATCATACCAAAAAATCCATTGTTTTTCATTCAACTAATACTTGTGAGGTATAATAAAGACAGGCCCCCAAAGCACAGGAAGCTTATGCCAAACAAACTCGCGAAAACGATTATCACCGATTTACTTCACGATGCCGGCATTACCATCAATGGCGACCAGCCTGGCGACATCAAAATTTATAATGAACAATTTTATTCTCGCATACTACGAGGCGGATCACTTGCGCTCGGCGAAGCTTATATGGATCGTTGGTGGGACTGTACTGCGCTTGATGTTTTTTTTAATAAAATCATGCGGGCTCGTATAGACGAAAAAGTTAAAAAAAATAACATGCTCTTATTGAAACTAGCATTGGCAAAAATCATTAATTTCCAAACCAAAAAACGGGCGTTTGATGTAGGGAAAAAACATTACGATTTAGGCAACGATCTTTTTCAAGCTATGCTCGATCGCAATATGAACTACACGTGCGCCTATTGGAAAAATGCTAACAATTTAGATGAAGCACAATTAGCAAAACTTGATCTTGTGTGTCGAAAACTACAATTAAAACCCGGCATGCAAGTATTAGACATCGGTTGTGGCTGGGGCGCTTTTGCAAAATATGCCGCAGAAAATTACGGTGTGGAAGTCACAGGCGTCACCGTCTCACTTCAGCAATATGAATATGCTAAAGAAAATTGCAAAAATTTACCTATTCAAATTTACTACCAAGATTATCGCGAACTATCCGGCAAATTTGATCGCATTGCATCGCTGGGAATGTTCGAACATGTCGGCCACTTAAATTACGATGAATATATGCGCAAGGTAGAAAAATTATTACACGATAACGGCATTTTTCTTTTGCATACGATTGGTTCGAATTTTTCTGTCGCGAAAGCAGATGAATGGATCACTCGCTATATTTTCCCCAATGGCATGCTACCCTCCATCGCGCAAATTGGCCGTGCCAGTGAAAATTTATTTGTTATGGAAGATTGGCATAATTTTGGCGTCTATTATGACAAAACGCTGATGGCATGGAACGACAATTTGGAACAGCATTGGAATGAATTAAAAAGTCACTATGATGATCGATTTTATCGAATGTGGCGTTATTACTTGTTAATGTGCGCAGGCGTATTTCGAGCGCGACAAATGCAGCTTTGGCAGATTGTGTTTTCTAAGCAGGGAATTCCCGGAGGGTATGAGGCACCCAGATAATTATACTCTTAACAAGAGTTAACGACACGCCAAAGTTAACAATTAAACTCATCCCAGCTTCTTCAAATCCTCAGTTGTCCCCATATTATGCCAAACCCCACAATAATGCTCTCCCGTTACGGCTGAATCCTCCACCGCACGATTAATTAAATCACCCAGTCGAAACTTTCCAGGTTGGCATCCTGCAAATAACTCAGGGTGATAAAGACCCACATTTCCAAACGTAAATTGATTCTGTGCAACGCGATAAATCACATCCCCTGTTAAACAAAAATCACCCCGCGGATGAAACACAGGATTATCCACTAAGATTAAATGCGCTAATTTCTTCGGGCTGGATGGCAACTGTCTCAAAGGATAATCGGTGATGACATCGCTACTTAGAACAATAAAAGGCGCATTGCCCAATAAAGGCAGTGCTTGCAAAATACCGCCACCGGTTTCCAATGCTTCTGCTTCTTCGGAATAATGAAACCTGACTTGATAACGCGAACCATCTCCTAACGCTTGCTTGATTTGCTCGGCATGATAAGAAATGTTGATCACAATATCGCGTACGCCTGCATCGATTAGAGAAAAAATGGAATATTCAATTAAATATTTTCCACCCGCTTTTAATAATGGCTTAGGTGTGTGCTCGGTTAACGCTCCCATCCGCGCACCTCGTCCAGCGGCTAAAATCATTCCACGCATTTTGCATCCTCTAACATTTTTTGGAGTATTTGGCATTCCGGATAGCGCGCGCTGATGGTTAAAATATAGCGCAGTGTGCGAGGGATGTGTTGTAAATAATGTGAATTATGATCGCGATGAAACTTGCGCGAAAAAGTCAGCAATGCTTTAAGATGGCGCTGAATACCCATTAAATCAAACCAACGTAAAAACTCGTTGAGTGAAACATTAGGCAATGTTCTTTTTTCCCAAAAATACCGCACTAATTCATTGACCATTTTTTCAGGCCAGGCTACGTAACAATCGCGTAATAATGAGACTAAATCATAGGTCACAGGCCCCATCATGGCATCTTGAAAATCTAAAATACCGATTTGATTATCAGGCAATACCATCAAATTAGCTGAGTGATAATCGCGATGCATAAAAACCTGGGATTGTTGACGCGCGTTTTCTGCCAAAAAATCAAAACAAGTGGCGAGAGAAGCACGATGCTGATCGGTGAGGGTTAATTGAAGGTGTTTCTCCAGGAACCATTCTTGAAACAGATCCAATTCACTCCGCGCAAATTCCTGTGCAAACGATTTTAACGGCCAATCTGTGCTTTGGCAGGTTTGTAGAGTATGCAAGGCATCCAATGCGCGTGTGTAATGAAGATGCGCATTTTGTATGTTTAATTCTTTTAATAAAACACGCTGGCCTAAATCGGTTAGCCATAAAAAACCTTGTTCAAAATCACAGGCTAAGACCTCCGGTGCTTGTAAGCCTTGTTGACGCAAGACTTGAGCGATCCGGGTAAATGGCACACAACTGTGCTTTTCCCTGGATGCATCCATGGCAATATAAGAACGATTGGCTATCTGAATACGAAAATAGTGACGGAAACTGGCGTCGCCTGGAAGGGCGTCCAGGTGATGATAGGTTAGTCCGCAGGTGGTGGTTAGCCAATGTTGTAAGGCTGTGGTCATTATCTTGATACCTTCAAATTCTACAATACTGTCATTTCCTAGCCTTCGGGGATGACAGACCAGGGAGTGACAGGTTATACGATAAAACAATTTAAGCCATTATTGAAGTTCTGCTACACTCTGCCGATCCATTTCACCAGGGAATGTATTGGCTCAATGAAAATGCTGCCTCCACAATTTATCAAGACCTTTTGGGTCCTGCTCGTCAGCATTCTCCCTTTGCCTTCGATCGCCGAGGATCTTTGTTTGGCCACGACGAAATCGACCGCATTACCCCTACATAACTTAACCGAATCAGCCATTGCAAAAGACCTAGGCTGGATTCCAAGCAATGAAACTCGGTGTGGGGGTTATTATTTAGAACAACCGTTTCCTGACACAAACGAATTAGCAAATTCCGATCAAGTGCATGTCACCGCCGATCAAATGTTATTTGCCCAACATGGCACATCCATTGGCCAAGGAAAAGTGACCGTTACCCGCTTTGGCCAACAAATTGTCGCAAGCAAAGCTTACCTCTATCGGGACCCCGTCACAGGAAAACTCAGTTCCATTGATTTAGTCGATAATGTGACGTTACGCGAACCGGATAGCATGGTCATTGCTAAAACAGGCCGCTTTAATCTTAAAACTAAAGGTGAGACCCTGCATGATATTTTATATCGCACGACGATTTATAGTGATTTCCAACAGAAAAAAACCCTTTACACCAACGAAGAATTACAACAATCGCGTAAAATCACTCACTTGACCGCCTGGGGACAAGCAGGCAAGTTCGAACAAACGGAAGCAAAAAAATATGAATTCGAGCAAGCCAGTTACAGCACTTGCCCCCCCCTTTCAAGAACATGGTTAGTTCGAGCGAGTGAAATTAAACTCGACAAAAACACGGGGCGCGGGGTTGCCCGACATGCTCGCGTCTATGTCAAAGGCGTTCCTATCTTTTATACGCCTTATATCAATTTCCCGATTGATTCCCGACGACAAACCGGGTTTCTCACCCCCACGATGGGAACTTCGAGCAAAACTGGCGCTTATTTACGCACGCCTTTTTATTGGAATACGGCACCAAACTATGATTCCACGATTACACCTGCGTTCTTATCAAAACGCGGCATGCAAGTAAGCGAACTGTTTCGCTATTTAACACCGACAAGCTCTGGCCATTTTTCTGTGGCGGCATTACCGAATGATCAAGCCTTTGCGGACTTACAAGATTCGTATCAAGCGCAATACCAATCATCAACCAATCCCTACATCCAGGCTGAATTGCGTCAATTGCAAAAGGATAGCGACACACGAAAATCATTATATTGGTTAAACAACACGCGCTTTAATGATCATTGGACCGCAAACGTCGATTATAGCTATGTCAGTGATGATTATTATTTAAGTGATTTAACCAACAGTTTCAATGAAGTCACAACTAACCAATTGTTACAGCAAGGGCAAATTACTTATCAAGGACAATATTGGAAAACTTTAGCCAGAGTGCAAGGTTATCAAACCCTGCACCCCGTTGATCAAAACGTCATTCAAAATCAATATTCTCGCCTGCCTGATGTGGTCATCGAAGGCGATTATCCTGCCGCACCCGGCAATTTTGATTATTTCATCATGAATGACTTGACTCATTTTGATATAACCAAAACACCCGGCAGCACGATTATTCCTCCGATTGGCAATCGCCTTCATGCACAACCTGGCGTCGCCTGGTCATTCAATCGTCCTTATTTTTATTTTACGCCGCGCTTGCAATTCGCGATGACCAAATATGAGCTCAGCAATGTCACAACAGGCCCGACCGGTCCCAGCCGAAACTTACCCATTTTTGATATTCATTCGGGGTTATTTTTTGATCGGGATGTCAATGTATTTAGCCATGGATATCGCCAAACATTAGAACCACAAATTTATTACACGTATGTTCCTTATCGTAACCAAGACGATATTCCCGTTTTTGATACGACAATTAATAACCTAAATTATGATGAATTATTTATGTACAACCGATTTAGCGGCTTGGATCGTATAGGGGATGCCAACCAAATCAGCTACGGTGTATCGACCCACTTTATCGATGAGCAATCCGGCTATGAAAAATTACGCGCAGGCATTGGACAAATTTTGTATTTTAAAGCGCGTCAAGTCACGCTTTGTAATCCCATCACCTCCATCAACTCGGTCATACCGTGTATTGAATCACCGAACGATAATCCCTATAACAACTATAATAAATCACCGCTCTCAGGTGTCTTAAATTATAATTTAAATCCCAACTGGAGCCTGATCGCCAATAGCATCTGGGATACTCAGCAAAATCAATTTAATAATCAAAGCATTACTGTCCACTATCAACCCGATACACGTAAAATTGTTAACTTGGGTTATGGATATGTCCGCAATGGCGACTTTCAGATTAATGATGTGCTGGGTAGTACAGCCACGAACTTATCACAAACTGATTTTTCTTTCGCATGGCCCTTGTCGCGTGATTGGAGTTCCGTCGGTCGTTGGACGCAAAATTGGAACCATCACCATTTCCAGAATTTGTTATATGGTTTACAATACGACAGCTGTTGCTGGGCTGTGCGTTTTGTTACCGGACGGGCATTTGCAAACTTAAGCCCGAACAATACCTACCAATACAATACCCAATTCTTTATTCAATTCGCGTTAAAGGGACTGGGGAACTATGGCAATGCAGATCCGAGTCAATTACTCAGCAGTAGTATTTCAGGCTATCAAACCAATTTTGGACGGGATTATTAAATGAAACACAGTCGATTCACGCTTCTTGGGATTTGTTGCTCACTCTTGTTGAGTTCCTCTGTTTTTGCCAAAGGAGGGAATGTGCAATCCCTTGATGGCATTGCTGCCGTCGTCAATGATACGGCCATCATGCAAAGTGAAGTCAATGAAGCGACGCGCTCGTTTAAAGCACAAATGGCAGGTGCCAATATCCCTCTTCCCCCGGCCGATGTGATACGAACCAAAGTGATAGAACAAATCATTGGACGCAAATTACAACTTCAAATTGCGGAACAAGCCGGGATTAAAGTTTCAGATAATGATGTTGATCAAATGATAGAAAAAATTGCGAAAGGCAACGGTGTCACGGTCGATGTGTTATATGAAAAAGTCGCCGCGCAAGATTTAACCCGCGCAGAATACCGCAAAGACATTCGCGAAGAATTAACCCTACAACAAATTCAACAACAGCAAGTGGGCTCAAAAGTCGTGATGACAGCAGAGGATGTGAAAAATTTCATGCATTCTAAAGAATGGCAAAAAGCAGCAGCCGCTGCCATGCCTGACGTTAATGAATACCATGTGGAAGACTTAATTGTGCTGGTGCCTGAAGCAAGTTCTCCACAGGATGTCGCCTCTGCTAAAACACAAGCACAGGCATTATTGAAACAAGCGAAACAAGGCGCGAATTTTGGCGCGTTAATCACAGCCAATGCTAAAAATTTAGAAAATAATGACTTAGGCTGGCGCAAATTGAACGAACTGCCTTCCGCTTTTGCCGATGCGATCGCCTCTGCCAAAAAAAGCAGTGTGATTGGGCCTATTCAAACTGGAAATGGGTTTCACATTGTTCGACTTGCTGATATGCGCCAAGCGAAAAACAACGCCGCTCAAGCAATGCCCGCTCCCACTGGAAAAGAAGCCGAGCAAATAGTGTATGAGAAGAAATTTGCGGAAGCGTTGAAAAAATGGGTAGCGAAATTGCGCAGCCAGGCGGTGATTAATATGCATCCGGAGTCGATAGGGTAGTAAAGATGCCGTCATCATCCCCGAATACTCTTGTCGGGGACCTCCTTATAGTTAACAGGTCCCCGACTAAAGCATTCGGGGATGACGGTGGCGCCTTTAGGGATGGCGGGGACAACTTCATTTTCATTTAGGTAACACATGCGCATCCTAATTACTCCTGGAGAACCTGCTGGCATCGGCCCTGATATTACGCTACAAATCGCTCAACGCTCTTGGTCAGCGGAATTAGTTGTCATTGCTAACGAAGAACTCTTGCTCACTCGCGCACAACAGTTGGGTTTACCCCTTCAATTAACTCCTTTCAATCCCAACTCTGCCCATACACCCCACCGGCCTGGCCATTTAAAAATTGCTTCTGTCCCATTACAAAATCCTGTGCACCCAGGCCAGCTCGATAAACAAAATGCGCCCTATGTCATTCAAAGCCTAGAACTTGCATCGAACTATTGCCAACAAAAAATCGCACAAGCCATTGTGACAGGCCCTGTTCACAAAGGAATTATCAATGAGGCAAAAATTCCTTTTAGTGGTCACACAGAATTTTTTGCGAAGCATTGCCATGTCGCCGATGTCATCATGTTATTTGTCACACCTAAAGCAAAAGTGGCTTTAGCCACCACCCATCTTGCTTTAGCAGATGTCCCGCGCGCACTGACTCAGAAAAAAATAATCACGACTTTACGCTTATTACATCTTGAACTAAGCAACAAATTCGGGTTAACTAATCCGAAGATCTTAGTGTGTGGCTTGAATCCGCATGCAGGCGAACAAGGTCACTTGGGTCGCGAAGAAATCGACATCATCATCCCCGCTCTCAATGTATTACGTGCTGAACACAAACAAGTCATTGGCCCACTTCCCGCTGACACGCTTTTTACCGATTATCAGCTACAAAAAGGCGATGCAGTCCTCGCCATGTATCATGATCAAGCATTACCTGTTGTAAAATACATGAGCTTTGGTCATGCGGTGAATGTTACCCTAGGACTGCCTTATCTACGCACGTCGGTTGATCATGGCGTTGCATTGGATATGGCAGGAACGGGCAAAGCCAATGCAGATAGTTTAGCGGATGCAATTCATTTGGCGATTGATTTGGTTTTTAAAAAATAAAATGACGTGATGGCAAAGGTGACAACAGTAAATTGCAAACTTCAAGTAATGACTCTAGGAAATAATAATGAAAAAAGATTTATTAAAATTTTTCTTACTCTTTTTTATCTGCTGCACCCCCGTTTGGGCGGCAGCGGATTTACTGCAAGTATTGCGCCAAGCACTCGTCAGCGATCCCACTTTTCAACAAGCTATTTCACAACGACTCTCAACGCGTGAAGGCGTGCCCATTAATTTGGCTGGCTTGCTCCCAAGTTTGTCTGCTTCACTCGCCGCACCCAATTACACCAAATATGCTTCGTCAGGCCCCGCCTCTGGCCATCTTTCAGGCACGCAAAAAGGCTACAACCTCAACCTAAATCTTTCCCAAACTGTATTTGATTTTGGTAAGTTTGCAGGTTTAGCAAGCGCCCGTGATCTAGCTAAAAGTGCGGATGCAACACTGAGTGCAGCGACACAAAATTTAATGATTCGCGTCGCTTCTGCCTATTTTGCTATTCTGCGCGATCAAGATAATCTGGTCTATATCAAATCGACTCGCACCGCTTATGCAAAACAATTAGATCAAATCACGCAAGAATATAAAGTGGGCTTAAAAACCATTACCGATGTTTATACTTCACGCGCATCCTATGAAACTTCTGTCGCAAATGATATTGCAGCCGAAGCGACTTTAGCCACCGACAAAGAAAATTTACGGGCCATCACCGGCGTGCTGTATCCGACATTAGCTCGCTTACGGGAAGATTTCCCTCTCATTTCACCGCAACCCGCTAATATCGATGACTGGGTCACAACGGCTGGCCAACAAAATTGGTCGGTCAAAGCAGCGCAATATCAAGCCGAATCCTATCGAAACATTATCAAACAACAGTTTGCCGGCCACTTGCCGAATGCAGATGTCCAGCTCGGTTATAATAATAATTATTTTGCTGCATCCGGTAACACGTTTTTTCAAACCAATGGTTCAAGCCAAACTCACACTTCAACCGCCAGCTTAAACTTTAATTTCCCGATCTTAGCAGGTGGCCTGGTTGTTGCAGAAACTGATCAAGCGAAATACAACTATCAAGTTGCCTTGCAACAGTTAGAATTTCAATTACGCAGCACGTTGACTCAAACGCGTCAAAATTATCTCAATGTCGTTGCCGGCATCAGCAAAGTTTCTGCGGACAAGCAGTCCATCAAATCGAATATTCGTTCCTTGCAAGGGATGCAAGCGGAATACCGAGTGGGCACTGAAATTTTAGTGAATGTCTTAAATCAACAACAAAATGTTTTCAATGCACAGCAACAATATGCTGCGGATCGTTATGCTTACGTCAATAATTTACTCGCGCTCAAACAAGCTGCTGGAACCTTGAGTGAAGAAGATTTAGCCGCTATCAATAGTTGGTTAAGTGACGATGCTAAAATTTATGGCACAGAGAAAATCTAATTTTGTTATATACTCGCCGCACTTGAGATCGCGGGTTTTAAAATATCAGATTGCAAGATATTGTCATTCAATTTCAATGAAAAAGCGGAGGAATAGCTCGCTATTTCGAGCATTTTTTGTTGAAATTGAATGGCAAGATCGCCGCAAGATGATGTTTTAAAACTCGTGATTTCAAGTGCGGCGAGTATATACTCGCCGCACTTATAGAAAAACATCTTAAATTTACTTCGCTCCAAACTCCTATTACCCATCACAACATGCAAACTTCGTCATCCCCGAATGCTTCTATCGGGGATCTGTCTACTAATAAGCATATCATTACCCATAAGTCATAAAAGCGCTG
>CAZTDR010000083.1:0-9478 GCA_964612855.1 uncultured Coxiellaceae bacterium
TCCTAATTAGTAAACAGGTCCCCGACAGAAGCATTCGGGGATGACGGTTTTCTTGTAGACGACCTCAATTCATTGGGCGTAAAATGCAAGATTCCGTTTTAATACGTGGACATTATGAAAGCGACTTTGAAAGTGATTCAAGGAGATATTACTCATCTCCGCGTGGACGCTATTGTAAACGCCGCCAATCATTCATTACTGGGCGGCTGCGGTGTAGATGGAGCTATTCATCGAGCGGCGGGACCTTCTCTCCTTGAGGAATGTAAAACACTCGGGGGCTGCGGAATAGGTCAAGCCAAAATGACAAAAGGATATGATTTACCCGCTCAACATGTCATCCATACGGTGGGTCCCGTATGGCGTGGCGGCGCGAAAGGCGAGCCGCAATTGCTAGCAGCCTGTTATGAAAGCAGCTTAAAATTAGCCTTAGATCACGGCATAAAATCCATCGCTTTTCCCGCCATTAGTTGTGGAATTTACGGTTATCCGATTTCACAAGCCGTGAACATCGCCGTTAAAGAAACTGCGAACTTTTTAGAACTCCACAATCAAATCGAAACTGTTTATTTTGTCTGTTTTGATGAAAGCACGCTGGAAGCCTATCAATACGTCGTTAGCGCCCTGACGCATGATTAATTATGACTTATTTCATGTCATCAAAGATCCTGTGCATGGCACAATGCAATTTACGACTAGCGAAGATAATTGGATTAAACCCTTCATTGACAGCCCTAATTTCCAACGGTTACGTCATATCAAGCAATTGGGAATGGGGGATTTTATTTTTCCAGGCGCTGTGCACACCCGCTTTAATCACTGCCTAGGTTGCTGCTTCACTGCACGTCAAATTGCCCATAAAGTGGGATTACGAGACGAAGAAAAGCAGCTGGTCATGGTGGCGTGTTTATTGCATGACATTGGACACGGGCCTTTTTCTCACACATTTGAAGATGTTTTTCATAATCGATTGATTCGGCATGAAGCCTGGACGCCGTTTTTTCTTGCCGATTATCGTAATAGCGATTTTTTCCAAGAATACAATCGCCGCAACCCGCGTCAACATTTGACCGATGAAAAGTTCACCTTGATTGAAGATATGATCATGCATAAAACCGTCGGTAAGCGGGTTTTAGCGGATATTGTTTCTTCGCAGTTAGATGCGGATCGATTAGATTACTTATTACGAGACAGCCACTTTTGTGGTGTGGAATACGGCGCTTATGATTTTCGCTGGATGTTAAATTCCATGGTAATCGTGAATTCCGATCAAGGCGAGCGATTAGGTCTCACGCACAAAGGCATTGGTGTCGTTGAGCACTATCTGATGGCGCGCCGCTTAATGACACGCAATATTTATCATCACCAAAAGAAACTAGCGTTAGAATTTTACTTGATTCAATTGCTTTGCAGTTTGGCCGAAAGCTTAGAAACCTACGCGCCCTATGCCACGATAAAAGCGACTCGATTAGGAAAATTTTTATTAGCCGCTAACCATTTTAATAAAGAGGCGGCAGCCGCTAGTGAGACGCATGAATTAAAACAACATTTTCTCCGGGACAATTACGCGAATTATAAAGAATTATGTGATTACGATGTATTTAGCATCATGAAAATGCTGGCGCAAACGGATGACTCGCATACCGCAGCGCAAATCGCTAAACGGTTGCAGTATCGCCATATGCCGAAAATTATTCGCTTAGATGATAGCGTGACAGCAACCGCTGAACAATGGATTAAAGAATTTAAAGAAACCCATAAAAAATCAATCCAAAGCTGGCAGTTTGCACTCATTAAAACACCACACCAAGCTTATTCCATTGAAGACGACCCTATTTTAATTGCCAATGAACAAAATGTAGTCCGCCCCCTTAATCAAATTTCTCATTTGATTAATGCGATTTCGGACAAACCAGAACATAGTGCGTTTTTGTGTATTGATCATGAAATTGCGCAGGAAAAGCATATTATGGCCTTTGTGAAACATTTGACCGGGCAATTGCATTAAAATAAAAAGTAGGGTGAATTAGATGCGCTTTTCGCATCGTAATCCACCGTTTAATCAAATTGCAGGTTTGTTTAGTGGATTACGATGCGAAAAGCGCATCTAATCCACCCTACGTTTCCTGTGAAAACCCAGGTATAATCCGCCTTTCAAATTTCTTAAAGAGACTTTATTTCGTATGACCTTAAGCACCGTGATACTCGCAGCAGGACAAGGCAAACGCATGCGCTCCGACTTGCCTAAGGTATTGCATCGACTAGCTGGCAAACCATTGCTTCAACGGGTCATTGAGACGGCTCTCAAACTCCATCCTAATCAACCACCCATTATCGTTTATGGTCATCAAGGTGAACGCGTTCGCCAAGCGCTTGATCACTTAAATGTGACGTGGGCTGAACAAACTGAACAACTGGGAACAGGGCATGCCTTACAACAAGCGCTAGCGCATATCGAAGTAAATGGTCGCGTATTAGTGCTTTATGGTGATGTTCCGCTGATTGAAGTTGAAACCCTGAAAAAATTGATTGCCGAAACACCCGAAGCCGCTCTCGGCATTATCACAGCAGAATTACCCGATCCAACAGGATTCGGCCGGATCATTCGAAACAAAGATCACCAGATCACGGCCATCGTTGAAGAAAAAGATGCGACACAAAAACAACGTGCAATTTCGGAAATTAATACGGGTATTTATTTGCTCCCCGCAACGGACTTGCATCGCTGGCTGCCTAATCTCACCAATCAAAACGCGCAACAAGAATTTTATTTAACCGACTTAATTGGTTTTGCCGTAAAAGAAAATATTTCAATCCACGCCATTCAACCTGACCATTATGAAGAAATTTTAGGAGTGAATGATCGTTTACAATTGGCTTGTCTTGAGCGTTTTTATCAAGAGCGCTCTGCCGAAAAGCTCATGTCACAAGGCGTCACGCTGATTGATCCTCACCGCTTCGACGTCCGCGGTGAGACATCTATCGCGCAGGATGTGACCATTGATGTCAATGTCATTCTCGAAGGTCATGTGAAAATTGGCAAAGGTTGTGTGATTGGTCCAAACACGGTGCTGCGCAATGTGGTATTGGGAAATCACGTAGAAATCAAAGCAAATTCGGTATTAGACGGGGCAGAAATCGGCGATCAGTGTACGATCGGGCCTTTTGCGCGTCTGCGCCCAGGAACAGTGTTAAATCCGCATTCCCATGTCGGTAATTTTGTGGAAGTTAAAAATAGCTTAATCGGCATCGGCTCTAAAATAAATCATTTAAGTTATATTGGCGACAGTGAAATTGGACAACAGGTCAATGTGGGCGCGGGTACCATTACTTGCAATTATGACGGCGTCAATAAAAATAAGACCATTATTGGTGATCATGCTTTCATCGGTTCCAATACGGAATTAGTCGCACCCGTTACCATTGGTGAAGGGGCAACCATCGGCGCGGGCTCAACCATCACACGCAATGCACCCCCGCATCAATTAACATTAGGGCGCAGCCAACAACGGACGATTGAAGGCTGGCAACGCCCCAAGAAAAAAGAAACGGAGACTTAATATGTGCGGAATAGTCGGTGCAGTTTCAGAACGTAATATTGAAAAAATTCTGATTAGAGGTTTAAAACGGTTAGAATACCGCGGGTATGATTCTGCTGGGTTGGCGGTCATCGGCGCGAATCATCAACTTCAACGTTTACGGACGCTAGGCAAAGTGCGCGAGCTTGAAAATGCACTCCATTCTTCCGATTTGCATGGTACAACAGGGATTGCACATACACGCTGGGCCACACACGGCGCGCCCTCGGAACATAATGCGCATCCCTTAACGTCGCATGACCAATTTGCGCTAGTTCATAATGGTATTATTGAAAACCATGAAGCCTTGCGGAAAAAATTGCTGGAAAAAGGCTATTCGTTTAGCTCAGAAACTGACACGGAAACAGTTGTCCATTTATTGCATTTTCACTATCAAACGACGCAAGATTTTTTGAAAGCAACTCAGCAAACTGTCGCTGAATTGGAAGGGGCTTATGCATTAGGCATCATTTCTTCGCTCTATCCCGATCAATTAATCGCGGTGCGCCATGGCAGTCCTTTGGTTATCGGCCAAGGAATTGTAGAAAACTTTTTTGCATCTGACCCATTAGCTTTATCGCCCGTTACCAAACAATTTATTTATCTGGAAGATGGTGACATTGCCCGCATTACTTGCCACAGCATTGAAATTTATGATGCCGAGAAAAAACAGGTAGAGCGAAAGTTACACAATCTTGAATTAAATTTTGATGTCGCCGATCGAGGTGATCATCGTCATTTCATGAGCAAAGAAATTTTCGAACAACCGAATGCCATCGCCGCTAACTTAGAAGGGCGCATCACCAAAAATGCGGTGCTTGACACGGCATTTGGCATGCAAGCTAAAGAACTTTTCGCGAAAGTGGAGCACGTTCAACTTATCGCATGCGGCACCAGTTATCATGCTGCATTAGTTGCGCGTTATTGGATTGAATCCTTAGCGGGTGTAGCTTGTTCAGTCGAAGTCGCCAGTGAATACCGTTATCGAAAAATGGTCGTGCCCAAAAATAGCTTGCTTGTCACGCTATCGCAATCCGGTGAAACTGCCGATACGTTGGCTGCCTTGCGCTTAGCAAAAAAATTAGGCTTTTTAAGTTCGCTTGCGATTTGTAATGTGCCTGAAAGTTCGCTGGTGCGTGAATCCGATTTTCATTTTATGACACGCGCAGGGGCGGAAATTGGCGTCGCCTCGACGAAAGCATTCACCACTCAGTTAACTGCATTAATGTTATTTACGGTTGTGCTGGGACGGCAGCATCATTTGCCAGCTGAGATTGAAACACGTTTGGCCAATGAACTACCTAACTTAGCAGGTCTCGTTAAAACGACGTTACAACTCAATGACACCATCGCGCGCTTGGCACATAAATTCATCGATAAAAATCATGCTTTATTTTTAGGGCGTGGCTTACTTTATCCGATTGCATTAGAAGGTGCGCTCAAGCTAAAAGAAATATCGTATATTCATGCCGAAGGTTATCCCGCGGGCGAATTAAAGCACGGGCCTTTAGCGTTGGTCGATAAAAATATGCCTGTTATTGCCTTGGTTCCTAACAATGAATTACTTGATAAAATTAAATCGAACTTGCAGGAAGTAAGGGCGCGCGGTGGTGAGTTATTTGTGTTTACTGACAGCGCCATTGGCCTGGAAAAAACAGAAAACGGCGTTCATATCATTGAAATGCCTTCTGTTGATCCTCTTTTGGCACCGATTATTTATTCTATCCCGATGCAATTATTGGCGTATCATGTAGCAGTGTTAAAAGGGACAGATGTAGATCAACCGCGAAATTTGGCGAAGTCGGTTACAGTAGAATAAGGCTGGTGGGCACACTGCGCTTTGCTTTGCCCACCCTACCAAGAAAATCTGCTCATGGGTAAACAGATCCCCGATAACAGCATTCGGGGATGACAATTATCAACCTCAACCATCATTACGCCGTCACAAAACTCGCAATCAGCCATTTCGTCCCAACGCCGCCTTCAAATCGCACTTGAACACGTGCATGCGCTCCGCGACCTTCACATTGCAAGACGATGCCAGTACCAAATTGTCGATGTGTCACTTGCTGTCCCACTTGAATACCATACTCTGACAATCCGACGGATTGCGCTTGCGGTACAGACACGTTGGTTTTAACCCGAACTTGCTCCAAAAATTCCTGGGGAATTTCGGCTAAAAAACGCGATGGACGGTGATACGCTTCTTTGCCGTGAAGGCGACGTGATTCAGCATACGTCATAAAAAGCTGTTGCATAGCGCGGGTCATACCGACATAACATAAACGGCGCTCTTCTTCGAGACCTTTGGGATCTTCCTTCGTCATGTAATGAGGGAAAAGCCCTTCTTCACAACCGCACAAAAATACTAATGGGAACTCTAATCCTTTTGCCGAATGCAATGTCATGAGCTGCACACAATCTTCGGATTTTTCTGCTTGTCCTTCACCCGCTTCGAGAGCGGAGTAAGCTAAAAACGCCGTCAATGGGGATAAGGGAATATCATTACTGGCGTCATCAATCGCAAATTCACGCGCTGCATTGACTAGCTCTTCCAAGTTTTCAATACGTGCCTGCCCTTTTTCGCCTTTTTCTTTACGATAGTGTTCGATCAATCCACTATTTTGGACCACATGCTCAACTTGTTCATGCAACTCCATTTCTCGTGTATCGTCTGTCAACGTCTCAATTAATTGCAAAAATAGTTCTAGCGCGTTAGCCGCACGCGTCGTAAAGAAATTTTGTGCTAATAATTCATGTGCAGAGCGCCAGAGGGATATATTTTGTTGTAAGGCATGTTCACGTAATGAAATAAGGGTGCGTTCGCCAATACCCCGTGTCGGGGTATTGACCGCTCGCTCAAATGCCGAATCTACATCCCGGTGAGTGAGCAAGCGCAAGTAAGCTAAAGCATCTTTGATTTCCGCTCGTTCAAAATAGCGCAAACCGCCATAAACCCGATAAGGAATACTATATTGCATTAGCGCTTCTTCTAACACGCGCGATTGAGCGTTGGAGCGATATAACAGCGCCACCTGCCGTAACGCCTTGCCTTCTCGTTGCCAATCGCGAATACGGCTCACGATAAAGCGCGCTTCATCTAAATCATTAAATCCCGCATACACTACAATCGGTTGGCCCGCGTCTCCTTCGGTCCATAAATTTTTGCCCATGCGTCCTGCATTATTTGCAATCAGTGCATTGGCTGCACCTAAAATAGTGCCCGTCGAGCGATAATTTTGTTCCAAACGTGTCGTTCTTGCATTAGGAAAATCTTTGCTAAAACGTAAAATATTTTCGACTTTTGCGCCACGCCAACCATAAATGGATTGATCATCATCACCTACAATCATGACATGATTATTTTTGCCTGCCAGCAGACGGACCCAGGCATATTGAATCGCATTCGTATCTTGAAACTCATCGACTAAAATATAGCGAAATCGCTCCTGATAATGCGCTAAAATATCGGGGCGATTTGTCCACAACCGATGCACTTTTAATAATAAATCCGCAAAATCAATGACGCCGGAACGTTGACAGGCTTCTTCATAAGCGCGATAAATTTTTATCATCGTGCGCGCTGCCGCATCGCCATAATCCGGTAAATGATGAGGCTCAAGCCCTTCATCTTTTTTACCATTAATAAACCATTGCGCTTGCTTAGCCGGCCAGCGATCTTCGTCCAATCCCAATCCATTGATTACACGGCGCACCAGTCGCATCTGGTCATCCGAATCCAAAATTTGAAACCCTTCTGGTAAATTGGCATCACGCCAATGCGTACGTAATAATCGATGCGCCAAACTATGAAATGTGCCTATCCACATACTTTTTGCAGTAGGCCCTAATAATTCTTCGATACGCGAACGCATTTCACTGGCCGCTTTATTGGTAAAGGTAACGGAAAGAATATTATGCGGTGACAGCGATTCTTTCTGGACTAACCAGGCTATTCGATAAGTTAATACACGCGTTTTACCGCTACCAGCTCCAGCCAGTACAAGCTGGTGGCAAAGGGGTGCTGAAACAACATCGCGCTGGGCGTCATTTAAAGAATCCAGTATCATGTGTTGCCTATAAATTGTAGGGTGAACCGGTGGAAAAAGATGTTGCCATTGTATAAGAGTGCTCATTATGAATAAACCGAATTATCAAAAGGCGGCTTTTTTATTAAGTGTCGCCGATTTAGACCAGCTTCCCCATGATGAAGGTATTGAAGTGGCCATCATCGGACGCTCTAACGCTGGAAAATCCAGTGTATTGAATCAATTGACCCAAAACAAAGGATTAGCACGGGTCAGTAAAACACCTGGACGCACCCAATTAATTAACTTATTTGGCTTGGATGAACACCGTCGATTAGCAGACTTACCCGGTTATGGTTATGCAAAAGTACCCCCAAGCATGAAGCAAAAATGGCAAGCGCTGCTGGATAATTATTTGCGCTCGCGTGAATGTTTGCGTGGGTTAATTTTAGTCATGGACATTCGTCATCCTTTAAAAGAGTTTGATGAACAGATGCTAGGCTGGGCTAATCAATGCGATTTACCCGTCCATATTTTGTTAAATAAATGCGACAAATTAACGCAAAGTGCGGCAAGTAAAGTAGTGCGTGATGTGAAAGAACGTCTAGAAATTTTTACGAATGAAATCAGCTTGCAAGGATTTTCTGCTCTTAAAGGGAAGGGAGTAAAAGAGTTAAGAGACAAAATGGACGCCTGGTTTTCTTAATATGGTAGTTGTAAAAATGTAAAACTGTAGGGTGGATTACGATGCGAAAAACGCATCTAATCCACCCCACATTTTTGATATTTCCTTAACTATTGTTGAACTTGAAACTCATCACTTCTTCAAGCGACGAAAGATGTAAGGCCAACATAATCAAACGATCTACGCCTAAGGCCACACCGGAACAATTGGGTAACCCTGCAGCAAGGGCCGCTAGAAAATTTTCGTCAACAGGAGGATGAGGCATACCGTGCTGAGTGCGATAATGTAAATCTGTCATAAACCGTGTGCGCTGTTCATCTGCATTTTGTAATTCGTGAAAACCATTGGCCAGTTCTACTCCCTTAAAATATACTTCAAAACGCGACGCGACCGGCGGTGTTTGATCATAACGAATAGTCGCTAAAGCCGCTTGTGAAACAGGAAAGTCGTACAAAAATAGAGGTTTTTCTTGGCCAATATGCGGTTCGATGCAATGGGTTAATAATAAGGCGAGCCAGAGATTTTTATCTGCGGCTTCCGTTGTGAATTGAATACCCTGTTGTTTTGCACACTCGACTAACTCGGTCAATGTGGCGGTGTGCGGGTTGAGATAAAGAAATTTCTCAAATAATTCAGCATAACTTAACCGCTCCGCAGGTAACGTTTGTAAGATAGTTTGCAATAACGCATCCACTTCATTCATTAAATCATGATGATCGAAATCCACGTGATACCACTCAAGCATCGTAAATTCGGGATGATGAATTTTCCCTAAATCGCCTTGTCGAAAGGCTTTGCAAAGTTGAAAGATAGAACCCGATCCTGCAGCGAGCAACCGTTTCATGGCGTACTCAGGCGAGGTTTGTAGGTAAAGCGTTTGCTCAGATGAAGCGCCATCGGCTTTGAAAAAAGCGGGAATGGCCTGAATATGAGGATCTGTTACGGTCGCATGGGATAAAAGTGGTGTCTCAACTTCTAAAATAGCGCGCTCAGAAAAAAACAGGCGAATTTGCTGAAAAATTTCAGCTCGCTTTTGGAGGGTTTGAAGCGTTGTAGTAGGGCGCCATGCAGGCATAATAAGTTGGATCTCTTAAGGATATTTTAAATGTAACCGTTTGGGTAAAATAGTGCTTTTTAGGGGACAAAAATTTAATTCTTTATAAATTACCGGAATTGTAGGGGCGGACCCG
>CAZTDR010000084.1:0-9405 GCA_964612855.1 uncultured Coxiellaceae bacterium
GGTAATACGCAAATTTGGCGAGCACTAGATTATTCTGTTTGCAATATTCTGTTTGAGATAATCCGCTTTGTTCTTGTTTATCTACTATTGCTTGCCATTGTTCGCGACGGGATAGTTGTTCTGTTTTGTTCATGCTGCGCTCCTTTTGTTTGTGGAGGCGCGAGCATGCGGGAAATTTAAGAATTTAAAAAGATGGGGTTGGCTGGACGCTTACGATCAAGTGATAACAAAGCCTATTTTAGATAATGGTACGTGGGAAACTTTGCTCAAACAAACCATGCGATGATGTTAATAAAAAATTTGATGCGCGATGGGGGGCCTTTAAGGTGTCAATTAGGGGGCCTTTATCCCGTCAATGGGGTGGGTTCTTAAAGGTGTCAATCTGAGAGGACATATCGGGTGTCAATTGACAATCACATGTCTAATGGTGATTTATAGGAAAAAATAAATGCCTTGGCATATTAAAAGCGATGCTTGCGCAAGCTTCCTCTCTAAAGAGGCATTCCAAAACTAGAATTCTCTAGCATTGGGTCTGCCTCTATTATTCTAAATTAAACTATTACATATCCTTATGTATGTTTTTCGAAAAAATTGGAAACTAACTGAGGCACTGTTTTCAATGCAATATCTCGCCCTGAGTATTGACTTAGGTCTTGCTATTGCAAGGAGCATTAATATCTTTTATGTACAATCGAACATTTGCATCTTCATCCGTGATTTTTTAAGTCAAAACGTGTCGCCATTTTTCTAAAAAGTAAATTTGACATGACTCAAGTCAATATTTGACCCCTTTTTAAAATGCACATAAATTGATCTCTCACTTTTAATTGTTAGTATGCTATTGAACCTTGAAAGCTAAGATATTATTTTTAACAAGAATTGCGCCTTTGTTTTTTTGAATTAGTTTCCACCTCACCTGATCGAGTGTATTTGGCCTTTTTTCTCCTCTCATCAATATTATTTATTTGATAATCTGTAGTAAAAGCTGTCCAGGATTCTAATTTTAAAGGCTTCCCTTCAAATTCATCTCGCTTGGATTTAGACCAAAATGAATGCCAATTATTTTTACCATGAATTAATAAATTTGCCCCGTAATTGCTGATATTTCTTTTTTGTCTATACTTCACATTATCCTCTTTTTCTTCAGCAATAATACTTAAATCTCGCTTTTCCCCTTCCTTGGATACCAATACTAAGGTACTCTTTTTTTTATCATCATTGCTATGAGGATAATCATATTGCAGATCTGAGCTATATCGAATTATAATTGGGAGCTGATTTGGAAATTTTTTTCGAGTCTTTAACTTTTGTTGAGGAAATATTTTCAACAACTTTTGACGGAATGCATCTTGAAAATCTAAACCTTTTTTCGAACAAGATAAACACATATCGTATGTACCATGTAAATCTAAAATAATGCCGTAAACTTTGTGATCTTCTGCACTGAGGCCAAATTTACTTTTAAAGCGATTCAATAAGTAAATAATATTTTCATCTTTAAGAAGATATTCATATAATGCTTCTTCTGCATGCCCACCACATTCATTCACACGACCGCTGATTGTATATTCTGGATTTTCTATAGCAATTGATTCAAAGACTCTTTTATGTCGTGAAATATCACTATGTGGAATATCACTTATTATCATTCCAAAATTTGCAACAACATATGTGCACTTAGGCCATTGCCGCTCTATATCGTGAAGATTAGTTTTACCAGAAAAAACTAAACGCTCCGCTAAAGACTGACGCCCATGAAGATCAAGCTTAGAATCTGCCTGATAACCACTATCAATTTGACACTCTTTTTCCGGAGATTTTGCACTTAGACATAGAACAAAGTCTTTAGAAACAAATTCACGATGCGCCACCAAGCTAATTAATTGCTCAAGCCTGAGCTCTAATTTTTTAATATAAAAATCATCCTTATCGTTCTGACTCTTACAAAACTCTATATAATTTCTTAGATCGTCCAAGTGACAAAAAGGATTAATATTAAATTCACGCTTACTTTCTAGAAAATGCCGTAAAATTAAAAAAGGTACATCACTAGCACCCCATATTTCAGGCTCATCTATTGTCGACTTGAGAAGCTTACTCAATTCTTCTTCAGCAGTTAAATGAAGCCCCCATTCATCGTCAATTCCGGCATATCTCATCAAAACATCAATTGAAAAGTGAAGATATTTTATAAAATAAGGATCTTCAATATAATCATGCTCGCCTGATTCAAAAGTATTAGCTGCAATGCCAAATACTTTCATTAGCATATACAATTGATAATAATTCTGTCCTGTATCCGCCTGAGAAACCATCATACGCAGATATTCTTTTCTTTGCTCTAAAGATACCATGGTGTTTGCACCAGCATTTCTAAACAAATTCGTTAAAGAATGTAGCGCCTTATAGTGACCATGATATATCCCTATTTCACCCTCACTAGCGGCTAATCCTAACAAAGTCCTGCAAGCAGCATAGAAATATTCTGAATAGATCGCAATTCCTTCTATTGCTTGCAGTATCAAATTATAATTTTCATTACTGTATACACTATTTGTTAATACAAATTGTTGAGATAACGTTTCTGCTAAACGTCTGAAAGCTAAATTTGGTTGAAAAACAGAGACAGCATGAACAGTCGTGGCAACAGAAGACGAAAATAAAGAATCGCTTTTACTTTCCAATTGGGCATCGATCCATTCTTTAATGTGTAATTGGATACGCAATGATACATTTTTTTGGTTAAAATCATTCGCTTTTGTTATCTGCTGTAAAAGAAAATTATGAGTGAAGGGGTTACTTTCTATATAGAATGGATGGTGTCTTGGAAACGCGGAAAGCGCTTTATAATCAAAATTAAGAAATTTATTAATAGCATTAATATCAGCGGCTGCGCATCTATCTTTAAAAATCTTAATAAGCTCATCGACGCCTATGCAATAGCATTCACCATCATATGATTTAGATATTTTTAATTGTTTCGCACTTAACCCAAATAAGTTATTCGAAGCAGCCTGTTCGTCGCTTATATATAACTGCTTAAGTAAAGGATGAGCTTTAATAGTATTAATTAGCATACAAAAATCCCTTCTGAAAAATAGCATTAAATTAAATAGCTAAGCTAATCTTTAATGCACGAAAGTGATGGAATAACTGTCTTTTCTTGAATAAAACAAATAAATACATCCTACCATCGCCGAAAAAACCACCATCCATGCCGGAGAAGCATGCATATGACTAGAAATATAAAACAAAATTAATGGCGTTAAGCCAGCCGCAAAGCTGGCGGTGGTTTGGTATAGCAAGGCAAATGCAGTACAGCGCACATTTGTAGGAAAAATTTCAGCAATAAAAGTGGGTGCAAGACTAAAAAAACAAGCTGAAGGAATAGAAGCCAATAATTGAAACATTAATATTTGATTATAATTACCATAAGTTATATAGTTAAAATAAGGAAACGCTATTATAGCAAAACTTAAAGCAGCCATCAGCATTAAAGATAATCTATTAACACGCTCTGATAGAATGCCAAAAAGAGGAATTAACATTACAAGCAGCATGAGAGAAAAAGTATTAATCCTAAAAGCCTCTTGTTGAGTTAAGTTGTTAATAGTTGTCATATGGATAGGGGCATAAATAAAAAAAGTAAAAGTAACGCAAACGCCTAACCAAGTTAAGAGACAAACTCCGAGTGATTGAATAGGATTTTGTCGAATAAAATTTACAGAAGATTTAATAAGAAAAAATTTATCTATTTTTTTACCCGTTGCTGACTTTAAGATAAAATCCATGCTTTCAGGTATGGAAGACCTTACCCATAAACCAAACCCCACACCGATGAATGAAAAAATAAATGCTAGTCGCCAAATCCATGCAGGTGCAGCATGATGAGATATAAGATTCGTTAGGAAAAAACAGACTAAGGAAGCAAGTAGTGCTCCACTGTTTACGCCAACAGCAGCCCATGAACCATAAAAATTGCGTTTTTGTTCATTTGTGCTTTCAATCAAATAAACGAGCGAACTAATATATTCGCCACCAGCCATAAGGCTTTGTAATATTCGTATCGAAAAAAACAATAATACTGAAACAACGCCAATGGTTTGATAGGAAGGAATAAACCCAATGGCTGCCGTACTAACACCTAAGAAAAATACAGTCCATATTAGTATGCGCTTTCTACCCGTATAATCAGCAATCATGCCCAAAATTACACTGCCAAATGGCCTGGAAAGATAGCTAATAAAAAACACGATAAAAACATTAAATAAATTTGTTATTTTATTTTCTACGGGAAAAAATGTTGACGCCAGCACCTGAGACATAAAAAGGCAAATCGTTACGTCATAGACTTCAAGCAAGTTCCCTATTATTCCACTCGCAAATACGCGCTTTTCTGTACTGGATGATAAATGCATTATTTTAACTCTTCATTAGCTGGCTGATCTCTCAATTTTAACTGTCCTGATGCAACTAACTCTTCATGAAATCCTAAGGATATGTGATTTGTCACTTTGTCCAAAAAAATTATACCGTCAAGATGATCTATTTCATGCTGCACAACTCGCGCATGCAATCCTTCGACTTCGTTTTCTATTAAATTACCGCTTATATCAAATCCACTATAATGAATGCGCTTAGGACGTGACACTTTCCCGCGTAAAGCCCCTACACTCATACAGCCTTCATAAGATTCTTCTAATTCGTCAGTTAAAATTTTAATAGTGGGGTTAATTATCACCGTATCGGGTATAGAATCTAATTGTGTATAAACAGGATGCTTCTCCATTCCAATCACAATGATACGCTTATTAATTCCAATTTGTGGCGCAGCAAGCCCTACTCCACCTTCTTTTTTTAAGACAAAAAATAACTTTTCTACGATAGTTTGCAGTTCATTACTATCAAATTCATCTTTGGTCACCGGTTCTGAAACCAATCGTAATGAGGGGTTACCTAATTTCACAATTTTATAATCGAACATTCCATTATCCTTATTTGTCATTAGACACTATTAATCTTAAAAAGTTTTTCTTTTTGCTAGCGTTGCCACGGTATTTGGCATAAACATCATGAACTAGCTCATACGCATAATCGCCAATCGCAAGCAGCTCCTTTTTATGATCTTCATAATACTGTCGCAGATTTTTTTCCACGCTGCGGGTAGCGCAGGAATAAATAATATGTTCTTCATTTATTTTTCTTGCTAAACAAAACCCTAATGTAAAGCCATAGCTGGACTCTTTTTTTGCTTTAATCACTTCGCGATGAGCATTTGAATAAGCTTGCTCCCACCAAAAAAATGAACCATCCAAATGATTTTTTGGCTTAAAACTTTCATCAAATTGCCACAACTCTTTTTCAAGTAAATTGAACTCAACCGCTGGTGTCGAAGAAAACACTATTATTTCATCATGCGTGTTCAAAATAATAATCGCTATATGCTCAAGTTTGAATAACCCACGCACGTTACTTAACTTCAAGGTAATTTCACTTTGATGTTTAAATAGTGCTTCAAGAATATTTGGGTGCAAATTCATTTTAAGCTGACACTTTTGCCGATCGATGAGACTGCTGCAATCCCTTATTTGAAAATATTTTTGCAGAATGCAGGATCATA
Organism: uncultured Coxiellaceae bacterium; assembly: GCA_964612855.1. Taxonomy (GTDB): domain Bacteria; phylum Pseudomonadota; class Gammaproteobacteria; order DSM-16500; family DSM-16500; genus DATIJJ01. The sequence continues at coordinate 5,621 of CAZTDR010000084.1, forward strand.
TCGATAATATTGCAGGCGCTCTGAATATCCGTATCGATCATTGAAATGTTGTAGATACTTTCGACGAGAAAATTAGCCAAATCAGTCGTGTTGTCTACCTGTTTAAACAGGTCAGCGCATTCTATTAAGATATACTGCAATAGTTCTCTTCGAATGGTAATGTCATTTTCTTTTTTGGTTGCGGGTTCAGGCTCTTGCCCAAACAAAAGATAGCTAGGTGAAGCTTCAAGCCAGGCTGCGATTTGAAATACAACGTGAAATTCGGGTACGGCTTGACCCAATGTATAACGCCGCGCCATTTGATAAGAAGAACCGGCAGCTTCTGCGAGTTTAGCTATATCAATTCTGTCTTTTGATCTGCCAGAGGTATACCCTCTTTCTCGCATCGTCTGGATTAATCTTTTTGCAAAATGATCTGCGAATTCCTTTCGTTCCATAATCGTTTATCCATGAATATCTCTTCGGTTGCAAGAATTGTACAGAAGGCTTTTCTAATAAGCAAATTGAAACTTAAATGATATTATTTTATTTTAAGTTGTAAATAATAAGTTTATAGGTATAATTCTCCCCCATAGGCGGTATAGCTATTTTTTAATACATCAAAACACAGCAAACATTCTCACATTTGTTAAATAAAAAACGGAGATTAAATCATGGATAGAAGTGTTATTATTAAACAATCGCAGCTTGAAAATCCTTTTACTGAAATATTTCAACTTTTGTCTAATCCTATTTTCATGCCTAATCAACACGCATCGCCAGCGAACAGCGATAACCTAGCAGCTATCCATCAACATGCAGAAAACGCCACCGACTTACTTTTATCTGGATTACAAGATTTGAGTTACTTAATGGGTACGGCAAAGCAACTTAACCAAGACTCTTTTAACAATCTTTTTCATTTGGAATTCTTTATTGCAGCAATTTCGAATTTATTAATTGCACTTGGTACGCTTAGATCAAATGCAGACTACCTGTTAAAGCAGTGAGAAATAGTATTTAATAATTAAACTAATAAATGCCCAAATTTTTTTAGGGCATTTATACTTAGTTAAAAAAGCATCTAATTTCTTGATGACAACTTATTTTTAAATTGCAGGTGTCGTTATGTTAATGGATACGTTGTTACTACAAGTACACAAATAATCAATATCAATAGGGGCGTATTATTTTCACGTAATAATTACATTAACCTGCTAACGCAAGCTCTACAGCTTTATGATCGCGTGCAATAACAACAAGATAAGCTCTAGCTGCCCCCTCTGGCTGCCTTATTCCTTGCTCCCATTTTTCTAAAGTGCGAATGCTAAACCCATATTTATCGGCGAATTGCTTTCTAGTAAGATGCAATTCTAAGCGTATTTTTTTTACGTCCACTTTTTGAGGGATGGAAACTTTATGTGTTTTAGCACCAGTTTTTTCTTTTTTTGCGTAAGCAAGGGCTTCTTTTGCGCCTTGTAATAGACTTTTACTTAACTTGCTCATTTGATTACCTCTCGTATTCGGCAACAATCAATTTTATGATTTTGCGCAGTGCAGTTTTTTCGGTAGCTGTTAAGTCAATTTTTTGATTTTTCTTATATGCCGTAAATAAAAAAATTGGAATGTCTTGGTCATGGTAATAATAAATTATTCTTGCGCCGCCACTTTTACCTTTATGAGCATCCGCCTGCCACCTAATTTTGCGCGCACCACCGGTACCTTGGATTAAGTCGCCTAATAAGGGATACTCGGCAATGTAATTAATAAAATTTTGCCTCTCCTTGTCGTCCATGCAGTCTTTGGCTTGCTTGATGAACTCGGGTGTTTCCACAACTGTTTGCAAGGTTTTCCGTTTCATTCGGTTATCCTAATATAATATTATACCCCATTGGGGTACTTAATCAAATCTCTTGATCGTTAAAAGCGAGGCTTGAGGAGAGTATTGTGATACTTTTTTGATGTAGTAAATTTGTAACAAACTCCCGCCGATTTCCTGCTAATTGTAGTAGATTGTAGTAGGTTTGGTTATTGCCAAAACATCGCAAGATGTTGATTTTTAATTAAAATTAATAACGCAAACCCGCTTCGTAATCAGTAGGTCGGAGGTTCGACTCCTCTCGTCGGCAAGTAAAATTTCGATTAAAAACAAAAAGTTAAAACTGACCGCGCTAAGCGGCAAGTCATGCGGGCTCTTTCCCGGCTCTTTCCCGGCTCTTTCCCGGCTCTTTCCCACTTTAGGGGGCACTTCGCTTATGAGCACAACACTTTAACTCGTAATCTGTAATTTTCATGACTTTCCAGTTATTATTGCTCCTAAGGCAACCATTAAAGCGACTGTGCGTTTTTTAATATTTCCACCCGTGCAAGAGGGTGAGGGTGACTACGTTCAAGATGTTGCAATTGTCGATCACTTTGGTAATAAGCATTGGATAAAAAAATGTCGTTTTAAGTTTACCCCCTTCTGATAGTTTGCTTAAATTAAAAATAATACTGAGCTAAAGAAAAGGTGTAAGCTCATCTATAGTTGTAATCAGTTTTTCCTCCCAATCTGTGGGGATATGTCTTTTAGCAAATTTTAATGCTTGCATAGCAAATGCATGTATTTGATTGTCTGTGCTCAAGCGACTTACGTAAGGCAAAGCTGCAAGATGGTTTAGGTCATCGATATGGCTTTTTTTCCACGCCATGCCGATATTTCGTAGCATATAATGTTGCGTATAATAAGGGCACCATATGCTAGAAATTAATGAGGATTTTTAATGAGCCAGCTAATAAATTCATCTATTGGGTCAATTAAATTTTGAGATATTACAGAGTTAATAACAGCGCTTTGAAGATTTAGTTTTGTAATGTCGTCTTTCAATACGCGTCTCAAATTTTTTTGCATTTCTTTGTTTTTATTCGGGGTGTTGTGCATATTGTTAATTAAGGTAGAGTTGGTGTGTGACCAGCTGTATATATGTTCTGTTGATAAAGATCGCGATTGGGACTTTTCACTTACTAAGACGGTTATTATTTGTTCGATTGATTTTCCACGATAAGCAAGTCGTATTGGGAGGCTGTTCTCTTCTGTCTCTAGGGTGTCGACATAATCCTCCACAAAAGGACTAATGGAAAAAAATTTTCGATGTTTGAAACATTTGAGAGCGTTTTTTATTTCTTCCCGCTTTAGATCAGCTGCATTCCTGAGCCATTTTATAGGCAGTTGATCCAAGAATTTCCCCATTTTAATAGCGCTATGAATATCCTCTCTGTCTGTTATGTCAAAAATATGAGTAATAGATAATATAAAAGTATGATTACCAGAATCTTTTAATTGATCTAAGATTGCAATCTCGTTCGCATGCAGGGTTTCTTTATGCCATTTTTGCAAATGAGAAGTGTCGAGATAAATTTCCATGCAATCGACCTTTATTTGATCAAAAAAGTGTTAATTATTTTGTTACGTGCCCCTTAAGGAAAAAATGGTGTCAAGTAACCTCATTATACATTCCTATCTAAAAAATACTAAATGAGGTTACTTGACACTGTTTCCATGAGAAAATTAATCCCTATGATCTATATAATAATCAAACACCATATCCAGATGAAGTATTAAACGAGATAAAAACTGAGCTTCAACACTTAGAAAGGCCAAAAAAATAAGGCCAAATAGGTATGATCCTTCTGTGTTGTTATCAGAAAATAAAGCATATGCGCTTTATAATAAATTTAAATACCACCCCAATAAGCAACAAGGGTATCTCGGTTATGGAGCAACAGCTAGAGTAAAATTAACCTTAGAAGTATTTAGCAAAAAGTGG
>CAZTDR010000085.1:0-9385 GCA_964612855.1 uncultured Coxiellaceae bacterium
AATGTATTGAGCGCTCCGCATGCGGCATTAAATTGTTGTATATGGTTTATAAAATTGTTCTTGGCTGTTTCGAAATCCTTGAGCTCCGATCGTGTTACTGTTATTTCATTCGGGCGTGCCACGGTGTTTCTAGTAAAAAACTCATCCTCAGCTTTTTTAGCTCTGTCGTAACATGCGTTAAGTGTCTCGCGTGCTGTATACATTGCTTTACGCATATTATCTTGATCGGCCGCACAATACTTAGCTAATATATCGGTTTTAGCACATGCAAAGCAGCGGTACATTTGAGTAATAGCCGCATCAATTTGATCTAAAGCAAGTCGATAACTTTTCAGCGGTACTTCAAAACAAACACCATCAAAACTTTCTTGAAATAAAGTAATAAAGTCATCGACAGCTTGTTTAAGCTTTTGCAGGGATTCGGGTAATTTTTTTAGCGAGCGAATTAATGTTATTTTTGGGAATAACTTTAAATTTAAACAAGAAAACATTCCGTGCCTCGTGTAATTTTAAAATAATATTTTTATCACGAAAAAAATTTTCTAATTCCTAGGGGGATTGCCAATAAACCCTAAGAATTTCCCTGCTAAGAAAACATCAGATTAATTAATTTTCATCCCAATCTCATGCGGAATCCCATCTGGTTGTTCTGCCAAGTAAGCCACTAATTGCCAATCAACCAGTGTCACTTCATTACGCGACAAATTAGCTTTAATACTTTTCACTATTCCCCGCATATTAGAGGATTCTTCATCCGCTCGTTCTTCAAGAGGGGCGTGTGCTTCCAGGTAAAGTTGATTGTCGTTCCATGCCACTTTATAAGGCATATCCATAATTAGAACGGGCGTGCCCGGGGTCACAATCGGGAAAAATTGTTTGATATCGCTTTCATTCATTCGAATGCAACCAAAGCTCGCGCGCCGGCCGATGCTTTCTGGAAAAATGGTGCTATGAATTAAATAAGTTGGAATACGCAAATAAATAGCATAAGGGCCTAAGGGGTTATCAGGTCCAGGCGGCATGACTTTTGGCAATTGAATACCTTGTTCTTCGTTAAATTTACGAATGTCTTCCGGCGGAGTCCAATTGGGGTTCACGATTTTACGGGCAACACTGGTATTTTTAATGGGAATGGTTTTGCCAATTCGACCAATTCCGACTGGAAAAGTCATGACTTCATTCGTGCCTTCCGGATAATAATAAAGCCGCATTTCTGGCAGGTTGATGACGATACCGTGCCGGGGCCCTGGCGGTAACATAAATTGCGTCGCGATTTTTAAAGGCGTTCCATTTGCAAAATAAGCGCGCTCACTCACACCTGGATTCGCTTCGACGATGGAATTTAAGCCTAGATTATAGCGCTGTGAAATAGACGTGGTTGTGTCGCCTGCGGTGGTGGAGATGTATTGCACTTCGCCTAATAAAGATTCGTTTGCGGCAGGAAGCGAAAAGTTTTTTGCTAACCCATTGGACACTGGGAGTAGTGTTGACACTGTTATGATAGTAATTGTTTTAACTAATCCTCGAAATTGCATGCGCATAACTAATTATTTTCCTTATCCTGCTAAAAATGTCGAATTTTTTAGCCAGTTTCGATCTGGGTAATAAGCGACGACTAACGTGTTATCTTTAATGGTATCGATGAGTGGCCGAGCCATTTTTTCATTGACTGCGGGACATCCCCAGCTTCTTCCCAGTAAGCCGTATTTTTCGGCAACGTCGCCCGCTGCATACGGTGCACCATGAAAAACAATATCACGACGATAAGCATTGTCATTAATGCCTCGTTCGAGTCCTTGCATACGGAGTGAGTAGCCGTTGCCGCCAACGTAGGTTTCATGTGTGGTGAGAAAGACACCGATGCTGGATTTTAAACTGCCTGGTTGATTAGAGAAAGAGGTAGAGTTCACTTTTCCGCTATTTTTTCCATGGGTGACCCAAGTGTTAAATAAAACTTTCGCGCGTTTCAAGTCCACGACCCACAACCGTTTTTCGCTGGAGGGTTTGGAGTAATCAATAATGGTTAATAATTGCTTTGAGTCCATGCCACGGCGTCGTGCGTTCAAATAAGCATTTAAACTGAGTTTTAAAACCGCCGTATCAAGGTTGCTGGCTTGGGCCTGAATCCGGTTAATTTCTTTATTGATCCACTCTTGTGTACCGAGGGGTTCTTCAACACTGGATAACGGGAGGAAACTAAAAGGCCCCCAACCACAGATGCTTAAAAAAATACACAAAGACACCAAATATCGCTGAATTTTCACGAGATAACTTCCTATAAAAAAAAGCGTAATTTCCGAGCTATAGCTCTTTGACTTAATGGAGAAACTTGTTTTGCGGCAAGGATTTTTTGGCCAAGCAACCCTCTACAGTAGCGCATATTAATCATTTTGCATGGGAATGTCAAAGAAATATACACTTCAGTGGGAGGAGGTGGGCACGCTACCTTATTATTACCCACACGAGAAACGTAGGGTGGATTAGACGCGTTTTTTGCGTCGTAATCTATCAAATAAAAAAGCAAGCGCTTTCTATTTGGTGGATTACGGCAAAAAACGCCGTGCCACCCTACATTTCAGTCAAAGAAAATTTTCATGCGTAGGCCCTGTCTTGCCCCATGCTCGAGATGACAGCCAGAGGTAAATAAGGTATATTTTGTGCTCAAAATTTTAATCATCCTACACTTTCCCAGGGACTCACATGAACCAAGCAAAAAAAATTCGCGTCGCTGTTTTATATGGCGGTCGTTCAGGAGAGCATGAAATTTCATTAGCGTCCGCACTCAATGTGATTCAAAATTTAGACCGTGATCGTTTTGACATTGTTCCGATTGGGATTGATAAGCAAGGTGTGTGGTTTCTAGGGGATGACAATTTAAAAAAAGAACTAACCGACTCAACCCAGTTGCGCTTATCTCGTGATGCAGGAAAAATGCTGTTTAATCCCGAGCTAATCGGTCAACAAATGCAAGCGGTACAACCGGCGCAAATGATGGCGCAAGCAGAACAGGGCAAACGTATTTTCGATGTTATTTTTCCGGTCATTCACGGCACCTTGTGCGAAGATGGCACAGTGCAAGGATTGTTAGAATTAGCCGATGTCCCTTATGTCGGTTGCGGCGTGCTAGCGTCAGCCGTCGGTATGGAAAAAGATATTTCTAAACGGTTAGTGAAAGCGGCGGGCATTCGTGTGCCAGATTATCGCGTTTTGACGCGAGGTCAATGGGATAAAAATGCGCTGCAGTGCTGTCAATCGATTGCTCATGATTTAGGTCTTCCTGTTTTTGTTAAACCAGCGAACACCGGTTCCAGTGTCGGTGTGGAAAAAGTAAAGCAGGCAGAAGAATTAGTCGCTGCGATTCAAAACGCTTTTCGCTATGACACGAAAGTCGTGATTGAACAAGGAATCGATGCACTTGAATTAGAAGTAGCGGTATTAGAATCAGAAGAGTATGGCAGCGATCCGCTGATCAGCGTGGTGGGAGAAGTCAGGCCGCGTCATGAATTTTATTCTTATGCGGCGAAATACTTAGATGAAAAAGGCGCAGACTATTTTATTCCCGCGCACATTGATCCCGCTTTGCAATTAAAAGTACAGGAAACCGCAAAAACGATTTTTAACGTGTTAGAGTGCGAAGGTATGGCGCGAGTCGATTTGTTCCTTGAGCGTGGCACCAACGAAATTTATTTTAACGAAGTCAACACGCTTCCCGGTTTTACTCAAATTAGTATGTATCCTAAGTTAATGGATGCGACAGGTATCAGCTATAAAAATTTATTAACCCATCTTATTTCCTTGGCCCAGGCAAGACACGAAAGAAAAAGTGCTTTGAGCCGGGAGTTTGTGGCGGGGTAAGTCGTTTGGTGGGCAAAGCACAGCGTGCCCATCAGCCAATGTAAAATGAAATACCAAAACGCCAGGGAGGTTTTTTCAACTAACGAATTCAGTCATGTATGCATCGATTAATTTATACAATGATACTTTTAATCTGGCTCTTGCCTATGCAAGCCAGTGCTATGCGCGAACTCTCATTAAAGGACGCTATTTTATTAGCAGTACGTGAAAATCCCAATGTGCAAACCGCCCAACTGAATCACATCGAACAAAAGTACGCATTAGAAATCCAACAATGGCAATTTCAGCCGCATTTCGCGTTACAAGCGGTCAAAACCACCATGCAAACCTATTCGGTGACATCCAATGGTATCGTCACAGCCAATGCGACGGGTATTCAACCTTCTGTTTCGTTGCAAACACCCATCGGAACACAGATGAATTTAGTTTCTACCAATACTATACAAGGTCACTATAATCCCGCGCTTTCTTTACAAATTATGCAGCCGTTGCTGCGAGGTTTTGGTAAGCCTATTGTGGAAGCTGCATTAGACAATGCCAAAGATAGCGAAAAAATCAGCCGTTTAAATGTGGAATCGCAGTTACGCACCACGGTTACCGGTGTCGTCAATGCGTATTTGGATGTGGTTTCAGCGCAAAACATGTTAGATATCGATCAACAAGCGTTGCGTCGTTCACAAGAATCCATCAAGCAAACGAAATTATTTATTCAAGCGGGCCATAAAGCCGGTGTTGAATTAGTCACCGTCGAGGCGGATGCGGCGAGTGCAGAAACGAAAATTGAATCGGATCGAAATAGTTTGCAACAAGCACGCTATGCTTTATTAAGTGCAATCGGCATTGATCCCAATACCGATGTCACCGTCGGTCATGTCGAGGTAGCTAAGTTGATTCAAAAATATCATATTCCCTCTCTTCCCAAAGCCAAAGAAATGATTTTGGAAAATGATATTCAATATCAAGTGGATAATATTACCTTAAATGGCTCAACCAAACGCAATCTGCGCACAGCGGAAGATAATACACGCTGGCAATTAAATCTCACGTTGAATGGAAGTACAGGGGGCGGAGCGGGTGGTGGACCAAATGCCGGAATTAATAGTTTGGTAAATGGTGTGAATGTGACAGACAGCGCTATGTTAAGTTTATCGATTCCAATTGATGATCGCCCGGCAAAAGTGGCGGTAGCCACTGCAAAAATTGCGTTGCGCGAAGCGGAGCTTGCCTTGCAACAGGAAAAATGGGCTAAAGAAACCAGCGTGATTAATGGCTGGAATGCTATCTATAGCGCAGAGCGCGCCACGCAGTTTGCAGAAAATGCGGAGCGTTTGCAAGGCAAGACCTATCAAATTAGTTTTCAAAAATATTCATTCGGGTTGATTGATAGCTTGGAATTGCAAACTGCGCAACAGCAGTATCGTGCAGCACAACAAACCTTGTTGAATGCTAAAATTGGTTATTTAAAAGCGTTAATTGCCATCGATTGGTTGGTGGGTACAACGTTACAGACCTGGGATGTGAGAGTGCAATATAATTAGCCTTGTGGGCACACTGCACTTTGTAAATTATGCAAAAAGAGAAATCCAACATGAAAACATATTTAAAATACAGTATCCCCATCCTGCTTGCCCTGGGTCTTTATACCTGCGTCCATCATCACAAAAAATCGACCCCTGCCAGCGACGAAATCGTCATTGCAGCCGCACCTCTAGCCACTACACTGTATTATTCCGCCATCATCGAGCCGCTCAAAACAAGAGTGGTCACTGCGCAAGCCGATGGTGTGATTGACGATATGCTGTTTCATTTTGGTGATGAAGTGAAGTCAGGCCAACTGTTATTTACGATTTCGTCTGACAAATTCCAAATCGATTATAAAGCAGCATTGATGCAGTATATTAAAAATAAAACGGACTATGCCAATAGCCAAAGCCAAATGAATGAGGCTACATTTTTACATAAAAACCAACTGATTTCGGATGATGACTACAAAGCTAAACAAATCGCTTATTACAATGCACGTCTTGCTATGGTCCAGGCAAAAGACGCCCTCGATAACATGCAAAAACAAATCGATTTACACGGCGTTAATTTATATGATTTAAAAATTGAAGACATTGATAAGATCACTCGCGTGCTGCATGAACAAAATGCCTTGCGCCAAATTCATATTGTGTCTCCTGGGTCAGGTATTATTTTGTTACCGAATAAAACGGAAAGTGGTGATGGTGAATTAAAAAAAATAAGCAAAGGTGATGCAATTAAGCAAGGCGATGTGATTGCTGTCATTGGTGATGTGAATGGATTAACGCTGCATATTAATGTCAATGAATTTAATATCAATCAAATTAAGCTTGGGCAGCAAGTTAAAGTGACAGGCGCTGCTTTCCCCGATTTTATTTTAGCCGGTGAAATTTCTGCAATTAATCGCCAAGGTGAGGCAACGCAAGGTGGCTTACCTATTTTCCCGGTTGAAATCATTGTGCCGAAATTAACAGCCGAAGCACAAAACGTCATCCACATGGGCATGACGGCAAAAGTGGCAATTGAACTGGGGGGAGCTGCTAAAATAACCGTGCCAATTCGTGCGGTCATTCAGCGAGATGGTAAGGCTTATGTGAACATCAAAGATGCGCAGACGGGAAAAGTGCGTGAAGCGATGGTTAAGACGGGGGAAACGACACTCGATTCTGTCGTCATTGATTCTTCTTTAACGCCGGGAGAAATCATTGTCATCCCTCATTGAATTAAAGCACGTCAGCAAAGTTTATCGCGGTGAAGCCAGTGAATTTCACGCGCTAAAAAATATAGGTCTGCAGTTAGAAAAAAGTGAAATGGTCGCCATTGTTGGCGCATCGGGTTCGGGCAAGTCAACGCTGATGAACATTATTGGTTTTTTAGATCATTGCACGAGTGGGCATTATTTTTTTTCTGGCCGCGATGTATCTTGTTTGAACCATGAAGAGTTAGCAAAAATTCGCAATGAAAAAATTGGCTTCGTATTTCAATCTTTTTTCTTGCTGCCGCGCTTGTCGGCACTACAAAATGTGATGCTGCCTTTGTTTTATCGCGGTGAACATCCCAATATGTCTCACGAAAAAGCGCAGCAAGCTCTTCAAAAAGTCGGCATGGAGTCTTTTTTGGAGCGTAAGCCGAATCAATTGTCGGGTGGGCAACAGCAACGTGTTGCTATTGCACGCGCGTTAGTGTCTGAGCCTGAAATTATTTTAGCTGACGAACCAACGGGGTCGCTGGATTCGAAAACGGGTCGCGAAGTGATGGATTTATTTTTATATCTCAATCAAAAAGAAGGGCGGACGATTGCCTTGGTGACGCATGATCCGACTATCAGCGAGCTTTGTCAGCGGACTGTTTTCATTAAAGATGGACGTATCGCATGAAATGGGCGGCGCATGTACAAGAAGCATTGCTCAATTTGTTTTCTGCCAAATTGCGCTCGATGCTCGCTTTGTTAGGTATTTTAGTCGGTACGGCATCCGTGGTTGCGATGTTGTCTGGGGGTGAGTTGGCGACGAATGAGGCGCTCAAACAATTTAAAACATTGGGCACGGATTTATTGGCGGTGACCATTAATGATGAATCAAATTCATCTTCGCAAAATCCGTTACAAAATAATTTATCGGTACAAGAAATCAATGGTTTGTTGCATGTAGACAAAAATATACTCGCTGTCGCGCCTTACGCACAACTTTATAATCCCATGCAATTTAATGGGCACGATATCAGTGGCAATATTTTAGGTGTTACAGAGAGTTTTGCAAACGTCATTCATATCACACAGGCCAGCGGACGTTTTATTTCAGATTTAGATAATTATGCTGCTTTTTGTGTATTAGGCGATGCAGTATATCAACAAATAAAGCAATATACATTGACCGACCCCATAGGGCAGCAATTACAAATAGGGAAAACTATTTTTACTATTATTGGTGCTGCAAAACCATGGCCTGAAAATAGTTTTGTCTATGCCAGTATTGATAATTCAGTCATGTTACCGATCCAAACATCATTAACTTTAAATCAATTTACAACAATCAGTAATGTTGTTTTGCGATTGACTGAGGGTTCATCGAGCGATGTGATCCAGAAGAAGATTGAAACGTATTTACAACAAAAGGCCGGTGGCAAAAAATATTATTTTCGCAGCGCTAAAGAATTGATTAATCGGATGGCAAAGCAAAGCGAAATTTTAACCATATTTTTAGGGTTAATTGGCAGTGTATCGTTGATGGTGGGTGGTATTGGTGTCATGAATATTATGCTAGTGTCGGTTGTTGAGCGCCGACGTGAAATTGGCATTCGTCTCGCCGTGGGTGCAACACAAAAAGATATTCGTTCGTTATTTTTAATTGAAGCGATTATGCTATCTGTCGTGGGCGGTTTGTTGGGAATTTTGATCGGTATTGTCATTGCTTATATCATTGCAAAATGTTCCCAATGGGAGTTTACTGTATTTTTAATACCTCCCTTGATTGGATTTGCGGTATCGGCCGCAACCGGTGTGTTCTTCGGCCTTTATCCTGCACACAAAGCATCACAATTAGATCCAATTCAAGCACTACGCTCAGAGTGAGGCTTTTTTGGTACCGAATGGCTCTGCAGGGGACAAAAATTTAATTCTTTATAAATTACCGAAATTGTAGGGGCGGATCCGCGTGTCCGCCCAGCGGCCTCAACCGTAAAGTCCCGGGCGGACACATGGGTCCGCCCCTACTCAAAGCGCTTTTGTCACCTGCAGAAACCGAATAGGTAGCGCGATTTTATTTAAGAGAGGAGTAAGAGAACCATGCAAATCTCAGCTATTGTCGCCATGGCAGAAAACCGAGCCATCGGTAAAAATAATCAACTCCTTTGGCATTTACCTGCCGATTTACAGCATTTTAAACAGCTCACCTGGGGCAAGCCCATCCTAATGGGCCGTAAAACTTACCAATCCATCGGCCGCCCATTACCTGGGCGCTCTAACATCATTATTACCCGTGATGAAAGTTTCACAGCTGAAGGCTGCCTCGTCGTACATTCTATTCCAGACGCGCTCGCGGTGGTCAAAGATACCCCCGAAGTGATGGTAATTGGCGGCGCAGAGCTTTATCAACAAATGCTTCCCCTCACCCAAAGAATTTATTTAACGCTCATCCATCAACCTTTTCTCGCGGATACTTTTTTCCCGGAGCTTAAAACAAACGAATGGCAAGAAATAGAAAAAATAGATCATCCCGCCGATGAAAAAAATAATTACCCCTATAGTTTCTTGATCTTACAAAAAATAAATAACTAATTGTCAACAGACCCTAACATCGATCAATAAAATGTGGGGTGGATTAGATGCGTTTTTTGCATCGTAATCCACCAAGCAATGCTGCTATTTGATTAAATGGATTACGAAGAAATAAAATGACTTGTAGGGGCATGGCGTGCCATGCCCGGCGGCATCAGCGAGATAGGCAGCACGGGCACGGCACGCCGTGCCCCTACAAAAACAGATTTACACAACGTTGAGAATTTTTGT
>CAZTDR010000086.1:0-9028 GCA_964612855.1 uncultured Coxiellaceae bacterium
CGTCATCCCCGAATGCTTCTATCGGGGATCTCCTTATTAGTAGACAGATCCCCGATAGAAGCATTCGGGGATGACGAAGTTCGCATCTTGAGGTGTAATGGGTATATAACCATTACACCATCAAGATGGATTCACCAGGAGATTTATTTCACTATGCGTAAACTGCTCGCAGCCTTATTTTTGGGTTTAGGTTTTTTAATCACTCATCCTGCTTTTGCCTTGTTAAGCATGGAATTAACCCGGGGCGTCGCAGGCGCTGTCCCTATCGCGGTTGTTCCGTTTACTAGCAATGGCCAGGTCCTCTCGCAAGATGTGTCGCAAGTGATTTCAAATGACTTAAAAAACAGTGGGCGATTCAAAGTTTATGGCGGCAAAGCAGGCGAGAATATGCCAGCCAGTTATTATCGCAGCTTAGGCGCTGACAATGTGGTAACGGGAAAAGTGCAAGACATCGGCGGTGGGCGTTATGAAGTGAGCTTTAAGTTAGCCGATACCTTTAGAGATAAAAACGCTGAGAGTGGCGCACCTGCCATTTCACGGCAATTTGTCGTTCCTGAAAATCAATTGCGCTCAGTGGCTCATCATATTAGTGACATTATTTACCAGCAAATCATCGGGGTGCGCGGCGTTTTTTCAACTAAATTGGCTTATATCGTAGTGCAACGTTCAGCAGGGAGTGCGACGCGCTATATTTTAGAAGTTTCGGATGCAGATGGGTACAACCCGCGGCCTTTATTAAATTCCACCGACCCCATTATGTCACCTGCTTGGTCACCCAATGGTAGACAAATTGCTTATGTTTCTTTTGAAAATAAGCATGCTGCTATTTATATTCAAGACGTATCAACGGGCGGTCGACGTTTGCTCAGTGAATTCCACGGTATTAATGGAGCACCTGCCTGGTCACCCAATGGTCGCCAGTTAGCATTAGTCTTGTCAAAAGATGGCTCGCCTAATATTTATGTGATGGATTTGGCTTCACACAATTTAAAGCAAGTGACCCATGATTGGTCAATTAATACAGAACCTTCTTGGTCGCGCGATGGACGTTCTCTGATCTTCACTTCTAATCGAAGTGGCAACCCACAAATTTATCAAACCAATTTAGGCAGTGGCGCTGTTTCTCGAGTGACTTATGATGGTAATTATAATGCGCGCGCTTCATTTACACCGGATGGTAACCATATTGTGATGTTAAATCAGGAATCTAAATTGTTTAATATTGGCGTTTTAGATATGGATACGTCCACGTTCCGTGTATTAACGAGTTCTTCAGGTACTGACAATGAATCGCCTAGTGTGGCACCTAACGGCAGTATGATATTATATGGAACAATTTATAACGGACGCAGTGTGCTAGCAATGGTTGCAAGTGATGGTAGCGTGCAATTGCGGTTGCCAGCAAGAAACGGTGAAGTGCAAGATCCGGCTTGGTCGCCTTATTTGTCTTAAATTAAAAGGAGAAGGAATATGAAATTAAAAATAATCGCGCAAATTGTTATGGTAGGTTGCAGTGTATTAGCGTTGAGTGCTTGTTCATCAGCTAAAAAAGGTAATACAGGTTATTATGATTCAACTGGTATGAACTCCATGAATACCGCTGACGGTGCGCGTACCTCGGGCATTGGTCAGGGCGAAAATTATGGTGACGAAGGCGGCGTAGGTGGTCGTGGTGGATTAGCAAAACGTACCTATTATTTTGATTTTAATAAATACGATGTGCGTGAAGAAGATAAACCAGCTGTTCTTGCAAATGCAGATGCTTTAGTGGCTCACCCACAATCTAAAATTACCTTAGAAGGCCATACCGATCCTCGTGGTAGCCGAGAATATAATGTCGCGTTAGGCGAACATCGGGCAAATTCGGTATTAGATGTGATGAAAAGCCGCGGCGTGAATCCAAATCAAGTTCGTGTGGTGAGCTATGGCGCAGAACGCCCAGCGGTTCCAGGCCATTCTGAGCAAGATTTCCAGCTTGATCGCCGTGCGGTAATTACGAAGTCGCAAGGTTAACCGAAAAAGGCTCCTTCCTCCGGGCGGAGGAAGGTTAAGAGGAGGATTTAATTTTGTTAAATCCTCCCCACTCCAGCTTGGACATCCCTGGGGAGAGTTTCAAATAAAGGAGGGGCGCTCGTATCGGTGAGTTTGTCATTAGATGCACAACGAAACAAAGCATGAGTGCTCTGACTTATCCGCATTTCTTCACTGGCCATCCTCTTTTCTTCTTTGCTCGCAAAATTATTTATTGAAAACAGGTATCGAGTAATCGCTGTTGCGTCCAAATCATCTCGTTTCTGCTCTTTTTCCAATGGAAGATAGCTCAATAGTAACCAAACTATATTTTTGTCTATAAGTGAAGTTCTTAATAACAAACTCACACTATGGAGAAAAATATGGTGCGCTCGGATATCTAATAAAGGATTTTTTTTATTGGATAATAGCGTGTGAGACAAAAAGAGTTGTTCATCCAGGGAGTGGCTCACAATGAAACTGATGAAGGCTGGGGTCATGCTTTCTGAAGTGAAGAATGGTTGTATATAAGCAGTCTGTGTTTGTAAGGACAGACAAGAAAGTAAGGGCAAACCTGCCGTGCTTCGGTATAACACATTTTTGGAGTCGGTGACGACTGGCAATTGGCTTAAATCATTACTAGGGTCAGCGGGAAGCTGCTTCTGTAATCGCATGAGTAATGGTGCGATGAAATCTGCTGGATAACCAGATGTTTCTTTGTCGAGCATGGAGATAACATCGGCCAGCTTTAATTTTTCTTGAAATTGGTCTAAGCCAAAGTGGGAGAGTACCGTTAAAATACCGAGTTGCACAATAGGTTTATCCCTCTGTTTATCATACATATTTTCTAGAGATGCGATTTGTTTCTTTTGAAAAGCAGGCGTAAATAAAGCAGAAGAAAAAAAGTCAATCAGAGTAATGCAAGTTGAAGTTTTATCCGATTCTTTTGTTGCTGAAGGGGATGCTAATCCCATTTCTTTATTATAAAGAAATGTTTCAATATTTCCCCATACATCGGCTTCGGTTTTAAAGGGCGCGCTTAAAAGGGAAAATAAAAAAAAGGACATATCGTATTTTGGAGTGTCATACTTTTTTTGTTGCGCTAACTGTTTAAGAGAATGGGCTGCTTCCAAGCAATCGCTGGCTGATAAATTAAGCATAAGTACCAGGCGTACTAAAAACTGAAAGACTTCCTCATCATCTATTATGGAATCCATCGTTTTGGAAAGAGCAGATTCTTGTGTTCTTTCTGACTTTTCTTCACTAACTAACGAAGCCAGCTGCGGGAGATTTTGGTCTGTGCTTACCAAAGGAGCTTGAACAGGAGCACTAAATAATAATTCTACTAATTTTTTTGATACGGAAGGATGTAATAGGGTGGCTAGTGTCAAAAGTTTAGGTTGGCAAGAAGGATGGTTAATAAAATCCTTTGCTGCTTGTTTTAGAATACGTATTTGATAGCTCACACTGAGTCTTGTTTGAATCCGGGCTAAACAGGCGAATAAATCGAAACTATCCGTTATGGTAGCTGCGCTAAGAAATTCCGATAACCTATCTTTTCCTAACGCCGATACACTTTCTAATAGCCAAGTCTTTTTTATGCATTCAAACAGACAAAGCCATTTTAATTGCATGGCTTCAAGTGGCGATTTTTTGGAATAAATATGAATTTCTTGATTAATGGCTTCTTCGATTTTTCCGTATAATTTTTTCGATGGGAAGTGCCGCAATTCGAATAAGATGCAAAAACGATCCCAATTGGGCTGATGACTGATAGGCAAGATAATGGATTCTAATACACTTTCAGTTTCTATAGGTAAGATAAAATATGCTTTTTTTAATCCATTTACGATGCTGAGAAATATTTCATCGTCCAAGGGTTGTGTATTTTCTCGAAGAAATTCTTTAATATTTTTTAATAAAGCTTCAACATAACCCTGCCGTTCTTTTTCCTCTAAGGGCTGGTCAAAATCGATTTTTGCCAATAGCACTATGTTTGTTTTTTTATTTTCCCCGGCAAAAGAAGAGGGGGTAATAGCATAATGAGAAAGCCAAGCATCCCCTGAGCGAGAAGGTAACTGCTTAATAATTTGGGGTGTAAATTGCTGTTCATAATGCCGATAGCAGATGAGAAAAGCGCAGAGTAAAGCCGCAAACTCTCCTTCTTTGGGATAATCCGCGGGCGATCCATTAATTATATTGACTATATGCACCATATTGAGTTGAGGAAAAGAAAGCGTAGCAATTTTTTTTGCTAAAGGATAAGCGGAATGGTCTAGTTCGTTGCAAAGTGCTTTTAAAATAGCGGCTGGATTAGGTTCCGTTGTTAAAAGGTGCTGAATTTTTTCCACATAGATTCTTACATGACCCATAGTACTGCCCTCGTTTTTATTTAGTTTTTAACTATTTTAACAGATAAGAAAAAGGATAGGAAAAAAAGAGGGCAAGTGCTAAATGTTTCATTGTTCCTAGGGGTGTCATCAATATAATTAAAGTGCGAGGTAGCGACATCAATTTTTTGATGCCGCAACCGTCCCACGTCAGCAATTGAACTTCGTACTCGCTCAATTACTTCCACGCTGTCTTAACGCGCTCTCCGTTGGTCGTGCGAGCTATTGCGGGCTAGTCAGCTTGTGCTTCGATGTCCCCGTCTCCTCGGATGATGGCTTTAACTCTAATATTTCGTGTAAGTTTTTAGATGCAGGATTTTCGGCTGCTCGAAATAAAATATTAAGATTTTTGTGATGCGTCTCGGTTGAATAGAATGATAAATCAGGCCCCAGGGTTATTATTTTAGTAGGTAATGGCTCCATTAGGTTGGCTAGAGTTTGGCTCTTGATCTCAATAAGATCCTCATAGCTCGACAGTCTATGCTCAAAAACTTTATTACTCGCACAATTGTCCAGCATATTTGCAGCTTTATTACGGGTATAAACACAAGGAAAACGCAGATAGGGTCTGCCAGGTCTATTAGTAAATTCTATTAATACACCATGGTTTTTTAAAAAATCGATACACATTTGTTCTGTAGGGTGAAAAGCTAAGCGTCTTATTAAAGCAGGATGCATTATTTCTAGGATTTTGGGTGAGTAGTCTTTAAATTTGAAAATCTTTTGAAAGGAGCGATCCTCTAGCAATCTAGCTGCTTTTTCATAGTTTTCTACAGAATCAAATTGTATATATTTTTTGGACCCATCTGTGTATTGGAGCAAAAACCCATGTTCTTTCAAAAAATTAAAAATAAAGCTATTATCCGAAGACATAGATTTAATCAGTGCGGGATGAAAAATTTCAATTTCTGTGGGGTTTACTGACTTTTTAAAAGCGAATACATTTTTATGTGGACGAAGTGCCAATAATGACATGGCTGTATCGCATTCTGCCAGGGACTTAAACTCAATATATGCTGATGCTGGCTTGGAAGAAGGGCTGTTTTTTCGTAGCGTGCCATGTTCTTGTAAAAAATTTAATATGTCGTCATCTGACGTTTTTCTTGCTTTAGGGTTACTATAGGAATGATAAGGTTCTTGGCTTTTTTTTAACTTTTCAATTACCTCAGGATTCTCTATTTTAATAGCAATTAAAGCATCTATTTTCTCATGTTTAAATAATTGACTCAGTTTTTCATCTTGCGTTAGTGCGATATCAAGTAACGTTACCATGTCATTTAACTGTTCTATCGATTGAAATACAACATAGTGTGTTTCATCGGCTTGTTTTTCTTCATGCATTTCGATTAAAGTCCCGCGAAGTAAAAACGAATAAAGATCGTCTGCAGAGACTGTTGGTGTGGTTTCTTTCCAGCGACCCTCAAGTTGATCCAATGAGATTTGGAGTGAATCCCAAGAGACATTTTTGCCCGTACTGGTAGTTCTTTTATAACATTGTTGTTTAATATCTATTTCTAAGCGCTTATATTTTCTTTTAAAGAAACTAAGAAAAAATGGAAGTGAATCATAATCGGGTAATGCCCTTTTTGCATCTAGTTCAAGGGGTAGCTTTAACTCAATTGCATGCCCACATGCACGTTCCATTAATGCCGTGCCTATCTTACAACCTATATAGGTAGGATAAGGCAAATAGGAATCTATTGAAAAAATTTTTAAACATGAAGTATAGTTTGGATCAAATTCGATTGCTCCTATGACAGCGAGTTCATCGAACGAAATCTCAGGATTTTTGCCAAGGTATTGTGGGTTAAGTGATTCCATGAATCCTACCAGTGGCTGAATGTGAGCAATTATCCTATATTCGCGTTCTGTCTTTAGTGTGCTTGTGCTTATATTCTGGCCATTAGCGTTTTGAATAAAAACTTCAAAAATGAATTGGAAATAAATGTGTTTTAATTTTCCAATTTCATCGTGATTTTCAAAAAGATTATTTCTTATTTTGAGAAGCTGTGTTAAAAGTCGATCTTTACTAGTTTGCATTTTTTCGTGGTGAAGAAGTGATAATTGGGCAAATGCAATTATTAAATTGACAGCGCGTAACTTGCTGCTTTCCATAATAGACTTTTCCAAATATTGGCATATTTTTTTCAGTTCATCACTTGCTAACAATAGTTCTAATGTGCCTTTTGTTTCACCAGAAGGATTAGCTATAAAATCATGCCATGCTTGAATTAAAATGGGGAAAAAATCAGGGGGCGTATTAACAGTGCTTTCTATAGGTGGTCTGTGTGAAGAATTCATTATTTCCTCGTATATTTTTGTAGTGAATGACTTTTGGGTGTTTATAATGACATCTTGCGGGGCGACGTTGCCGCGATATTTATGAAAGCTGCTCAAAATACAGTACGTAACGTATTGTTTCCGCTTTTTTGCAAAATAACACGTAATCTCTTGTAATCTGTTATTATTAAATACTAAAAAATTATTTGCTACAGAGATATAGTCCCTGCGACCTCAAGTGCGGCGAGTATATACACCCATCACACCGCAAGATGTCCTTATGGGGTTTTCTCTTATCGTTGTTCCCGAAAGGCGAGAGGTTGGGGGGGCTGTTGACAGTGGGTTAACCATACCAAACCCATTAGAACCCTAAAATCACTAATGACAAGATCTCCACAAAATGATAGTTTAAAACCTAAAAATGATGGGCGAAAAGGTATCTATGCTGACTAAATCAGGTAAACAAATTTTTTCTACATTGCTGTTATCTCTGTTGATTACAACCGTTTCTGCAGAAGATGCGCCAGTGTATGATGTAGACAATTATCCCCCTCAATTTGATGGTCAAACGGACATGGGCGGGACAGCGGGGACAGCGGCAGAGGCTTCTCCTCCTGTTGCCCCACAAGCTTCCCCCGATCCCTCAGTTTCCCAAGCGAGTCCACCTCAACCAATGGACCAGCGTATTAATCGATTGGAACAGCAAATGACGAATATGCAGCATTCTAATTCCGCTGCCAAATTGAGTTCGCTTCAAAATGAAGTACAAGCATTGCGGGGCCAAGTTGAAGAGTTGACGCATCAATTACAGCAAGCGCAAACTCAACAACGGGCTATGTATTCTGATTTAGATAAGCGCTTAAGCGCTAAATCGGCAATCGCGCCAACTGCAAGCCAAGCTGCTACGACAGAGGACGAAGATGCAACAGTTAAGACGTTAAAAAAATCAGCCACGACTAAACCAAAAACCAAAGCAGCATTAGCAGCTGCAACGCCTTCAATCCCAGCAGCAGATGAGCCTCCTTTGGATGATCCCGCTGTGTCTCCTAAACCGGTTGATACAGCGACAACCGCTACCAGCGCAGCGAAGACAGCGCAATCTGCGAGCGCAGACCAAGAAGAATTACAAATGTATCAAAAGGCTTATGACCTCATTAAAGATAGCAAATTTGATCAAGCCATCAGTGTCTTGCAAAGCATGTTGAAAAAATATCCCAGTGGACAATCAGCTGCAAATGCCCATTATTGGCTAGGCGAATTGTACGGGTTGCAGAAGAAACAAGATCAGGCTGCAGTGGAGTTTGGAGCAGTCGTCAAAGAGTATCCAAATAGTCCAAAAGTGTCTGACGCACAAGTCAAATTAGGGATGATTTATGCAGCTCAATTTAAGTGGGCAGAAGCGAAATCAACCTTTAAAAAGGTGATGAGTCACTATCCCGGGACCACTTCCGCGCGGCTTGCTGGTGAACAATTAAAAGAAATTAAATCCGGCGGGCATTGATGAGCCGATTACGTATTACCGAAATTTTCTTCTCGTTACAAGGGGAGACACGAACGGTTGGCTTGCCAACCGTTTTTATTCGTCTGACCGGTTGCCCTTTGCGCTGTGGCTATTGCGATACAGCCTATGCCTTTCAAGGCGGAAACTGGCTAGAAATCGATGACATAGTAAAACAAGTCGCGACCTACAAGGCGCATTATGTGACGGTGACTGGCGGAGAACCGCTAGCCCAAAAAGCTTGCTTAGAGCTCTTAAAGCGTCTCTGTGATCTGGGGTATGAAGTCTCTTTAGAAACGAGTGGTGCATTAGATGTTTCAGGCGTCGATAGCCGAGTAGTCAAAGTGGTTGATATAAAGACCCCAGGCTCCGGCGAAGTGGAAAAAAATCATTATGCTAATACAAACCATTTGTTACCACACGACCAAATTAAATTTGTCATTTGTAATCGTGCAGATTATGACTGGGCAAAGGCAATAATAGGTCAATATCAGCTTACAACGCGTTGCCAAGTCTTATTTTCCCCTAGCCATGACGAGCTGCAGCCAGGCGAATTGGCTGATTGGATCTTAGCGGATCAACTATTTGTTCGGCTACAAATTCAACTCCATAAAATATTATGGGGAGATGCTAAAGGACGTTGATATTTTTTAAAAATTCTGTATTATTGGCGCCTCGAGAGTCCTTTCCGTTTTTTCAAGATGGGTCGTTAGCTCAGTCGGTAGAGCAGCAGGCTTTTAACCTGTTGGTCCTGCGTTCGAATCGCAGACGACCCATACCAAAAAAGCGGCTCTTTGGCTCTTTCCCACTTTAGGGGGCACTTCGCCTATGAGCACAACACTTTAACTCG
>CAZTDR010000087.1:0-8725 GCA_964612855.1 uncultured Coxiellaceae bacterium
CGTTTAGATTTTGGTGGATTACGGCAAAAAACGCCTAATCCACCCTACGTTTCTTAGCTCTTAGCTCTTAAAAAACTTGTGGGTAAGGATGCGGGGGAATAAATTTTTACAAACGATTCCATGTATTGTAAAGCCGTCCCCATTTTTCTTTCTAGAAGAGATAATTGCTCTTCTGTTTTTTTAGAAAAATCAGCAGACTTATATGGGTTAGAAAAAAGGGACATCAGCTGGTAAATGTCTTGCCGGACGTGAGGCAGTCTTTCAAATGTTTTCCCTTGTTCGGCTGCAAAAGACTCCTCATACGTTTGTTGGTATAGTTCCTGTAGGCTGGTTTTTATTTTGTCTAAAATGGGTACTATCTCATCATAATTATAATTATTTTCATCTGTGCCTGTATTTGAAAAGTGGAGAGAGAAGTCATTATGCATGAAACTAATAAATTCTCGATATTTTTTTCCAATCTCTTCTACTGTCCATTTCCTGAAGGGAAGTGAATCCACCCTGCTCATATTATCTGCTTGAATAGTGGAAAAATTCAGCGCACTAGATTGCTCTTGCGTAAAGGGCGCGTTATGTTGTTGTATGCCACCGTTTAAAGCAGACATAATAAACTGAGTGGATACTGCCTTAGGTCGCATAGATTCTTCTTTTATTTCTATTTCTGTATCAGTATATGGCTCCTCGTGCTTACGCTTTTTAAAAAGTTCAGCTTTTTGTTTATCCGATAACTTTTCCCTCTCCGAAGAAACAGCAGCATTTGCTGAGCTGGAGGAGCGCCGTGCAGGAACAATTGAAGAAATAAGCACTCGTTTTATATATCCCTCGAAGCCATCTATCTGATGACTGTCAGGTGAGTAATACAATCGTGATTCGTCTCTCGGAACAAAGAAGCCTAAAAATGCCATCGCGAGCATATTTGTTGCTTCAATTTGGCTATCCAATCCCTTATCAGTCAGCAAATCGCTAGGAACAAGCTTTATTTGAAAATAATCTTCCTCTATTTGAAATCTGGCTGCCTTGCTATAAAAGTTTAAAAGAGTTTTTGTGTTATCAAACTTCGCGCGGTGTTGCACTGCCTTGATAAAGCTTACAAAATGTTTTTGTAAATCATCGCCCAACACTTTTGTTATTTGAAAGAGCGGTGCTTGGGTTTTCGAATTCAACATCTGATATACTGCGTATTGATTATTTTCTATATTTACTAATTGAAGGATTTCATTAAGTATTTTTGGAAATCCAAGATGCTCCGTCATCTGAGAAGCTTGTGTAATAGCAGGAAAATTTGAAACAGTGCTGTATGTTGTTTCTTTTTGTTCCCCTATTCTAACATTTTGTTTTTCCCGATTTTTTGCATACCCCGATGTATCACTAGCCTTTTTTTTCCTTTGACGTTGCCTACGTCTACTAAAAGCCTGTAGCTTTAAGACCGTCCTATTCTTTACTGCTTTATCCAGTGCATCGCCTGTTAAAGTGGTAAACTCCCCTGTTTCCGAATTTACTAGTCTGCTTTGTTGATACCTACCTCTGGGTACCACTACTTTTTGGTCTATTGCATTTTTCAGTGCATCGCCTGTTAAAGTTGTAGGCTTTCCTGAACTACTATCTACCAGTACGCGATTATAATGAGTTCTGTAATTTATCACATCGCCATTATTTATTGCGTTCTCTAGATCTTTTCCCACTAATTCAGTGTGTTCCCCTGTGGTTGAATTCACCCAAGTTATTTTATACCTTTTTTCTGGAGCACCAATTGTTAAATTATTTCGTTGTTGCATGGGTTTCCTCTTAATCTATATTTTGAATAATTTTTTGCCCAAAAGATTTTCTATTTTTTCATTTAAAATTCATGCATACCCATTACACCTCAAGATGCGAACTTTAGGCGCTCAGATGACGGGCCAGTGTATTTCTTTTATTGCCGTTTTCAACCACAAATAAATAAGTATAATTTAATTCGATCCCAATTTTGAGATTCTGCTAAGTTAATTTTAATTTGTGCCAAAATAGGCGAAAATTTTCGTTAAATAGCGGTGCTATTCGCCTCAAATTTTCGCCTATTTTGCCTCGATTTCCCACTTTTTAAACAGCACAAATAGAATGAGGCCACGCCCTAACCACCAAACCTCAACCACATCGCCAAAAATGCCGACGCCCCCTTCCCCACATTTTGCCCATACAGGTCCTGCGTAACTCCCGCTTGCAATGCCACCGAATGCGTTACCCAATACACCATACTTGGCGCAATTGTAATCAAGTTATACTGAATACCCTGCGGATAATTAATATGATCCGAACTAAACGTATTGTAATTTTGCAACATAAACCACAGGCTATCGTTTTTCATTTTATAGCCGCCCTCAAGAATCAGCTGCACTTGATTGCCTGCACTATAACGTTGCACTAGCCCAAGCGATGCGTCGGCAAACCAAAATTGCCCGGTTTTAACGGAACCGCTCGTGCCTAGCAAAATAGATTCGCCCGAATTAAATCCACTGTTTTGTGGGGGAATATTGACATTCGCACCTGGCCCCAACTTGTCTACCATCAATTGAAACGAGGCAACCATACTGCCCGAGGTCCAAAATAAATAACGTCCGAGTAATAGCTGATCATTCACCCCGCCTCGTGTGCCCATGGCACTCGTGTGACTCTGCAGTCCTGAGACATACAGACCTAACGTCAATTTGTCCGTCACACCGTATTCCAAATATTCTTCGACAGAATTTTTTGCATACGTAGGCGTGCTTTGCAAGCGGCCACCCGATGTCCAATATCGATCACTCAAATAACGCCGCACAGAAAAAATATTCAAGCCCTGCCCTGCAGGTTGTACCCAGGCGCCTGCATACACGAGCGTGCAACAAAAAAAACTAAAAAACACTAACCCACTCATACGAATAAACATATTCAAATCTCACAGCATGCGGTACAATATTTCACCACTTAAATTGGGATGCGTAACAATGCGATTGGGCGAACATTTTATCAAGCACCAAGTTGCCAGTGAAGGAGAAATAAAGCAAGCGCTTGATATTCAAGCCCTGAGCGGTGGAAAAATTGGCGAAATTTTATTAGCTATCACAAAAATGCGTCCGGTCGACTATTATCAAATTCTGGCCCAGTTTTATGAATTACCCTTCAGAAAACTATCTAACGAACAAATCGATCTTAGCTTGCTGCAAAGCACACAAAAAGAAAAATATTTTGCGGAATCTTCTATCCCGATTGCATTTGATGGAGAAAAATATACCATCGCGACAGCGGATCCTTCCACTGAAACATTCGCGCTTCTTAAAAAAGAATATGGAGAACAAACTATTTTTGTCTGCTCACCGCGGTTTGATATTTTGTGGGCATTACGTCAGCAATTCGGTGCCGAATATTTAGAAACAGCCATTTTTGAATTGTCTCAAAAAAATGCGCGTCTAAGCGCCAAATATGTCACACCACTCTGGTTACGTGTGCTGTACTGTTTACCTTTTTGCGCAATGATCGGGCTATTTTTTGTTGATACACGGCTCGCGCTCCTTCTATTAAATTGTTTCATTTTAGTGGGCTTATCCTTTATTGTTGTTTTCAAAGTAGTACTTTCGCTCATTGGATTTTTTCAATTTAAGAAAAAAGAACGCATTGTTGCACTCGTCAAACAAGATGACTTACCCATTTATTCCATTCTTGTTCCACTCTACAAAGAAAACGCGCTCACCCTCAATAGCTTATTTAAACATCTACAAGAATTGATTTATCCCACGCACAAATTAGATATTAAAATCTTGCTCGAAGAAGATGATATTGAAACCATAAATCTTATTAAAAAAATGCGCTTGCCCAGTTATATCGAATACGTTTATATCCCCGCAGGCGAACCACGCACCAAAGCAAAAGCGTGTAACTATGGCTTTAAATTTGTGCGCGGCGACTATCTTTGCCTCTATGATGCAGAAGATAGACCCGATCCCGATCAATTGTTAAAAGTCATACAAGAATTTCGCGCCCATCCCGAAGAAAAAATCGCCTGTGTGCAATGCAAATTAAATTTTTTCAACAGTGATGAAAACTGGCTCACTCGCATGTTCACCATTGAATATACCTATTGGTTCGATTTACTGTTACCAGCACTCGAATTCACGGGCATTCCCATTCCATTAGGCGGAACAAGCAATCATTTCCGTACCGATATTTTACGCAGTGTTTGCGCGTGGGATCCTTTCAACGTCACAGAAGATGCTGATTTAGGATTGCGTCTCTCTCGCCTGGGTTTTATAACCAAAGTATTAGACTCAATCACCTACGAAGAAGCCAATTGCCAACTTTGGAATTGGCTTAAACAACGCACGCGCTGGATTAAAGGGTATATGCAAACCTATCTGGTGCATATGCGCAATCCCTTTGAGCTCTGGTACAAAGTCGGTACGAAAGGTTTTTTAGGTTTCCAATTATTTGTAGGCGGCACGATTTTAAGTAATTTAGCCAATATCCCCATGTGGCTTATTACTTTCAGTGTCATTCTATTGCCGCAATTTGATATTCATTATTATTTTCCACCGTGGCTTCATTTCATCGCCTTATTGAATTTATACATTGGCACCCTAGGATTGGTTACCCTGAACGTCATGGGCGTAATTGTACGTAAAAAACGCCACTTATTATTTAGTGCACTCACCGCTCCGTTTTATTGGATGCTTATGTCGCTCGCCAGTTATCGCGCGTTTTATCAACTGATTTTTGCGCCTAGTTATTGGGACAAAACAGAACACGGCATTAGTCAAACGATGAAACCGAATTCGGTGGTTGTGACAGAAAATGCGGAAAGCTAACTAAAAACGTTTTACTATTGATATAAGAAAATAACATGAAAACTCATCCCTTATTTGACACATTAGAAAACTTAACCGATACCCCGCCTGGTGTTGCGGAACATTTAATTTCTCGCAACATCCCAGAGTGCGAAAAGGAATACCGTCTTTGCCTCGAATTTTTAAAAAGCTATTCCAATTCTCCCGATACGTTTAATGCGTATCGCCGCGAAATTGAACGATTGCTACAATGGGCTTGGTCGATTTGTAAAAAACCACTTAAATCTATTTCACGGAATGATATTCGTGATTATTTGGAGTTCGTCAGAGACCCCATCAAACCCTGGATTGGCACTAAAACCGTGAGCCGTTTTATTTTTAATAATGAAACGGGTTTTCGTGAAGCAAATCCGGAATGGCGGCCATTTGTTGTTAAAATTAGTAAAAATGCACGCCGTCTCGGAAAAACGCCAGCAAAAGCAAATTACCAGCTCAGTAATAAATCTATCGAAGCCATTTTTGCTGGATTAAGCTCGTTATTTACTTTTTTACAGCAAGAAGATTATCTAGAGGTAAATCCAATCACGTTGATTCGCCAAAAGAAAGGTTATATTCAACGTCAACAAACACGCAAAGTCACACGCAAATTAAGTCGTTTGCAATGGCAACACGTGATCGATGCCGCAGAAAAAATGGCAGAAAAAAATTCGCAGCATGAACGTAGTTTATTTTTAATGTCCGCGTTTTATTTGTTAGGCGTGCGTATTTCGGAATTGGCTTTTGGCCAGCAACGTCAAGCCACCATGGGCAGTTTCGCCCCCGACAAACGAGGATTGTGGTGGTTTACAACGGTTGGGAAAGGCAACAAAGTGCGTGATATCGCGGTACCCGATGAACTCTTAGCTGCACTCAAACGCTATCGAGATTTTCTTGATTTACCGCCTTTGCCAGCACGGGATGAAACCACGCCATTATTGCCAGGCTTAAGAGGCAAACAAGGCTTAGGTACGCGTCAAATTCGTAATATCGTGCAAAAGGTATTTGATACGGCCATTCTCGCCTTACAAGAAAGAGGTGATACGGATGAAGCAACCGATTTAGCTACGGCGACCGTACATTGGTTGCGTCACACGGCTATTTCAAATGAAATAGAATATCGCCCACGTGAGCATATTCGCGACGACGTAGGTCATGAAAATCCGGCAACAATGGATAAATATATCGACACGGATCGCGTTGCGCGACACAAATCCGCGCAACATAAAAAATTAAAACCCGAAATGGAACCTCAAGGAGAATAACATGCGACGATACCTCATCACCTTACTTGCTTTAGGCAGCATCACAACCACTTCCTACGCATTATTTTGTCCCAAAAATTATAATCAAATTGCAATCGGCGATTCCATTCAACAAGTCGAACAACAATGCGGAAAACCGGATGGGATTAAAGTGTCAAAAGGGGATAATAATGGGCCACAAGAATGGAATTATTACGTGCAACCCGCCATGAATAATTATACGTCTATGCGCATCAAAGGCACCCAAGATGCTTCGGTGAAAATGGCGATTGCATTGAACGGCGGTAAGATCCTGAATATCACCGTGAATGGCATGAGCCTAGCAAACACAACGATTTGTGGCGGACGGAACATCTCAGTAGGCGATACCGCAGAGAGTTTAAAAAGTGCCTGCGGGGACCCGGTGTTTGTGAATAAAAGCGCAGAAACTAGTGGCGTTAAACCGCCGGATATTACGGAATATAAATACAATAGCACACCACCAACGTTGTTGGTGTTTGTGAATGGGCAGTTGCAGGAGAGGAGATAAAAAATTTTTAAACGATGTGGACATCATTTAAATAAAAAAAGAGCCAACGGAAAGGTTGGCTCTTTCAATTAGCTAGCTAAGACAAGAAAACATACCCCTTTTGGGTTTGGGAGCAGGCTCTTGAACTTTTACTGAGTCACATTGCGAGCTTACTAAGCCTATCCATGTATCCAGCGTTGAAAATCTAGATAAAGTCAATGTAAGTGCTTCTTTTAACTCTGTTGTGGATTGCGTAGTATTTTTATCTATCCAAGGAAATACCTTTTGTTCCACGAATTTTTTACTGCCGCACAAATTATCATAACTACTTTTAATAGCCTTTAATTCTGTGCTTTTTTGATTCGTTGTTATTGTGGTATTTTTATGTAAATTTTTAGTCATCGTTATTAACGAAGTGATTTTAGCACTGAGATCCGATTGCAATTTTAAAATCAGCGCTTCATCAATAGCTTGTGCATAGTTTTCTAAAGCTTCGCGACCAAACATCTAAACCTCCAATATTCATTTACTAGAATGATTAAAATTTTAAGATGTTTTGCATGTGGGATATTGTGATATGTTTTGTTCAGCCATTGTACATAATTTTTTACAATTTGCCATTAAAATAATCAATTTTATTAAAAATGGGAATAATCAAACAGTTATATTCTATATAACCCTCAATTATTAAGCTGGCTGATATTTTTAGCATTTATTCGGTAATTTCGCCCTCCCCCAAACGTAAGAGAAAAGGAGTAAAATTAAGTTAAGGCATTTATCTATCGTCTTGCGGAGAATTATTATGCAAACGGATCGACTCGAGCAGGGTTTAGAAAAATTGCTCTCTTTACTACATGCAAGCATCGAGAATAATGAACAATTGTTCGCTGATTTGTTTCCTTCTTTTGAGTCCGGAGAAACGAAACGAAGACGTCAGGAAGAATTCCAAGATGCGCTTGATCAATTTTATTTATCTGAAAAGAATATTCAACTAAAAGTTCAGCATTTTTTTATGAATTTACAAAGAGAAATTGAAGAAAAATATTTATATATTGAAAAAGTTGCACAAGAAAAAAGAAGAGACAAAGAAATAAAAGAAATTGAAAAAAGGAGCTTTAATGATATTCCTCGGGATGAAAGGCAGCAAAATCTTATTGAAAAAATTCAAAAAACAATTGATCAATTGTCTCTTCAAATCAGGCACTTAAATGAGAAAATAACAGAACTAACCGTGTTAGAACAAATTCTTAAAATTAGTATCACTACCCGATTAGACAAAATTAAAAATAATTATCAGAAAATGGCAGAACTCGGGCAAGGAGCTGAAACCATTACAATAAAATACTCCTACCCCGGTGAAAAAGAAACTAGACAACTTGTCCTGCATTTCGACGAAATTTTTAATTACTTAAAAGAAATTATTTCGGAAAAACTAAGAGATGAACAAATTGCACCGAATGCACTATTTTCCACAGAAAGAGAGCTTATCAGCGACTACATAACTCAACAACTTGAAGAAGCCATTAAACGAGACAACTCCTCGTCTTCCGAAGACCGTATCAAAGAATTAAGAGAGTCGCAACGATTTGTATCGCTTAGAGAACAAGTCAGCAACCAAGTTCAAAATTTTAGGGAAAAAAACGCTGGCTTAACTAATGAGTTACGAACAGAAATTGCATTTCTTGCAATCGATCAATCACAACACACTCAAGTAAAAACCGCTAAACAAGCTATTATAAAAGAACTAGCACTTATCTCAGCGGAACAAGAGGAACTAAAAAAATCCTTAGAAGTTGCTGCACCCAAAACTTCCTCTTCTTTTAAAACCCTTGCCGCTAACAATTCTTTGTTCCACGCAGAAAAAACAAAACCGACGCCTGAGAAACACAATCAACTTACTCAAGCTTTCACTCACGTAATCGAATCCATAAAAAAAGTCCGTAGTAAAATGGAAAAGGCGGTTGCCCAACCTAAGGCAGCCAAAGTGGCCGCCAATGATCACAACGGTAGGGAAAAAGAGAAAGCAGCGCTTATAATTAACCCACGACGTTTAGGGGGTAATTAAAAAATTGTGACACCAAAGGGAAAATGTCCCCTCGCCGCCAAAACAAAAATGTCCC
>CAZTDR010000088.1:0-8334 GCA_964612855.1 uncultured Coxiellaceae bacterium
CTTACAAATTTTTTTGCTAGCATCCCCTGATCCTGTGTATTAACATAATGGCAATAAAAACAAGCTGGATAGCATAAATGCAGAATCGCGGAATAGCCCTAAGTATTTTGTTATCAAGTCTGTTGACTAGCTGTATGGTGGGTCCCGATTTCCATGCGCCTGAAGCGCCGCAAACAACGCGTTATACTGAAACTCCCTTGCCGAAAAAAACCACGAACACGCCAGGCATTAAAAATGGGGGTAAATCACAAACTTTTGTGATGGGAAGAAATATTCCAGCCGAATGGTGGGCGCTTTTTCATTCTACTGAAATAAATAAATTAGTTGAGCAAGGTATACAAAACAGTCCTACTTTAGCAGCGGCTGAAGCGGCATTGGGTGTAGCGCAAGAAACATTAAATGCGCAAATTGGTTCCTCACTTTATCCTCAAGTGAATTTGCAATTGGGCGCGCAGCGTAGCCGTACGTCTTTTGCTGCTTTCTCGGGCGCTAATACGGCAAACATTTTTAATTTATATAATGTTTCAGTGCCGGTGACGTATACACTGGATATGTTTGGCGGCCTTAGACGTCAAATTGAATCATTGAGCGATCAAGTTAATTATCAACAGTATCAATTGGAAGCAGCGTATCTTTCCCTTACTTCAAATATTGTCACGACTGCCATTACAGCAGCGTCACTGCAAGCCCAAATAGATGCAACCCATCAATTAATCAAAATACTAAGTGACCAACTGCACATTATTCAAGGACAATTTGCTGTCGGTGGCGTGTCACGTGCCAATGTCTTGAGTCAACAAGCTGATTTAGCACAAACACAAGCATCATTGCCTCCTTTAGAACAAAAATTAGCGCAAGCGCATCACGCTTTAGCTGTTTTAGTCGGCGTGTTGCCGAGTGAGATAAGGATTCCGAAAATTGATTTGGACAAATTGAATCTACCGGTACGATTGCCAGTCAGTTTGCCATCTGAACTCGTTCGTCAACGACCAGATATTCGTGCTTCAGAGGCGTTGCTTGCTGCGGCGAGCGCACAAATTGGTGTGGCAACGGCCAATTTGTTACCGCAAATTACGCTATCAGGCAGTGCCGGATGGATTAATACCAGCACCGGCGGTTTATTTTCAGCCAATAATGAAGTGTGGAATATTGGCGGTTCTTTATTACAACCCGTTTTTAATGGTGGTTCATTGCGTGCAAAACGGCGCGGTGCGATTGATAGTTTTCAACAAGCGGCGGCACAGTATCGTCAAACTGTGCTACAAGCTTTTCAAAATGTGGCGGATACCTTGCGCGCGTTGCAGCATGATGCAGAAGCGTTACGTTCACAACGCGAAGCAGAAATGGCATCCCGTCATTCCATGTTATTGACAACAGAGCAGTTTCGACTGGGCGGCGTAGATTATGTCACTTTATTAACTGCTAACCAACAATATCAATTAGCTCGTATCAGGCGTATTCAAGCGCAAGCTGAGCGTTATAATGATACGGCTGCGCTTTTTCAAGCGTTGGGAGGCGGTTGGTGGAATCGCAGTAGTCATCCGGATAAACGCGCACCCCGCTGCGCTTGTAAGGAGAGCAAATGGACCAACAAACCAAAAACCGCATGACGATTATGCTCATCAGTGTTGGCGTAGTGTTCGGTATTTTTATTATTTATAAAATTGCCATGGCCATGCTTTTTGCCCACTACATGGCCGCGAATAAATCTCCTGCGGTCACTGTTTCTACGATGAAAGTGGGTTATCAAGAATGGCAGCCTAAGTTGACTGCTTCAGGCAGTTTACGTGCGATACGCGGTGTGAATGTGACAGCGCAATTGCCGGGCATGGTGCGAGATATTTATTTTAAGCCCGGGCAAGATGTCGAAGCCGAGCAACCCTTAGTGCAACTCAATGCCGATGATGAAATTGCCTTATTGCAATCACTCGAAGCCAACGCAGATTTAGCTCAGATTAATTATAATCGTGATATGCAACAATATAAAATCCAAGCCATTAGCAAAGCCGTGCTGGATGCCGACGCTGCCAATTTAAAGAGTTTACATGCGCAAGTTGCGCGGCAAACGGCAATTGTCGCCAAGAAAACCATACGCGCACCGTTTGCAGGTCGTTTAGGGATTAATAATGTGAATCCCGGACAATATATTAATCCGGGTGATACCGTTGTCATGTTGCAAACATTAGATCCTATTTATGCAGATTTTTATATTCCTCAGCAATCGTTAGCACAGCTTAAACTGAATTCTCCCGTATCGATCACTACAGAAACCTTTCCCAATGAAACGTTTACGGGCACGATCACGACGATCAATCCAGGCATCGATGTCAATACACGTAACGTGGAAGTGGAAGCGACTATCAATAATCCAAATCATAAATTAGCGCCCGGTATGTTTGTCAATGTGGTAGTGACCGTGGGCGAAGCCAAAAAATATTTAACCTTGCCACAAACCGCAGTCGCATTTAATCCTTATGGAGAATTAGTCTATGTTGTTAACCAAACGGGAAAAAACGACAAAGATGAGCCCTTATTAACAGCGACGCAATCCTTTGTGACAACCGGTGAAACACGGGGTGATCAAGTTGTGATTTTGCAAGGATTGAAAGAAGGACAAACGGTAGTGACCAGTGGTCAGTTGAAATTGAAGAATGGTAGCAAAGTGAAAATTAATAATACCATTCAACCACCGGATAATCCGGCACCGAAACTGCCGAATAATCATTAAGAAACACGCATTTTTAGAACGTGTAGGCGCACGGACACCTCTATACACGACAAAAATGCTTTTGTAGGGGCGGACCCATGTGTCCGCCCGGACTTTAAGGTTAAAGCCGCTGGGCGGACACATGGGTCCGCCCCTACAAGAGCCGTAATTTAACGGGATAAAAATTTTGTCGTGCACAGTACGCGGACACACGGATACTCTAGGAAAAACTATGCGATTTACAGACCTATACATCGAACGACCTGTTTTAGCCACCGTCATCAGCTTGCTTATTCTCGCGTTAGGTTTGCGTTCCTTAGGTTTGTTACCGATTCGCCAATATCCTTTTACGCAAAACGCGGTGGTGACAGTCAGTACTACTTATACGGGGGCCGCACCTGATGTGGTGGCAGGGTTTATTACAACTCCCATGGAAAATTCCATTGCACAAGCGAATGGCATTGATTACATGACCTCCACAAGTTCACAAAATATCAGTACCATTTCAATTAATTTGCGCCTTAATTATGATCCCAATCAAGCGTTATCGGACATTAGTACTAAAGTCAATGCGGTATTAAATCAATTACCCGCCAGTTCTCAATTACCCGTCATTACCATTTCTGTCGGACAAACAATCGATGCAATGTATATGGGTTTTTATAGTGATGTACTCGAGAATAATCAAATCACCGATTATTTAATTCGTGTGGTCCAGCCAAAATTGCAAGCTATCCCCGGTGTGCAAGTGGCAGAGATTTTAGGAAACCGACAATTTGCTATGCGCATCTGGCTTGATCCAATTAAATTGTCAGGCTATCACTTAACACCAACGGATGTATCTCGTGCTCTTGCAGCAAATGATTTTATCTCCGCAGTAGGTAGAACAGACGGCAGTATGTTTACAGTGAATCTGACTGCTGATACAGGACTGACCTCCGTTGAACAATTTCGTAATATGATTATTAAATCAGAAAATGGCGCCATCATTCGTATTCGCGATATTGGCACTGTTTCCTTAGGCGCAACAAATTACGATTCGGCCGTGAGTTTTAATGGCAAACAAGCAATCTATATCGGGATCCAAGTTGCACCCGCCGCGAATCTATTAACCGTCATCAAAGATGTCAAAAAATCGTTTGCCGAAGTGCAACAACAATTACCCAATGGATTAAATGCAAAAGTGGTTTATGATTCCTCGGATTTCGTAAATAGTTCTATTCATGAGGTAGTCAAATCTTTATTTGAAGCATTAGTGATTGTTACCCTAGTCATTTTTCTGTTTCTGGGTTCGGTTCGTTCCGTCACTATTCCTATTGTTGCCATTCCGCTTTCACTGATCGGCGCATTTTTTATTATGTATTTTTTTGGATATTCCATTAATTTGCTAACATTGCTCGCACTTGTCTTGGCGATTGGTTTGGTGGTGGATGATGCTATTATTGTGGTAGAAAACGTGCAGCGTCATATGGAAGCAGGCATGTCACGTTATGAAGCTTCCGTGCAAGGTGCGCGCGAATTAGCGAATCCCATTATTGCCATTTCTGTGGTCTTGATCGCTGTATATGTACCCATTGGTTTTATGGGTGGTTTAACCGGTGCATTATTTACAGAATTTGCTTTTACACTCGCCGGTGCAGTTGCAATATCAGCAGTGATTGCGCTCACCTTATCGCCGATGATGTGTTCGAAATTTTTAAAAATTTCGAACAATGGAGAAAATCGCTTTCTCAAGTGGGTAGATGATCATTTTCAACGATTAGAAAAAAAATACCAACAAGTGCTGCATAGTTCGCTTAATACATTGATGGTTACCGGTGTATTTTCCGCCATTATTTTAACGAGTATTTATTTTTTATATGCTTATTCCAAAGCAGAATTAGCACCGATGGAAGATCAAGGCGTCATTATTTCACAGTTAACTGCCTCGCCCAATGCAACCCTGGCGCAAACACAACTTTATTCCAACGCCGTCACTCGAACCTATATGGAATTTCCTGAAACAGAAAGGGTTTTCCAAATTGATGGCAGTGGTGGTTTAAATTCAGCGATTATTGGCATGGGACTTAAACCCTGGGATCAACGCAAGCGAACATCAAATCAATTGCAGCCCATTTTACAACAACGATTAAGTGAATTGACGGGTGCGATGGTTGCTGTTTTTCAATTGCCGCCTTTGCCGGGTTCACGTGGCTTGCCAATTCAGTTTGTTATTAAGACCACCGATTCTTTTAATAATTTGAATGAAGTCAGCCAAGCAATGAAAGTGAAGGCGCTGGAAAGCGGTATGTTTTTATATTTGGATACCGATCTTAAAATTGATAAAGCGCAAACCAATATTTTGTTGGATCGTGATAAAACCGCACAATTTGGCCTTACCATGCAAGATATCAGTAATTCCTTAGGTTCTGCCTTGAGCCAAGGTTACATTAATTATTTCAATTTCTCTGGTCGTTCTTATCAAGTCATTCCCCAAATGACTCGTGATGAGCGGCAAAATGCCGATCAAGTGTTAAATTATTATTTGCAAAATAAAGAGGGCACCACTTTTCCATTGAGTACCCTTGCCAAATTGCAAACACGTGTGGTCCCTGAATCGATTAATCATTTTCAACAACTCAATTCAGCTACGATCTCTGCAGTCAGTGTTCCAGGCATTACGATGGGGGATGCGTTAAATTCGTTACAAAAAATTGCGGATGATATCTTGCCGCAAGGCTACTCGATCGATTACGGCGGACAATCACGCCAATTTATTCAAGAAGGCAGTGCATTAATCGCTACATTTTTCTTTGCACTTATCATTATTTTTCTCTCACTGGCAGCACTTTTTGAAAGTTTCCGTGATCCTTTTATTGTGTTGATTAGTGTGCCTATGTCCATTTTTGGTGCGATGGTCTTTGTTTGTTTGGGATTGGGAGGGGGAGCCAGCTTAAATATTTATACGGAAGTGGGTTTAGTGACATTGATTGGATTGATCAGCAAACATGGCATTCTCATCGTGCAATTTGCGAATGATTTGCAAAAAGAAGGCAAAAGCAAGCGAGAAGCTGTCGAAATGGCAGCAGGCATACGTTTACGCCCCATTTTGATGACCACAGCCGCCATGGTATTAGGTGTTCTCCCTTTAATTACCGCAACGGGTGCTGGCGCAGTCAGCCGTTTTAGTATCGGTATGGTCATTGCAACCGGCATTTCCATCGGCACCCTCTTTACTCTTTTTGTAGTGCCCGCCATGTATATGTTCTTAGCTGAAGACCACTACAAAAAGAAAAAAAATGAAGAAAATCAATAAGAACCCGGCTTACCCACCTCTATATAAATAATCCCTAAATAGGCACGTAGGGTGGATTAGACGCGCTCCCGCGCGTCGTAATCCACCATTTCAAACAGCTCCCAAGTGCCAAGACTTAGACTATCTTGCCAAATTAAACTATAATTAACCCAATTTATCCGCTGTCAGGTGCGATTATGCCATTTCAAACTACCTCTGTTATGAAACCCAAAAAAAATTCGCTAGTCGTTTGCGCGGGTACAGTCTTAATACATGAAGTGGAGAGGATGGGTGCAGGCTTTAGCCTTTTTAAAAAATTATTTAAGAGCAATCAATCTTGTAATACGAAAGGCGGCTGGAAAGCAGAGTTACAACAAAAGTTAGATGATTTTTTTGACTCTAAAAAACCCATGCCAGCTTATATGCGTATTGCTAAACAAGGCACGCTACTCGGAGGCGTTGCCATGGTTCCCATGAGAGATGCTTGGACTGGCCTCAATCATGAAACGTTCGAAACCCCAGAAGAGCATAACGAAAAACAAAAAGCGCAATATAAATCCGCAGTAAAAGCAGCCATCTTAGATGCAAAGACACTAAAGCGTCCTCTCTTTTTGCAACCATTAGGTATTGATGCATATGGTTGGAAGCCTGAGGAAGCCGCGATTTTATTTGCTGAAGCGATACGAGAAGCCGATCCAACCGATGAAGTCGATATCACGATTCCTATCTATTTGGCGTCGCTCACCTCGAACGATCAATTATTTAAAACCGCCTTAATTACTGAAATGGCTAAAAAAGCCAATTTCATTTTATCCACTATTATCGATACATTAATTAGCAATATCGAAACTAAAAGCGGTGGTCGTTATACGTCAGGTCTTAACTCTAAGAAAGTAATTAAATTAAAAACGATTAAACAATCCCTTAACCAGCACGCTGATTTATCGGCTGAGAGTGACGAGTATAAACGACATCTGCAAATGATTATGGATATCTGTAAGATCAAACGAAATCCATTGCATTTTTGGGGTTCACCGCACAGTGTGAATGAGTATTTGTTATTATTAAAAGAAAATCGAATTGAGTTTAAAGAAACTATTTCCCATCAAACAAAATATAAAAAGGATTAGATAGCTTGCTATGCAGCTGACTGACTTTACCTATGAACTTCCCCCAGAACTTATCGCTCGTTATCCCTTAGAACAACGAAGCGCGAGTCGTTTGCTGTGTCTTGATCGGCAAACAGGCGATGTGACGCATCGTCAATTTAGGGATTTGCTGACGCTACTTTCTCCGAACGATTTGCTTGTCTGTAATAATACCCAAGTGATTTCTGCTCGCTTATTTGGCCAGAAAGCAACAGGCGGTCAGGTCGAAATGCTCATTGAGCGTATTTTAGATTCACACCGCGTATTAGCCCATATACGCGCAAGTAAATCGCCCAAACCTAACAGTAAACTCGCTTTTGCAGAAAACATTTTATTTACTGTGTTGCAACGTCACGACGATTTATTTGAATTACAGTGCGATGATCCTCGCCCTGTATTGGAAGTCATCGAAACCATAGGTGAAATTCCCTTGCCCCCTTATTTTCATCGTGCACCCGAAGCCAGTGATAAAGAACGCTATCAAACGATTTATGCTGAACATAAAGGCTCGGTTGCCGCTCCCACAGCGGGTTTGCATTTTGATCAACATTTATTTCAGCAATTGCAAGCTAAAGGAGTTGAGATCGCTTATGTCACGCTGCACATTGGTGCCGGTACCTTTGCGCCTGTGCGAGTTGATGATGTAACACAGCATAAGATGCACGCAGAATATGTTGATGTTTCAGAAAAACTGTGCGAGCAAGTGCGAGCAACCAAAGCGCGCGGCGGTCGAGTTATCGCAGTTGGAACTACCGCAGCACGCAGTTTAGAAACAGCGAGTTTAACAGGCACCCTTCAGCCTTTTTCGGGCGACACCGATATTTTTATTTATCCCGGATTTCAATTTCATTGCGTCGATGCCTTAATTACCAATCTTCATTTACCCGGCTCCACTCTCTTAATGCTTGTTTCTGCACTTGGCGGTTACGAAAATATCATGCATACCTATCGCCTAGCGGTGATGGAACAATATCGTTTTTTTAGTTATGGCGATGCGATGTTTATTCAATAAAACAATTCGTGATATGTCAGTAAAGATAACAAAGTGTAGGGGCATGGCGTGCCATGCCCTGGGCTTTGCTAAAATTTTTGTCCCTCGCAGGTCAATTTTCTTCGTGCACGACAAAAATTTTTATTCTTTATGAATCATGGCTCTTGTAGGGGCGGACCCGCGTGTCCGCCCAGCGGCTTTCCCTGTAAAGTCA
>CAZTDR010000089.1:0-8173 GCA_964612855.1 uncultured Coxiellaceae bacterium
TGGATAGAGTATCTGGCTTCGAACCAGGTGGTCGGGAGTTCGAATCTCTCCGGGCGCGCCATTTTTCTGAGAACCTAATTCTTCAGCTCTTCAAGCTGCGAATAGCTTAAGCGAGAGAAATCCATGAACCTCGACACACCTTCTTCGTTCCCTTTAATCGATGTCATTACACTCAGTCAAAAAACATGTAAAAATCCCATCGAATGTACACTTGCCTATGCTACAACAGAAAATTTTTTAGGCCGTATCGTAAAAGGGTATTCACCTCAGGCAAAACATGTTTGCTTCATGGCACCCAAGGCGGCAAAAGCATTGTGCCAAGTACAAAATCAGTTGAATGAAAATAATTTAGGTTTATTTATTTTTGACAGCTTTCGCCCTCTACGTGCTGTAAAGGACTTCGGACAATGGATGCATCAATCTGTCGAAGATACACAAGAGCTAACGCGAAAAAAAATTCATTATCCTCATGTTGAAAAAAATCAATTGGCAGAATTGGGTTATGTGAATGACCATGTTTCCAATCATTGTTTCGGGGACACGGTGGATCTCACCTTGATTCAACTTTCAGATAAAAGCTTTCTTGACATGGGCGCTTGTTTTGATTTTTTTGATGACATTTCTCATCAAACTGCAACCGCAAAAATGATAGGCGAAATCGCTTATCAAAATCGACAACTTTTATTGCAAGCAATGCAAACAGCGGGGTATTTGCCGTATGAAAAAGAATATTGGCATTTTACTTATCATGAGCGTGAAGTGAAAGAGCCGTTGGATAGGGAAATTAGCATGGAATTAATGAGCAGTACTATAGCGTTCATTTAATTTTGGCTCGTCTAATTAACTCCTCGCTCCACACGCGCCACCACACTGTCATCCTGGATACACCACCGTCATCCCCGAATGCTTTTATCGGGGATCTCCTTGTAAGTAAACAGATCCCCGATAAAAGCATTCGGGGATGCCGGTGGAGGGTGTGGCTGCGTGTGGGTGTTGGAGATGACGGTGGTTGTGCAGGGGATTACGGTGGGTGTATTGAGGATGACGATGTGAAAGCGCAATAACGGCGTGACTCGAAACAACAGTCATTATTTAATCTTAATCTGATTACTCGTCCACCCACCCGCCGTCCATTGCAACAGTGCAGTATAATTTTCCCCCTCCTCTTTGACATAACCACGCTTTAACAAATTATCAAACCGTCCCTGAATTTGTTTTTCCGCTATTTTTTGATAGGCTTCTATGCGCTGCTCTAAAAAATCATACGGCTTCATAACTTGTGCGTATTGCCAGCACAATTGATAAGAAACGATGAGCGCAATTTGTTTTTTTAACAATAATTCCTTAATTTTCTTTGTATAATCGTCTGCGGAAATTAAGTTTTTTTGCATAGTTAGCAGCGTATCTTCTGCTTCATTACTAATATAACCATGCTCCGATAAAAACTGAATGAACAAAAAGTTTCTCTGTTGTGCAAACTCCATTTGTCTACGTGCATCCATTAATGACAGTCGATCTGAACTCGCCGCATCACGAATAGAACCTGGCAGGGCCGCAGCAAATTGGACTAAATCCGTCACTAAATTTTTTGAAACTTGGATATCAAGCGTGACCTTAGTCATCGTTAATAAATCGCGCATATTAGTAATAGTATAAGCATGATCTTCTGGCCATTTAATCACGCCATGCATGGCAATATTGCCATGAGGAGCCGTTAAAGAAAATTCTTTGATTTGAATAGAAGAATCATCCGTAACCAGTTTAGGTAAAATCAATCTTATTTTTTGCTGCAACTGTCCTTGATAATATTCTCCTTCATTCATCACCTCGCGATAAGCATTCATCAAATCGCGCAAGGCGGCAAACTTAAATTGATTCATACTAATATGGGCAACCAAGGGGCCTATGATTTTATCTTCAAACTGCAATTCTTGAATGTTTATTTTTCTATCTGCATCCACCAGTGTATCGTTTTTTTGAGAAAAACCTTCCGTATGAATGTTTGTCAGATAGACATCTTCTTCATCCTTTGCTTCCCACAACAATTTCGCCACATCGATTGAATCTGACCCTAACCACACCGCATCCACGAGAGACTGATCAAATTGAACTTTCACATCCGCCAACGTCAATGTATCGTTCACGTCTTTTACTAAAAAATTTTGCGCCTGGATCAGACCACTCATACGATGCTGCGCCGGAAAAAACCAAAATTCTGTGACTGCATTCTTTGCAATCCATTTTACTTTATTTTCAGCGTCATCCATGATCAACATGGGAATGGAAACATAATTAAAATAATTTCCCGACAAAGAAATTAAATTTTCTGTATGAATGCTCTGCTCTGTCATTCCTATGGAT
The DNA here is from genome assembly GCA_964612855.1 of uncultured Coxiellaceae bacterium. Taxonomy (GTDB): domain Bacteria; phylum Pseudomonadota; class Gammaproteobacteria; order DSM-16500; family DSM-16500; genus DATIJJ01. The sequence continues at coordinate 2,362 of CAZTDR010000089.1, forward strand.
TTTAAATAGCGCGTGAGAACAGGTGGCAGAAATAATTTATTTTGTATCGCAGCCCAACCAAAAATCGTGGGCAAATTTTTTGTGCCAGAATAAATAATGGGCCCGTGTTGAATATGTTGTTGCACAGTAAACGGCGGTAATTTATCGCTGGTTAATTGTAGATAAAGCGGCAATTGCTCTTGTTGCAAAGTAATTTCCAACGTGACATCGGAACTCCATCCATGACGTTGATAATTTTTAATAGTAATTTGATTGGTAGAGTGCGCGTTATAAAAAGCCAGTGTGTCTTCATATTTTTTTTGTAACAAAAAACCAGCCAGAATAGGTCCTATGCCTAAGACGATGATAATTGCAGCCATGATTCCGAAAATAAACTTTCTCATGGATCTCCCCATTCGCGTAGAGAGATCCGTCTCAGAGGGATGTTAAAAGGGCACGGCCTGCTGTGCTCCTGCAGTGGATGCACTTTCTATATGCTCTATTATTAATTGTACACTACGTTTTCCACGATATTCGTTAATATCTAAACGATAAGCAATATGCACGCAATCACAGCGATAATTAGGCCATTGATTTATATCAATATTAAATGCAATCGCGCTAAGTGTTTGATCGGAATAACCCAATGTTAATTTCAAATGTCGGCTACCCACTAAGCGTTGCTCTAATATTTGAAAAGTTCCGTCAAATAACGGCTCTGGAAAAGATTGCCCCCAAGGACCGGCTTCGCGCAAAACTTCAGCCGTTTCCAAGGATAAATCGGCGCTCATCAATTCACCGTCACTGAGTACAGCATGGTCTAATTCTTTTTCAGCTAATTTAGGTTTAACCACTTCGTTAAAGGCTTGTGAAAAAGCATCGAATGCGCTACGCGGTATAGTCAGGCCAGCTGCCATCGCATGACCGCCAAATTTATGAATCAATGCTGGATATTTGACAGCAATTTCTGCCAGAACATCACGAATATGCAATCCACTAATCGAACGAGCAGACCCTTTTAATTCCTCTTCATTCGCCATTGCGAATGCAATGACAGGACGATTCAAACGATCTTTAATACGCCCCGCTAAAATCCCAATCACCCCCTGATGCCATTCTTCATTAAAAAGACATACGCCATAAGAAGAAGTTTCAACAGGTAGGTTTTTCAATTCCTGCAGGGCTTGTTCTTGCATATCTTGTTCGATGACTCGACGTTCCTGATTTAATTCCGTCAACACTGTCGCCATTTCTCGCGCAGCAACACTATCCGTTGTTAATAAACACTCAATGCCAAGCGACATGTCATCCAAACGTCCCGCTGCATTTAATCGTGGCGCAACAGCAAACCCGAGATCAGACGCCTGTATGCTAGCTTGATTTTTGCCGCTAATTTCTAATAAAGCGGTGATCCCTGGAATACATTGACCGGCACGAATTCGACGTAATCCTTGATAAACTAAAATACGATTATTGTGATCCAATGACACCACATCCGCCACTGTTCCCAACGCAACCAAATCGAGTAACTTCGACATATTGGGTTCCGGTATCGCTCGCTGCTCAAACCATTGCTGCGAACTGAGATAACGACGCAGTGCGAGCATGACATAAAAAATAACACCTACACCGGCAATGCTTTTACTGGCAAATCCATCGCCGGATTGATTTGGATTTACAATGGCATCCGCTGGAGGCAATGTCTCTGCAGGTAAATGATGGTCTGTGATAATGACTTTGATGCCGAGTTGTTTTGCTGCAATGACACCCGCATGATTGGCAATACCATTATCGACCGTCACAATTATCTGTGGCTCGAATTTTTTTGCAATAGCAACCAGCTCCGGTGTTAATCCGTAACCGAATGCAAAACGATTAGGAACTAAGTAATCCACTTGCTCTGCACCCAGTTCTCGTAGTGCGCGCATGGCAACCGCCGTACTTGTCGCACCATCTGCATCAAAATCACCAACAATTAAAATTTTTTGTTGCTCTCGGATAGCCTCCGCCAACAAATAAACGGCTTGATCAATACCCAGCAAATCATGAAAGGGTAATAAATTATTGAGACCCCGCTCTAATTCGGTGGCAGAGGCAATTCCACGTGCCGCATAAATACGTTGCAATAAGGGATGAGGTGAATAGGAATTCAGTGGAGCAGTTTCAAGGCGGCGTTTAATTATTTTTTGAGACATAGAAACATCCGTTTAATTATTATTGTAGGGGCACGGCGTGCCGTGCCCGTGTTTGACTTCGAGCAAGCGCCGCTAGGGCACGGCACGCCGTGCCCCTACACAGAATGACAAGAGGGAACATCAGGCAGAATAACGCGATACTATTTTATTATTATACCGATTCGCAGCCGCCACGCCCCACGTACAAGAAACCATCCACAGCAATAAAATTGGCCCGATCAATTTTGCGCGCAACACTAAAATACCTACCGTCATCATCACAACACCGCCCACCACAGAAGAGTACAAAACCCCCACCGGCCCTAAAAACACACAAAACAATAAAGCAACTGCAACACTCTTCAGGGGCAACAGATTTTTTTTACTCATGCAGGGATCTCCGATAAAATCATGTGAGCAGAGGAGTCGAACTCGCCCCGCATAAAACGAGTAATATGCTGAAGTGCGAGTTGCATTCGTTGTTCATCTTCCACCAAACCAATACGCACATACTCATTACCATATTCACCAAATCCAATACCCGGTGAAACAACCACGTTGGCTTGATCCACTAATAATTTGGCAAAGTCCAATGAACCCAAATGACGAAAAGATTTTGGGATTTTTGCCCAAACAAACATGGTCGCCTTAGGAACTTCTACATCCCATCCTGCTGCTTTAAGACCGGCGCACATCGTATCACGGCGTTGCTGATAACGAGAACAAATCTCTCTAACGCAATCTTGCGGGCCTTCTAACGCTGCCACAGCCGCTAACTGAATAGGGGCAAAACTGCCATAATCCACATAGGATTTAATACGTGCTAAAGCCGCTAATAATTTAGCATTGCCGCACATAAAACCGACACGCCAACCGGCCATGTTATAAGATTTAGATAAGGTGTAAGCTTCAACCGCGATGTCTTTTGCGCCCGGAACTTCCAAAATAGACGGTGCGCGATAACCATCGTAAACCAAATCGGCATATGCTAAATCATGTACGATCCAAATTTTATGTTCTTTCGCCAACGCGACGATCTCTGTAAAAAAATCTAAGTCGACACACTGTGTCGTGGGATTTGCCGGAAAATTAATAATGAGCATTTTAGGCTTGGGCCAACTTTCTTTAATCGTACTTTCCAACGTAGCGAGAAAATCCACCTCGGGCAGCAATGGAATAGACCGCACTTCGGCATCCGCAATCGTAAAACCAAAATGATGGACGGGATAACAAGGATTTGGGACCAAAACCGTGTCATCGGCATCGACCGTAGCCAATGCCAAATGAGCCAACCCTTCCTTGGAACCAATCGTGACTAGGGTTTCTGTTTCAAAATCTAAATCAACATTAAAACGACGACCATACCAATTTGCTATCGATTGGCGTAATTCTGGTATGCCTTTGGAGGGCGCATAACGATAAATATTCGGCCGCAATAAAGCATCACGCAAGGCTTCAACAATATGGGGCGGTGTTGGCTGATCTGGATTGCCGATCCCAAAATCATAGACATCCGCACCTTGCGCCATTTTTTGTAATTTTAATTGTTCCATCACATTAAACACGTAAGGCGGTAATCGATTGATGCGAGAAAATTGGTCCATAAGTGATAACCCGAAAGGATGAAGATCAAATAACATTAAGCAGGAATGAGGTGGGTGTCAATGTGGATACGAATAAATGTAGAGTAGGCAAACTGCAGCCTGCTCACCACCCCTCGCAAAAGAATAGGTGACACTCCCCCACTTTCCCGGCAAACTTGCTCACGTTGCAAATTACAACCTAGATCAGATATGCTGTACGTCGTACAAAACGGAGAAAAAAATATGGGGTTAGACCTTGACGAAAATCGGGCGAAATACCAAATTCGAGCTTATAAACCTGGCAATATTCAAGTTAATGAATTGACCTACTCTCATAGCATCGTCGTATCGCCTGACAAATTAATAGATCATTGGCGACCTCAACATATTTCAGAACTGACCCGAACTGACCTTGAAATTATTTCGGAACTCAGTCCCGCTATTTTATTAATTGGCACCGGCAGCACACTAGAATTTCCTCCCTTAGACGTTTATGGTGATCTTATCAATGAAGGTATTGGTATTGAAGTGATGGACACCAGCGCGGCTTGCCGCACATATAATGCTTTGACCGCGGAAAATCGTAACGTCGCCGCTGCTTTAATTATTAAATAACCTCACGTTAATCATTTTAATCGGAAGAGATACTAATGAAGTCACTTAAGTTAACCTTGGTCGCCGTTATTATTTGTATACTGGCATCTGCTTTTTACATGTATGAGTTTACTCTCCAAGTTTCTTTAGGGGTCATGACCAATGAATTGATGCAAGATTTAAGCCTCAATGCAGCGAGCTTAGGTTTAGTTTCGGCATTTTTTTACTACGCGTATACACCCATGCAAGTACCCGCAGGTTTTCTCCATGATCGATTTGGACCCAGGCGCATTATTACCATCGCTATTTTGACCTGTGCTTTGGGGGCACTCTGCTTTAGTTTTAGCAATAATATGATTAATGCATCGGCTGGCCGTTTTTTAATGGGAATAGGTTCGGCTTTTTCATTTAGTGGCGCATTGATGTTGATTGCTCGCTGGTTCCCACCGACGTATTTCGCTATTTTGTCAGGCATCGTCCAGTTAATGAGCTCCGTGGGTGCCATTTGTGGTGAATTACCTCTCGCTGTAGCCATTCATCATTGGGGTTGGCGCCATAGTATGGCTTATCTCGCACTTTTTGGCGTATTACTCGCGATTTTAGTTTGGTTTATCGTAAAAGACGCCCCTCCCACTCGTAGCTCCCAGCATGTCCATCACATCAAACCCGAAGAAACCTCTCCTAGCAAATTCAAATTGCTGTTTGGCCGTGCTCCCACTTGGTGGACAGCTGCCTACTCTTTTTTAATCTGGGCGCCCATTGCTACTTTTGCGGCATTATGGGGCGTGCCCTTTTTGGTAAGCGCTTACAAACTTACGACTACCGGTGCTTCCGTTGCGTGCGCAGCAATCTGGGTTGGCGTGGGGTTAGGCTCACCCATCAGCGGATGGATTTCAGAATATATCCAACGTCGCCGCATTGTATTAGTCATGTGTGGTGCAATCGGGATTGTTTCATCACTGGCTGTGCTTTATGGCTCACTGTCCATGCCTATGCTTTACCTTGCCTTATTTGCGTTTGGCTTAGCAGGTGGCGGTCAATCCCTTGCGTTTTGTTTGGTACGCGATAATAGCCATCCGGGCAGTATTGGCGCCGCGATTGGTTTAAATAATATGGCGGTGGTTGCCGGCGGCGCTATTGTGCAACCGTTAGTAGGTTATATCTTATATCTCAACTGGGACGGAACCTATGCGGCAAATCATTTGCCCTTGTACAGCGTAGCCGATTACCACATGGGATTATTTATGGTGCCGTTATGCTACATTTTTGCAACGATTGTTAGCGCCTTTTTAGTGAAAGAAACCTATTGTCAGCAGCAGTTTGCTTATTAAAAAATCGGCGGGGCACCCCCACATTTGTGTCGGGGACAAAAATTTTTTGCAATGCCACGGGCATGGCATGGCACGCCACACTAGTGTCCGGTTAATCAGTTGATGTTTTATACAACGCTTTCATTTAGATCACCTTCCCAGCAGGGGAAGG